>NZ_JAGMXV010000283.1 GCF_018006725.1 Rhizorhabdus sp.
CTGCGGCGCGGCCTACAACATCCAGGACATCGCCAATGCCTGGCAACCGGCGCCGGCCGCGGTCGAGGCGCGTTACTGGTACATGTATTATTTCCATACCGAGCGTGGCCGCGCCGGGCTGACGCAGAACCGGCATGCGCTGTGCCGGCATATCTGGTCGCTGTGGTCGCCCAGCTGGCGCTTCGACGACGCGACCTATGACGCCAGCGCCGCCGCGTTCGATAATCCCGATTTCGTCGACATCGTCCTGCATTCCTATCGCCACCGTTTCGGCGGCGTCGCCGGCGATCCGGCCTATGACGACATCGAGGCGCGGCTGGCTGCCCAGCCCGCGATAGCGGTGCCCTGCATCGTGTTGCAGGGCCGCGACGACGGCGTCGACCCTCCCGCGGCGGATGACCCGGACCAGTCGCATTTCACCGGCCGCTATCAACGCTGGATCATCGACGGCGCGGGCCACAACCTGCCGCAGGAAATGCCCGACGCGTTTGCCGCCGCCATCGTGGAACTGGCGGGGCCGCGCTGAAGCCAGGTTCCGCGGCCCGGATGAGGGAACCCGGTGTGCGCCGATGCGTCATTCCCGATGACGCGCTGTTGATCCCGGGTTTGCTGATCTCTTCGGAATACGGTGTTAGTCTCGGTGGCCGAGGAGAAGCGTTTCGTGTGTCCGGCGGGGATAGACGAAAGTATGGCTGCGGCTTCGACATGAATATCCGACGGCGATGCCGATGCCGTCACTTCCCCTGGTTTTACGAATTCTCCTCATAGGCTCGAGCGATTGGGCCCAGCTGATCGTCGGATGGTTTCGGAGCTAGACTTCACAATGCAATCGCTGTGATTGCGACAGGCAAGCAGAGGAAGCAGATATGAAATTCATGATAGCGATCGTTGCTGCTCTCGCCCTTTCATCAACGTCTGCAATGGCCTGCTCGATGAGCAAGAACCAGGCCTCGGCGACTGATCGTCAGCATGCGGCGATGTCGCCCGCGCCGGCTTCGCAGACCCAATCGACACCGGTCGCAAACTAAGCCTGCGATCGACGCGTCGGTCACCGATTTCCATCGGTGGCGACATCCACGTCCAGCTTGGCGCAATGCCGACCGCGAAGCGCTGAGTGAAGGTATTGCACTGGGGGCAGCCGCCGGCTGCTGCTGTCCCCAGTGCATTTTGACCGGAGAGTTGCCGACGATACCGTGTTCATCCGGCGGCCGGACTTCAACGAAACCCGGCCTCACACATCCCTGGGGCTCCGGATACCGGCCGAATTTGAAGCGCCCAGCCTGAACAGATGATCGAACTGGACGTCGTTGCGCAGGCAGGGGCTGATCGCGACTGAAGCGCAGGCGCGCAGACGCCGCGCTGCCCATCACTATTGGCATGTCACGAATATTTTCCTTGCGCGCCTGATGCGGGGCTGCCCTGGCTGCCGGTGGCGGCGATCCGGCGGCCGCCAGCCTGCCACCGGGCAGCGACAGCTGGATCAGGCCGGTTTGCTTGGGGCACCCAGGCATGCCGGAGATCGGCCGCGCGGGTCCATTGCGATAACGTGATCCATTTGCCGGCCTGCCGCGTAAGGCTGACGGAACGGGTGTCAGCGGGGCGGGCCATGCGCGACAGAGGTGGCGAAAGGTGATCACGATCGACGGGTCACGCGCCGAGGGCCGTGGCGGGGCCGGCGTCTGCCGCGGCGCGATCGATGTCGGCCATACGCGGATCGAGACGTCGTGATCGGGCGGTGGCGTCTTGCGGCCTATGCCCTGCCGGCACTGGCGCTGTCCCTGCCGACGATCCCCGCCTATGTCTACCTGCCGGGCCTTTATGCCGAACGTGTCGGCCTGGCGGCGACGGCGTCGATCCTGTTTGCGGTGCGCATGGCGGATATTCTGGCCGACCCGCTGATCGGCTGGGCGGCGGACCGATGGGGCCGCCGAAAGGAATTGATCGCCATAGGCGCGCCCATTGCCGGGTTGGGGCTGGTGTGCCTGTTCACGCCGGGCGGCACGGACGGGCCGGTCGATCTCGCGATCTGGGCGCTTGCCCTCTATGTCGGCTGGTCGCTGGTGGCCATTCCCTACCAGGCCTGGGGCGCGCAGCTGGCAACCGGCTATGACGCGCGCAGCGGCGTCGCCTTCGCGCGCGAAGTCGCCGGTCTGGCCGGGATTCTCGCCGCCGGAAGCCTGCCCGTATTCGTCACCCGCGGCGGGGGCGACCTGGCCGCCAGCGTTGCCACGGTGGCATGGGTCGGGATCGCCATAGGTATCCCGGCCTTCCTGTTGCTGCTGTTCGCCGTACCTGATCCGGGCCGTCGCGCGCCAGCCCCGATTGCGCCGGCCGCCGTCCTGCAGATCGTCCGCAACCGCCCATTCCTGCAACTGATGCTGGGCTGGTTCGGCAATGGCTTCGCCAACGGTCTTGCCGCCGCGCTGTTTCCGCTGTTCGTGCGCCATCGGCTGCAGGCGTCGGAGGTCGACACTGCGCAGGCGCTGCTGATCTACTTCCTGTCGGGTATCCTGGCGATCCCGGGCTGGCTGTGGCTTAGCCGGCGTCTGGGCAAGCATCGAGCCTGGTGTGCGGCGATGCTTTGCTGTGCGGCGGCCTTCGTCTGGGCACCGCTGCTGGGGCCCGGCGGGATCGGCTGGTTCCTGGTGATCTGCGCGGTGACGGGGGCGACGCTCGGCGCTGATCTCGCGCTGCCCCCGGCACTTCAGGCCGATGTCCTGGATTATGATCGCTGGCGCTTCCGCGTCGATCGCGCGGGGTTGATGTTTGCCTTGTGGACGGTCGCGACCAAGCTGGCGGCGGGCCTTGCGGTCGGCTTCGGGCTGGGGGTGCTGGCACTGGCCGGATTTTCGCCCGATGGCGGCAACGGCGAGGCGCAGCTTTTGCTTCTCGCGCTGATCTATGGCGGGGTGCCGGTCGTAATCAAGCTGTTGGTGATCGGACTGATCTGGCGCTACAGGATCACCGCGCGCACACATCGCGCGCTGTCCAGGCGCATGGCGATGAGGATGGAATGCGCGGATACCTGATGTCCTTGATGGTCGGTCTGGCACTGGTACTGGCGGGATGCGGGGGCATGAAGATCGATGACGTGTCGCGGCCCGATCCGGTGTTTCGGATCGAAGACTATTTTCAGGGCAAGTCGGCTGCGACCGGCATGTTCGTCGATCGCTTCGGCAAGGTCCGACGGCAGTTCGTCGTCGATCTGGATGGTGTGTGGGATGGCCAGCGCCTCACCCTGACCGAGGATTTCCGCTATGACGATGGCGAGACCGAACGCCGCGTCTGGGTCTTTGCCCGGCAGCCCGATGGCAGTTACGAGGGCCGGGCCGACGGGGTGATCGGAACGGGTCGCGCCCAGGCGCGCGGCAACGCCTTCAACCTGCGCTACCGCTTCTCGCTCAAGGTGGGAGAGGATCGCTGGGAGGTGGATTTCGACGACTGGATGTTCCTGCAGCCCGACGGCGTGGTGCTCAACCGGGCCTCGGTCACGAAGTTTGGTTTCGAGATCGGCACTGTCATCGTGTCGTTCCGCCGGCTCAATGACGGCCGGCCTGCCGCCGGGTGAGGCCGATCACGCCGCTCAGTCCCCTCCTTTGGAGCTTGAGCAACTGCCCGTCTGAAGCCGTTTCAATCCACGCTCCCGCACGGGGAGCGACATCGCGTCTTCGGTTGGCGCGGCTGGCGGCCAGATGTTTCGATCCACGCTCCCGCACGGGGAGCGACGCCCGGCTCTGGTCATCGATGCGGCCCGACCAGGTTTCGATCCACGCTCCCGCACGGGGAGCGACGACCTCGCTCAACGCCGCGCGGCGGGCTGTCATCGTTTCGATCCACGCTCCCGCACGGGGAGCGACTCGGCCTTCGGGTGGCGCCCGGCACGACGGGTTGGTTTCGATCCACGCTCCCGCACGGGGAGCGACCCCGGCCACCGCCGGTGCGAAACACTGAACCTGTGTGTTTCGATCCACGCTCCCGCACGGGGAGCGACCGGTAGCGATGGGCAGGGCGCCGACCGCATACATGTTTCGATCCACGCTCCCGCACGGGGAGCGACGCCGCGGTGGCGGTCGCCCTCGCCGATGATGGCGATGTTTCGATCCACGCTCCCGCACGGGGAGCGACTTCCGCTCTTCCCAGACCCTCTTCCAACAGCAAGCGTTTCGATCCACGCTCCCGCACGGGGAGCGACGCGTCGGCGATCGTCGTGCCCGGCGACCTGCCGGCGTTTCGATCCACGCTCCCGCACGGGGAGCGACTTTGGGACGAGGGTCGGTCGATCTCCGGCACGCCGGCCGTTTCGATCCACGCTCCCGCACGGGGAGCGACCGCCTGTTCCCGCCGCGCCTTGCGCCGCTCGATCTGTTTCGATCCACGCTCCCGCACGGGGAGCGACAACTGCGGGCGGGTGGTGATCACCGAGGGCGTGGTTTCGATCCACGCTCCCGCACGGGGAGCGACCCTTCGTGCTCGAATCGGTGGGGTGATCATGTCGGGTTTCGATCCACGCTCCCGCACGGGGAGCGACGCTCTGACGTGTTGAAGCTGACCGAGATCGTCCAGTTTCGATCCACGCTCCCGCACGGGGAGCGACGGCGGCGACCAGGCTGAAACCAAGTCAGCTTGCCAAGGTTTCGATCCACGCTCCCGCACGGGGAGCGACGGCCCCTACCTTAACCTCTTGTTCCCCCGCTCGAAAACCTCCTGCTGGCGCGAAAGGGGCGTGGTGCGACAGTTGACTGGCGGCTGGCCGGCTGGCATTTGCCGAGTTCTCCTGTCCGGCCAATAGGTTGTCCGCAGCGCGAACCTGCCGTCGGTTTCGGGCGCGCTTGGGGTTCGCGCCGGTGTGGTGAAAACCTGCTCCGCCATTGCTGAGTTGGTCTTGTAAATCCCAAAATATGAGATATTGTTTACATATTGAACAATTCGTGGCGATCGGGTTACAAAACATCCGTCAAGCCGGACCGACCGGTCCGGCACGCGCAGAGGAGGGATGCACGTGTTCGGATTCGCCAGACGCCTGATCGCCACGACGGCGATCGCTGCGGCCATGCTTGCCGGCGCCATGCCGGCCGAGGCCCAGAACAAGGTCATCAATGTCGCGACCGTCGGCGAGCCGCCGACACTGGATCCGGTGGGCGTCACCGCCGACCTGGTCTCGATCATCACCCAGCACATCTTCGAGACGCTCTACACCTTCGACGGCACGTGGAAGGTGGTGCCGCTGCTGGCTTCAGGCCCGGCGACGATTTCGGCCGACGGCCTGACCTACACCATCCCGCTGCGCCAGGGCGTGCAGTTCCACAACGGCAAGCCGAT
>NZ_JAGMXV010000284.1 GCF_018006725.1 Rhizorhabdus sp.
AGCCGGCTATCCGCGCGTACGCCTTCGGCAAATTCGAGCATGTCATGCTCCATTTCGCTCTGCGTACCGGTCCGCTCGCGCCATTCGGCCGCGACATAGACATGGCAGGTGCCGCAGGCGCAATTGCCACCACAATCGCCATCAATCCCGCAAATGCTGTTATTGAGAGCGCCCTCCATGACCGAATAACCGTTCGCAATTTCTACCTGATGTTCGGTACCACTGGGTTCAACGAAAGTGACGCGCGGCATGAAGTCCCCCGAATATTCAGTGATATGACAGATCAGCAATCAAAGGGGGGATCAGCCCGGAATACGCACCATCATGCGCTCATAACCTTTGACAAAGGCCGATTGTACCCGAACCGGCGGCTCAACCACCTCGATCATCGGCCAGCGCTTTAGTATTTCTTCCCAGACGATCTTCAACTGCATCTCGGCCAGACGATTGCCGACGCAGCGATGGATTCCGAACCCGAACGACAGATGTTGACGCGGGCGAGCGCGATCGATGATGAATGCATCCGCATTTTCGATCTCGGTTTCGTCGCGATTGCCCGAGACATACCACATCACGACGCGGTCGCCTTTCTTGATGTGCTGACCGCCCAGGATGGTATCCTGAAGCGCAGTACGGCGCATATGCGCGAGCGGGGTCTGATAGCGGACGATCTCAGGCACCATCGATTCGATCAGCTCATGGTTATCGCGGAGCTTTTGATACTCGCCCGGATTCTCGTTAAGGAACAGCAGGCCGCCAGTGATCGAGTTGCGCGTGGTATCATTGCCGCCAACGATCAACAGCACCAAATTGCCGAGATATTCCATCGGCTGCATGTCGCGCATCGACGGATTGTGCGCCATCATCGAGATTAGATCACCCGCCGGAGGCGCGTTGACACGCTGGTTCCACAGGCCCGTGAAATAGGTGAGGCATTCGATCAAGATCGCGCGCTGTTCGTCGCGGGTCATTTTGGCATCAGGCGCGCTGACATCGATGGTCGTCACGTCGGACCAATATGTAAGCTTGCGCCGATCCTCCCAGGGAAAATCGAACAGCGTAGCGAGCATTTGCGTTGTCAGTTCGATCGAGACGCGGTCGACCCAGTCGAACGGCTCATTGATCGGCAGATTATCGAAAATCTTTTGAGCGCGCTCGCGGATCAGCACTTCGAGCACGGCCAGATTGGCCGGGGCGACGATCGGCGACACCGCCTTGCGCTGCACGTCATGCTTGGGTTGATCCATCGCGATGAACATCGGCAGGATGAAATCATCATCCTGATCCTTAGCCGTGATGCCACCGAGATGCGCTTCCGAGGAAAAAATTGCGTGGTTGGTATCAACCGCCATGATGTCCTTGTAGCGCGTCACCGACCAGAACGGGCCGAACCGGCCGTTGGCGCAATAATGCACCGGGGCTTCCTTTCGGAGCCGCTCGAAAAATGCCCAATGGGTATTATCGACGAAGCGCGATGAGTCGGTCATGTCGATATCTTCTATCGGCATCGAATAGGCGATCGAGCGGGCCGCCTCGATTGCCTCGTCCTCGATTTGCTTGGAGGCGGTGGCCATGATCAGTCTCTCTCCCCCGGTCATCCAGATCGACGCTGGATGATCCTACGGATCCGCAAATTGCGCCGTTTCTACGTCAATCGCAATGCATAACCGGGGCAGCGTGTAAGTCCACCCACTATTTGCCGCTCTACTTTCCCGAGATCGCCCGTTTCGCCGGCAACAGCAGGTCCGACTGGTTCTTTGCGCTCATCGAGCGGTTCCCGACTCTTGCCAGCATCATCGCGCTCGAGGCCGAGACATTCTCCGCCGCGGCCTGGCCTCTCATCGGCCGTAAGGTTTCCAAGGCCCGTCTCATCAACGACATATACGAAACGGCCTGCGCCTCCATCGCTCTGCCGGTCCCGGAGGATTCGGCAGCAATCGCCATGTTTCGCATGGGCATCGCGCAGGGGCGAAGCCTCATCCAACAGCGTGACGAGATAGAGCGGCTTGCCCATGCCAGACTGGCCGAGCATGTCGACTACCAACTGCTGCGCAAGATTCCTGGCATCGGCCCGATCAACGCGCTGACCATCCTGGCAGAAGCCGGCGATCTGCGCCGGTTCAATCATCATCGCGAGTTTCTGAAATTCTGCGGCCTTGATCTCGCGACGTGTCAGTCAGGCACGTTCCGCGGCCGCACGAAGCTGATGGCCTTGTCGATGGCACGCCCGGGGACGACGAGTTCCCATCGGCCGTTCCCCGTTTGGTCATGGTCAAAGCGAGGTGTCCGCCCAATGCCAGCTCGGCGCCACGCCCCAGCGTGAACAGGCAAATGCTCCAAAAAGCAGTTCTTGGGCGGGGCGGGATCGGCACCCATTCCATGAGTCCGGTAGCCGGTTGCTCGACAGCGGATATCGGGTGACCGGATCGGCGCCGGCACCGCCAACACCATCGCTTCAAGCTCGCTCCAATGCCTGGCGATGGCGCCTGCCGTATCAACGGCAAGGCCGTACTTGCGGTTGTAGCGGTCCTTGGCGACGATCCCGCGCGCGATCTCCCGAAACCGCACTTTGCGCCGGCGATCGGGCGGGGGACGCTCCGGCTTCCTGCTCATGCCATCGCCTCCGGGCCAGCTCCAAGCATCTCGGCCATGCCGTCGAAGCCCGACGTCGCGAAGGACTCGATACGCCCGACCATCTTCTCGCCCATATCTCACCGCTCGGTTGGGCGCACATCCTCCTCACCGGCGAATATCTCTGGCCGAAAGGGACAGACGCTTAGGGTGTCATTTCGCCCTCAGCCGGAACCGACCCCTACAAGGGAGGCTTCGTCAACGCGTTGGACACGATCGGGCCGCCCTGGGGCAAGCTGGCGCAGGTGGTAGGGCGGAGGTTGGCAAAAGCGGAGGTAAGGCAGGTCGGCTCCAAACCGTTCCCCGGCTCCGCCGGGGGGCAAGGGAGTTAAGCCGAAACCTGCATCCCCCTCGCAGCCAAGATCATGTCGCTTGCCTTCTCCGCGATCATGATCGTCGGCGCGTTCGTGTTGCCCGACACCAGCCGCGGCATCACCGAGGCGTCGACGACACGTAAGGCGGCGATGCCGTGGACGCGCAGCTGCGGGTCGACAACCGCGTTCGGGCCGTGGCCCATTGCGCAGGTCCCCACCGGGTGGTAGATCGTCGTGCCGTAAGCCCGCGCATAGTCCAGCAGGTCCGCGTCCGACTGCACGGCGATGCCGGGGTTGGTCTCGTGCGCGATGTAGCGCGCGAGCGGCGCGGCAGCGGCGATGCGGCGGCCCCATTTCAGAGCGGCGACGACAACCTCCGCGTCTATCGTGTCGCTAAGATAGTTGGTCTCGATAGCAGGGTGCGCGGACGGGTCGGCGGAGCGGATACGGACCCGGCCGCGCGATTCCGGGCGCAATTGGCAAGGTGCGATTGTGAGGCCGGGCTCGGTTTCCAGCACCATCTTCTGCTCGTTGACGAGCTTGTCGGTGTCCATCGTGGCAGGGAGGATGTGGAACTGGATGTCGGGGCCGGCTAGGTCGGGGCGTGAGCGGCAGAACACCGCCACATGCGCCGCCGACAGTGTCAGCAGGCCCTTCCGCTGGAACAGATACTTGGCGACCTCGCCCATGAAGCGGAAGCCGCGGGTTAGCTCGTTGATCGACACGGTACCGGGTTTGAGCCGCCAATTCTGCGCGACGACATAATGATCCTGGAGGTTCTCGCCAACGCCAGGCCGGTCGGCGACGATCGGAATGCCGAGCCCGCGCAGGTGATCGGCGGGACCGATGCCCGACAACTGAAGTAACTGGGGTGAGTTGACCGCGCCACCCGCGAGGATGACCTCGGCGTCCGCGCGCGCGACCTTCGTGATCCCGTCCTGGACGAACTCCACCCCCGTCGCGCGCGCGCCGTCGAAAAGCACGCGCGATGCATGCGCGCGAGTTTCAACCCGGAGATTAGCGCGCGTCATCGCCGGGTGGAGGTAGGCGACGGCGGCAGAATGGCGGCGGCCGTTCTTGACGTTGACCTGGTACCAGCCGACGCCTTCCTGCTCCGGCCCGTTGATGTCGCGATGCTCGAGCGCCAGCGTCTCGCACGCCGCGATCACCGCTTCGGACACGTCGTGCGAGCTTGCGGGATCGGACACGTGCAGCGGTCCGCCGACGCCGTGCGTGTCGCACTCGCCGCGTTCCTGGTTCTGCGACCGGCGGAAGTAGGGCGCGACGTCGTCCCACGCCCAGCCCTCGCACCCCAATTGCCGCCAGCCGTCGTAATCGGCGCGCTGACCCCGGACGTAGAGCATCGCGTTGATCGACGACGATCCCCCCAGCACTTTGCCGCGCGGCCACACGTGCTGGCGCCCGCCCGTGCCCGCGTCGGGCTCGGTGGTGTACAGCCAGTTGACCTTGGGATCCTTGATCGTCCGCGCGTAGCCGACGGGGACGTGGATCATCAGGTTCGACATGAACTGACCGCGCGCCTTGCCGGGCCGATCGTCGCCGCCCGCTTCCAGCAGCAGCACGGTCGTGCGCCCGTCGGCGGTCAGTCGGTTGGCGAGCACGCATCCCGCCGACCCCGCGCCGACGATGACATAGTCCGCGTGAAGGTTATCGGGCATGGGTCTGCTCCTTTCGCGCCGCCGCGGCCCGGATCCAGCGTGCGGTCGCGGGGCCTTGCGTGAAGGGCAGCATGTGCCCGCCCTCGACCAGCATGAGCTCGGCGCCCGGGATCTGCGCGGCGGTGTGCTCCCCGTGAAGCGTCGCGTCGAGGATGTTGTCGTCGGGCGCGTAAAGGATGCTGACGGGGATCGAGAGCGTGCCATAGCGGGCGACCATAGGTGCAATCACTTTCCAGGATCAGGCCGCGGTAGCGCGCGAGCAGCGCGAATACCCGCTCGATCGGGTCATCGATGACCGCCCATGCCGGCTCAAGCAGCATGGGAGCGATGCCGGCCCGGTAGGTTTCGAGCACCGCTAACAGCAGATCCTGCTTGCCGGGAAAGAAGTGATAGAGGCTGCCGCTGTTAAGCTGGGTGCGGCTCAAAATGTCGGCGATGGAGGTCGAGCCATAGCCCTTGAGCCAGAACAACTCCATTGCCGCTCCGACGATTCTTTCACGAGTGACTCGCTGGCCCTGCATGACCGCATGCTTGATTGAGTAATCAACCAAGTGTCAAGGGCTCTGTTGCAATTTCGCCTGTCCGGAACCGAAGGGTTTCGGACACCGCGGGCCGAAGCGTCCACAACCTAGCTTGACACCGTTCCGAACAGGCGCGACGATCCGGACACCGATTGTGAACGGATT
>NZ_JAGMXV010000285.1 GCF_018006725.1 Rhizorhabdus sp.
CCGCGTCCAGGACGCGGAGGCCATTGAGGGGGAGATGGGTCCGCTTCATCCTGCCGTACCCGTCAGAGCGCGACCGCCGGGCCGATCAGAGGAAAGCGCGGAATCGCCGCTTCGAAGGTCGATCCGTCCTCCGACACCATGTGGTAGCTGCCTTCCATCGATCCGGTCGGCGTCTGCAGCGGACAGCCCGAAACATAATCGAACGATTGGCCCGGCTCGATCACCGGCTGCTCGCCGACGACGCCTTCGCCGCGCACGTCATGCTTCACGCCGCGCCCGTCGGTGATCAGCCAGTGGCGGGTCAGCAGCTGGACCGCCTGGCTGCCTTCGTTCTCGATCCGGATATGGTAGGACCAGAACCAGCGGCCGCGCCCCGGCTCCGACTGTTCGGGCATGAAGGACACGGCCACCCGCACCACGACGCCGCGGGTCTGCGCGACATGCGGGAACAGCGCCTTCATGATCATAGGCCCACGGCCTTCAGCGCGCGGTCGAGATCGTCGATCAGGTCGAGCGGATCTTCCAGTCCGACGTTGAGCCTCAGCATGCCTTCCTCGACTCCCATCTCTGCCCGCACCTCGGCCGACAGACCGGCATGAGTGGTAGACGACGGATGCGTCATGAGCGAGCGGGAATCGCCGATATTGTTTGAAATGTCGATCAGTTCGAGCGCGTCGAGCAGCCCGTGGGCCTGCGCCCGCCCGCCGTCGAGATAGACGGCGATGATCGTGCCCCCGGCCGACATCTGCTTCATCGCGAGCGCATGCTGCGGATGGCTGGCAAGTCCCGGATAGAGCGCGCGCGGCACCCGCTTTTCCAGAAACTGCGCGACTTGCAGCGCATTCTCGCTCTGCCGGCGGATGCGCAGGTCGAGCGTTTCCATCCCCTTGAGCACCACCCATGCGTTGAACGCCGACAGGGTCGGCCCGGTGTTGCGGGTAAAGCTCAGCAGCGTGGTGTTGATGAACTCGTTGGTGCCGCAGACCGCGCCCGCAAGCACCCGGCCCTGCCCGTCCATCATCTTGGTGGCCGAATAGGCCACGATATCGGCGCCATAATCGAGCGGCCGCTGGAGCAGCGGGGTGGCGAAGGCATTGTCGACGATCGTCAGCACCCCGGCATCCTTCGCGGTCCGGCACACCGCCTCCAGATCGACGATGTCGAGCGTGGGGTTGGCCGGGGTCTCGAAGAAGAACAGCTTGGTATTTGGGCGGATCGCGGCCTTCCATGCATCATTGTCGGTGCCGTCGACGATGGTCGATTCGATTCCGAAACGGGGCAGCAGCGTGTCGGTCAGCCAGCGGCACGAGCCGAAGGCGGCGCGCCCGGCGACGACATGGTCGCCCGCCGACAGCTGGCACAGCAGCGCCGCCGTCATCGCCGCCATGCCCGACGCCATGCAGCGAGCGGCCTCGGCACCCTCCATCAGGGCGATCCGCTCCTCGAGCATCTCGACCGTGGGGTTCTGCAGGCGCGAATAGGTCATCCCCTGCTGCTCGCCCGCGAAACGCGCGGCGGCGTCTCCGGCGCAGTCATAGGTGAAGCCGGAGGTGAGGAAGATCGCCTCGCTCGTCTCACCATAATGCGAGCGCGCGGTGCCGCCCCGGACCGCCTGGGTCGCGGGACGCCATGTGGTGGTGATCGAGCGGTCCTGGCCAGTAAGCTTCTTCATGCCGTCGCTTTGCCGCCCCCGTCCGGCCCCGTCAACGGCAGCATTGTCACGCTGGGCGGCAAACGGACGCCGATTTCGGCCACAGGGCGCTTGCGTCGGGCCACGCCAAAATGGATACCGCTCCGGTTCAAAATACAGGAGAGTCGATGATGGCGACCGATATCCAGGAAATCCCGCTGAAGACGATCAAGGGCGACGACGCCAAGCTCGGCGACTATGCCGGCAAGGTGCTGCTCGCGGTCAACGTCGCATCGAAGTGCGGGCTGACCCCGCAATATACCGCACTCGAGCAGCTCTATGCCCAGTACAAGGACAAGGGCCTCGTCGTCCTCGGCTTCCCCGCCAATAATTTCGGCGCGCAGGAGCCGGGCACCGAGGAGGAGATCCAGGAGTTCTGCACGACCAATTACGGCGTGGACTTCCCGATGTTCTCGAAGATCTCGGTCAAGGGCGACGACCAGCACCCCCTCTATGCCAAGCTGGTGGCGGCCAAGCCCGACAAGACCTTCAAGGATCAGAGCTTCAAGGAGCGCCTTGCCGGCTATGGCATCGTGCCCGAGAACGACACCGACGTGCTGTGGAATTTCGAGAAGTTCCTGATCGCCAAGGACGGCACCGTCGCCGGCCGCTTCGCACCCGACATCGCCCCCGATGATGCGATCATCATCGAAGCGATCGAAGCCGAACTGGCGAAATAAGTATCCGCGCCTTTCCCGTGCCCGCCGCGGGAAAGGCGTCCCCATTTAATCGGGGACAGTATATGAATTAAATGGCGACCTTGGTGCCGCTCTGAGAAGACGCGGACAATTAAAAAATATACTGTCCCCGATTTTTAACGGGGACAGTATATAAATTGACCGGTGAACTGGTCCCTGCCAAGCTGTCGCCATGGCTCGTATCGCCCGCATCGTCATTCCGCAGGTCGCGCATCATGTGACCCAGCGCGGCAACCGGCGCCTGCCCGTCTTCTTCTCGGACGACGATCGCCGCAGCTATCTCGCCCTGCTGGCCGAGCATGGCCGCGCGGCGGGGACTCGCTGCCTCGCCTGGTGCCTGATGGACAATCACGTCCACCTGCTGCTCGTGCCCGACAACGAGGACGGCCTGCGCGCGATGCTCGGCGAGGCGCACCGACGCTACACCCGCGCGATCAACCGGCGCGAGGGCTGGCAAGGGCATCTCTTCCAGGCGCGCTTCGCCAGCTATCCGATGGACGAAGCCCATCTGATGATCGCCACCCGTTATGTCGAACGCAATCCCGTTGCCGCCGGCCTTGTCGCCGATGCCGCAGACTGGCGCTGGTCGAGCGCGCGCAGCCATATCGCCGGGGAACGCACAGCCGACGATCCGTTGACCGATGTCGAGGGCCTGGCTCGCCATGTGCCCGACTGGCGCGCGTTCCTGCGGGATGGCGTCGAAGCAGCAGGCGCGCACCAGACTGACGAGGACGCCGCAAAGGCGATCGAGTCCCGCCTGGCGACGGGCCGGCCCTTCGCCGCAGACCCTTGGGTCGCCCGGCAGGAGGCCACCCTCGCCCGCCCCCTTACTCCCCGGAAGCGCGGCCGCAAACCAAAGACTAAGGACGAGACCTGACCTCCGTTTCGGCGAGAGCATTTTCAGGGACAGTATATGTTTTATAGGGGAGATTTGCCCCCGTCATCCCCTCCACCGACCGATACCCTAAATCATATACTGTCCCCGAATAAAGGTGCCCGCGAATAAGGGCAATCCACGGCCTGCGCGCTGCGTTAGGCGGGTGTAAAGCAGGCGCTGGCTATCGGGGGTGGCTATGCGGATCGCGACGATCACCAACTGGGCCTATGGCGCCACGCTGCTGCTGACCTTCGCGGCCGGCGGGGCGTTCATGGCAGCGGTCGAAGCGGACCGGCAGGAACGACGTGCGGTCGAGATGCGGTCGGCCTATATCCATATCGCCGAGCAACTCCAGATCGTCGATGCCCGCCTGCGCGATCAGGCGCGTCTCTACGCAGTGCGGCGGGAGCCCGACCATAAGGCCAACTGGCTAGGCGAGACCGACGAGGTCGCCGCGATCGACCGGATCGTGGTGCGGCTCCGCTCCTGGCCTATGGGCGCGGCGGCCCGCACCGCGCTCGAACAGGCAGCGGTCGACCTCGACCGGCTCGAGGCGATAGAGCGCCGCGCCATAGCGGCGGTCGATGCCGGCGAGGTGCAAGCCGCCCGCGACCTGCTCTATGGCCCGGTCCATATCGGCTTGCACGACGGCATCACGCGGGCATCCGCCCGGTTCAAGGCCGTCGTCCGGGCAGATCTCGACGAACAGATTGCCGCGACACGTAAACGCGCCGACCGCTGGGACGATATCGCCCAGGCGCTGCTCCTGCTCACCGGCCTGCTGTTCCTCGGCGTCCTCTATTTCATTTTGTCCCGCCGGGTCGCGCGCCCGCTGACGCACATGACCGCCGTCGTGAACCGGCTCGCCCGGCGCGACTATGCCGCCGACCTGCCCGACGACCGCCGCCGCGACGAGATCGGCGAAGTCACCCGCGCCGTCCGCCTGTTCCGCCAGGACAGCATCGAGCGCGAGCGGCTCGAGCGCGAACGCGACGAGGATCGGCGGATCAAGGACCTGATCGCGCGGATGATGCACCGGATGCAGGGCTGCGACAGCGAGGGCGAACTGGCCGAGGTCGTCGCCTGCTATCTGCCCCAGGCCTTTCCCGATCTGGCGGGGCAGCTGTTCGTCCACGATCAGGCGCATGGGCGGCTGCTCTCGATCGGCCGCTGGCAGGATCCGGTGCTGACTCTGGGCGATTTCGACCCCGCATCCTGCTGGGCACTGCGACGCGGCCACAGGCATCGCAGCAACCAGCGCGGCGAAGATGTCTGTTGCCAGCATCTCGACGACCCCGAAGGCTACGACGCACTGTGCATACCGCTGACCGCGCAGAGCGGGGTCGTGGGCATGCTCTATCTCGAAGCAGCGACGGCCGACGGCCATTATGCCGAGCGCGAACTCTATCTCGACCTGATCAGCGAGAATGTCGGCCTGTCGCTCGCCAATATCCAGCTGCGCGCGACGTTGTCGGCGCTGGCGACGCGCGATCCTCTCACCGGGCTCGCCAACCGCCGCCATCTCGACGAGAGCTTCAACCGCGAGCGCGCGCTGGCCGAGAGCCGCAAGACCCCGCTCGCCGCGTTGATGATCGACATCGACCATTTCAAGCGGTTCAACGACGAACATGGTCATGATGCGGGCGATCTGGTGATGCAGCATGTCGCCCACGCGATGGCCCATGCCGGCGAAAGCGATCTTGCCTGCCGCTATGGCGGGGAGGAGTTCACCCTGCTGATGCCGGGCACAGACGCGACGCAGGCGGCCGCCCGCGCCGAAGCGATCCGCCAGACGATCCGCAAGGTGGCGCTGGCCTATCGTGGCCGCTCGCTACCTCCGGTCACCGTCTCGATCGGGGTCGCCGCCTTCCCCGAACAGTCCGACGCTGCGAGCCTGCTGCGCGTCGCCGACGGCGCGCTGCTCGCCGCCAAGGCGGGCGGCCGCGACCGCGTGGTCCTAGCAGGCGGCGCCCGCCCCTTCGACCCCGACCGCATCGACGCTGCCGCCTAAGTGGGGAATAAAATCGGGGACAGTATACT
>NZ_JAGMXV010000286.1 GCF_018006725.1 Rhizorhabdus sp.
GGCCCCTGTGCATTATTCGGACACAGATTCACGGTAGGCGATAATCACGCGATTATGCTGGCGGCGCGTGCTCACCGTCGCAGGTTCTCGATCCCGAGTTCGCGCCACATCCAGGTAAAGTCGTAGGTGGCCATCGGATCATTCGGATCCGATTGATCGCTGCTGCGGTTTTCGAGATGCTTGAGCCATGCCGACAGGCGTTCGCGTCCGGATAGGGTTCGGGCAGCCGCACGCGGCGTGATGTCGCCGAGCATGCCCACGGGTTCGTCCAGTGTGGCCTGGTACTGACGATCGAGCATGGCGTGAACGAGCGGGGCGGCAACGTCAGGCTCGATGGCCGGTGCCGGTTCACGCGGTGTGTCGCGCCGCGCGGCCATTGCCTGTTCGATCGTCTCGATCGTCGTGAGCGGCGTACCGATCAAGTCGGCCAGCGTGTTGCTGATGAGCGTGGTACCACGCGCTGCGCGCTCGGCGGAGGTGACGGCGAGGATCAGGGCACGGCCTTTCAGTTCGATATTGCCGAGTACCGGCGTGCCGTCCGCCATCGTCACGCCCCAGGCCATTTGCCCCGTGCCCTTCGCGTTCGACACCGGCTTGTCGCCCAGCCAGTTCCAGAAATGCGTGGTTTCCCGTTGCAGCGCTGGCACCGCATCGAGCCGTTCGCCGATCAGCGTCTGGGTAACACCACGCGCGAAAGGAAAGCGCACGCGGTGGAACACGACCTCCTCACCATCGCTGTTATGCAGGGTTGGTACGGTCATGAGGCCCATGGCCCGAGGTATGACGTCGAATAGCCATGCTGTGCTGATGAGTGACGGGAGACCACGCAACCTGTCGGCATCAAGCGCAATCTTGGCGCGCGGGCTGCGCTTTCCATCCGCATGTCGAAGGCCAGACATGAGCGAGTCAGCAGCCTCCATCGTGAACGAGAGCACTCCTCCCGACAGGACATGTTTTCCGCCTGCCATTACGACCCGAGCGCCGATCTTGTCCCAGCTTTTCAGCGTCTGTGAGGCGCTCCGCTCGGACACGCGTACCGGCTCACCGCCCTGGATGAGATCGCGAACAAGAAAGCCGCTGCCCGGCTCTATTTCGCTGACCTCGTACAGGCTCATCACCGAGGATCGCAGCGCGCGCATATAGAGCTTGGCCGGGCCGGTCTCGTTCCAACCGCGGCGCCGAATATATTCGTCCACGAGGTTCAGTCCGTTGGGATTGATGGCCCGCGTCATGAGATCCTCGAACGCGCAACCCCACAGCACCAACGCCCAATGGTCGCCGACGATGTCGGCCAGTTCGTCGAACTCGAACTCGAACTCCTCCATCGCCGGCCCGAGATGATCGGCGAGTGCATCCTGCAGATGCTCCGCCCAGGCCGGCGACGTGGCGAATTTCATGACACTGGACAGGTCATGGCCGCGTTTCATGGTCACTCTCCTCGCTGTTGGCGATATGCCGCTACTATCCGCGAGACGGTAGGTTCGCTGACTGCATAGAGCCGGGCCATTTCGGCACCCGACTTGCGACCGGAGACGACGGATTCTGCAATCTCGCGGCGCTGCTTCTCGGCGAGCTTGCGCCTTCGCCCACCGATCCGGCCTTCGGCGCGGGCCTGGGCGAGACCGGCGCTAGTGCGTTCGCGGATCATCGCACGCTCGAACTCGGCGAAGCTGCCAACCATCTGCATCATCATGCGTCCAGCGGCCGTGGTAGTGTCGATCGCTTCGGTCAGCGAACGGAAGCCGGCGCCCGCCATTTCGATCCGCTCCATGATGTGCAGCATGTCCTTCAGGCTGCGCGATAGCCGGTCGAGCTTCCAGACGACCACGACGTCGCCGTCACGCAACTGGCCGATCATCTCCAGAAGCTTCGGTCGGTCCCAACGTCCGCCGCTGGCGGTTTCCTCGAACACCCGCTTGCAACCGGCCGCATCGAGCGCCCGCCGCTGCGCGACGTTCGATTGCTCCTCGCCCTTCGACACGCGGGCATAACCGATCAGATAGGGTTCGCGGGTCATCCTGCCTCTTTCACAAACGGCCGTATCCGGAGGCGGAAACAGCATGCACGGATTTCCGCTGCCTTCCGCCTTTCACAATCCTCTTTCACTAAGCAGTCGAAAGGCAAGAGGTTTTTGAGGTTAAAATATGCCTTCACGCATTCCAATGACCGAACGGCAGCGCGCCGCATTGCTGGCGCTACCCGACAACGAGGCGACGGTGGTGCGACATCATGGTCTTGACATCGAAGACCTGGCCGCGATCGGCACCGCCCGCACGCCGGCAACCCGACTGGGCTATGCCCTGCAACTCTGCTGCCTGCGCTACCCGGGACGGCATCTGCGCGCAGGCGAGTTGTTGCCTGCGATCATGCTCGACCATATTGCCGAGCAGGTTGGGGTGGATGCGAGCGTCATCGCCGATTTCGCGCGGCGTACGCCGACCCGCTACGACCAGCTCGGCACGATCAAGACGCGCTTCGGCTTCACCGACCTGAGCCGTCCGGCCCGCGCCAAGATAATGACGTGGCTGGAAACCGAAGCCATGCCCATCGTGGACGGGCGCATTCTGCTCGATCAGCTGCTGGACGAACTGCGCACGCGTCGCATCGTCATCCCCGGCATCAGCGTAGTCGAGCGGATGGCGGCCGAGGCGATGCACCGGGCGGAAACGGATCTGGTCGCCGCAGTCGACAGGGAACTCGATGCCGATATGCGCAAGCGCCTCGACACGTTGGTCGACGACAAGGTGCATGACCGACAGAGCCGCTTGTCCTGGCTGCGCGAACCGGAACCCCGCGTCGCGTCAGCCTCGCTCGTCGCAATCCTCGAGAAGGTTGCGCTGATCCGGTGGACCGGCATTTCCAGTGTTCCGATCGACCCCCGACACGAACCACGCCTGACGCAATTCGCCCGCGAAGGTGTGCGTTATACCGCCCAGGCTTTCCAACAGATGCGACCTGCCCGCCGGCGGGTCATCCTGCTTGCCACGCTGCGCGAGCTGGAGGCCACGCTTACCGATGCGGCGATCGCCATGTTCGGCGCCTTGATGGGGCGCGCTCATCTTCGCGCTCGCAAACGTCTCGAACAGCGGGTCGCGATCTCGGGACGCGAGGGGCGCGACCGACTGATGCGCATCGCCACGGTGCTGGAAACGGTCAGTCGGGCGGTGCGCGGCGGTGACGATATTGCTGCGGCCCTCAGCGCAATCATGCCCCTCGACATGCTCGATGCCGATGCCGCGATCATCCGTCGTACCGCCGCACCTCACAGGGATGATGTGTTGGGTGAGATTGCAGCCGAATATCGAACCTTCAAGCGGACAGGGCCTCAATTCCTGCAAGCGCTCGGTTTCCACGGCCGGGCCGGCACCACGGCATTGCGCGATGCGATGGCGGTCTTGTCGGATCTCGATGGAGACTGGCGCAAACCGCTTCCCGCCGACGTTCCGCTCGGCCATGTCGAACGGCGCTGGCACCGCCATGTCGTGGTCGCCGGCAAGATCGACCGGACGCATTGGGAGATGGCGACCTACGGCGCGCTCGCCAATGCGCTGGCATCGGGCGATATCTGGGTGCCGGCTTCACGGATGCACCGGTCGCTGGACGTGCTGCTCGCGCCATCGACCGGCACCGCGCTACAGCCAGCGCTCTCGCTCGGCGATCCACACGCATGGCTCGATCAGCGCGCCGCGCAACTCGACAGCGCCTTGCGCGACGTCGCCCGCAATCTGGACCGGCGCGATGCCGCCCTGTTCGCCGGCGAGCGATTGCGCTTTCCCAAGGAACTGAAGGACGATGATGCCGGACACGACGAAGGGCGGCACCTGACGCTCGCCTGCTACGGCATGCTGCCTGCCACGCGTATCACCGACGTGCTCTCGCAGGTCGAACGCTGGACCGGCTTCACCCGGCATTTCGGTCACATCTCGACCGGGCTGCCGCCCGCCGACGAGCGGGCCTTCCTTGCTACCCTGATTGCCGAGGCGACCAATCTCGGCTTGTCGCGCATGGCCGAGGTATGTGGTGCAGGCTCACGCCGCGCGCTGCTGCGTATGCAGACATGGCATATGCGCGAAGAGACTTTTCGTGCCGCGCTCGCCTGCCTGACCGACGCCATCCACGCCGAGCCAATCGCAGCCTGGTTCGGGCAGGGCCACCGGGCGTCGGCAGATGGCCAGGCCTTCTATTTGGGCGGACCGGGAGAAGCCGGCGGGGCGGTCAATGCGCATTATGGCCGCGACCCGGTGGTCAAGATCTACACCACCATCACCGACCGGTACGCCCCGCTGCACCAGACCGTGATCGCCGGCACGGCAGGAGAAGCGATCCATGCGCTCGACGGTATTCTCGGTCACAATAGCAACGCCGATCTAACCGCCCTGCACGTCGACGGAGGCGGCGTTTCCGACATCGTGTTCGCGACGATGCACTTGCTTGGGCTGGATTTCGAGCCGCGCATCCCCCGCCTTTCTGATCGTCGCCTCTACGCCTTCGAACCCCCGAAACGTTATGGCAGGCTCGCGCCGCTGTTCGGTCACAGGCTTAACCATGACCTGATCGTCAGCCACTGGCCGGATATCGAGCGCGTCATCGGCGCGATGCGCGACCGCACCGTCACGCCCTCGCTAATCTTGAAGAAGCTGTCCGCCTACCGCCAGCAGAACAGCCTCGCCGCGGCGTTGCGCGAGGTCGGACGGATCGAGCGCACGTTGTTCACGCTGCGCTGGTTCGAAGATCCGGCGCTGCGCCGCACCGTTACCGCCGAGTTGAACAAGGGCGAGGCCCGCAACAGCCTGGCCCGGGCGGTCGCCTTTCATCGGCTCGGTCGTTTTCGCGATCGTGGCCTGGAAAACCAGCAGACCCGCGCGGCCGCGCTCAACCTCGTCACCGCCGCGATCATCCTGTTCAACTGCCGTTATCTCGGTCGCGCCGTCGATGAAATGCGCCGTCGAGGAAGTCCCATCGATCCAGCTATACTGTCCCGACTGTCGCCGCTGGGCTGGGAGCGCATCAATCTTACCGGCGATTATGTCTGGTCCGATCGCCTCGACCTCGACGCCAACGGCCTCATGCCGCTGCTTATTAAACCGCTACCGTGAATCTGTGTCCGAATAATGCACAGGGGCCAGAAGGTGCTCGATCAACCTCAGCATTGGACACTGTTTGCTGGAAATTGACAATGTGCGCCGCAAAATGACAAAGTTTGACGCTAATCGTCAATTTTTTTGGTGTTTCGCAGGGTGCAGCCACGTCAAACTGGCGATCCAGAGTGTTGTCG
>NZ_JAGMXV010000287.1 GCF_018006725.1 Rhizorhabdus sp.
CAAGCCGTCGGTCGAGACCATCGGTAATCGCAAACTCTCTCCTGCCACGCTGACGATGGGCTTCGGCTTCGATCCCGTGCTGTCCGAAGGATCGCTGAAGCCGCCGATCTTCCTGACCTCCACCTTCGTCTTCGAGAGCGCGGCCGCCGGCAAGCGGCACTTCGAGGGCGTCACCGGCAAGCGCCCCGGCGGAGCGGACGGCCTCGTCTATTCACGCTTCAACGGCCCCGACCAGGAGATATTGGAGGGCCGTCTGGGCATCTGGGAAGACGCCGAAGACGCCCTGTCCTTCTCCAGCGGCATGGCCGCCATCGCCACACTGCTGCTGGCGACGGTGCGCCCCGGCGATGTGATCGTCCATTCGGCACCGCTCTATGCCGCGACCGAAACGCTGATCGGTCGCATCCTGGGCAAGTTCGGTGTGTCCTGGCTGGACTTCCCCGCTGGCGCGACGCCCGAAGAGATCGGCACGGTGATCGAGGCCGCCAAGGCCAAGGGCCGTGTGTCGCTGATCTATCTCGAAAGCCCGGCCAACCCCACCAACGCCCTGGTCGACGTCGAAGCCGTGCGCGACGTCCGCGATCGGTTGTTCGCGGGTGAAGAAGACGTCCCGCCGATCGCGATCGACAACACTTTCCTCGGCCCGCTCTGGTCGAAGCCTCTCCGCCATGGCGCCGATCTGGTCGTCTATTCGCTGACCAAATATGCCGGCGGACACAGCGACCTCGTCGCCGGGGGCGTGGTCGGCGCGAAGAAACTGCTCGATCCGGTCCGGGCGATGCGCAACACGATCGGCACCATCACCGATCCCAACACCGCCTGGATGCTTCTGCGATCGCTCGAAACGCTCGAGCTCCGCATGACCCGCGCGGGCGAAAATGCCGCCAAGGTCTGCGAATGGCTGCGGGCGCAACCGCAGGTCGAACGGGTCGGCTATCTCGGCTTCCATGAGGATGGGTCGCGTCAGGCCGACATCTATCGACGCCACTGTACCGGCGCCGGATCGACCTTCTCGCTCTATCTCAAGGGCGGCGAAACCGAAGCCTTCGCCTTTCTCGACGCGCTCAAGATCGCGAAACTGGCGGTCAGCCTGGGCGGAACCGAAACGCTGGCGAGCCACCCGGCGGGCATGACCCATTTGTCGGTGCCGGAAGAGCGCAAGCGCGCGCTCGATATCGGCGACAATCTGGTCCGCATTTCGATCGGCATCGAGGACCCCGATGATCTGATCGCGGATTTTGCACAGGCGCTGCGCCACATCGCCTGACATTCGGATGGGCGCCGGTCCGCTAAGGGCCGGCGCTCACCCCCGCCGCGGCCAGGGTACCGCGTCGAAATATTCGCCCATCGCCCGCGCAGCGCGATCGGTCAGTTCGATGAATACGCGCCGCCCGTCCTCGGGATCCGCCACCCGGTGCAGCAGCCCCGCATCGGTTAGCTGCTTGATCCAGCGGAGCGCGGTCGTGGCAGGAACAGCAGCTGCGATGCACAGACTGGAGACCGCCACCGGTCGCCCTTCCAGCCGCGCCGCCGTCAGATCGAGAAGGATGTCCCAGGCCGGGTCGGCAAACAGCCCATGGCCGAACAGATGCTCCCGCATCCGACGAGCGCGGATCATGTCTCGGATCGTCGCGGCATCGAGCATCATCCGCTCGACCGCTTCGGGCTCATCGCCCGCGTCGAGCCGATAGGCCTCGCGCTCCTCACGCAGCGGGAGGCCCAGCCCTCGCGTCAACGTGTCCGGCAGGGGCGGCATGGCGGGCAATGGAGACGTTCCGGGCGTGGCGTTCGGCCGGAATCCCTGAAGGACGTTCCCTTCGGTCGACAGACGATCAGCAATGACCTCTTCGAGTGCGCGGCTATCGCGGCCGACGACGAGGTCGACATCTTCATGGCCGACCCGCGCCAGAACGATGTCCAGCACATCGGGCGCGGCAACGACGACGCTGGAGAAATGACGATGGCGAGCGGCACGATCGACGCGACGGAGCAATTCGTCCAGCGGCTCGCCATGGTCCTGGCTTACATCGATGATTACCAGATCGACCGGCAGATGCGGATCCAGCCGATCCAGAGAGCCCGTGAGGGGCAGCGTGGCCGCAACTCTACCGCCATAGGCCTCGGCATGGCGCACCGCCGCCGATGCGCCGTCGGCCGAATCGCTGAAGATCAAAATTGTGGGAGAGGCCCCCCCGACATCCATCCGCCTTCTCCAGCACGCTGTAAAACATGCCCGCCCCCGGGTGTCATGTCGCTGTAAAAACTAGCAATCGCCGAAAGGCTGTCAGCACGGAATTGGTCCGTTATGGATCAATCTATGCAAAATCACACGAGTTGCGCGGACTTGGCAACGGGCAACGCGACCGGAATCAGATGAAATGAGGTACAGCCAGATGGTTGCTGCAAGGGGGAACGGCTGCCGCGCTCCATCGTTTGGGGTTCAACCCATATATGGAGAGCGCCATGTCGGACCATTATGCCAGCCGGAACAAGCAGGCCCCCCACAAGATTTCTTCCGGCGACCCCCTGGCCATCGCCCTGCTCAAGGAGGAGCACCACGCCTTCCGCAGTCTGTTCGACGAAGCGGAGGATGCCAATCCGAAGCGGCTGGTTCAGGTTGCGCGGGAAATCTGCATGCGGCTGACCGTTCACATGGCGATCGAGGAAGAGATTCTTTACCCGGCGCTTCGCCCTGTCCTCGGCGAAGACGAAGTGAACGAAGGCATCGTCGAGCATCAATCGGGCAAGCGGATCGTCGCCGAGCTCGAGCAGTTGAACGGTGACGAGCCCCTGTTCGCAGCCAAGGTCCATGTTCTCGGCGAAGAGACCATCCACCATATCGACGAGGAGGATGAGGACATGTTCGCCGATGCGCGCGCGGCCCATGACAAGGGCGAGATCGATCTGAATGCCCTCGGCGAGACGCTCCGCGCGCGCCAGGCGGAGCTTTACGACCAGATCATCTCGACCGGCGAGACAGGACGGACCGACGAAGCCCAGCCCGATGAGGTCGCACACAGCTGACCGATCTTTGGGAGCGGTCGGCGGCCGCTCCCGCCTTGCCGATTAGCTGTCGCTTTCGCGCTCGATATCTGCGCCGACCGCCGACAGCTTCTCCTCGAGGCGTTCATAGCCGCGGTCGAGGTGATAAACGCGGTGGACGCGGGTCTCGCCCTCCGCCGCCAGCCCCGCCAACACCAAGCTCATCGAGGCGCGCAGGTCGGTCGCCATGACGTCGGCGCCAACCAGCCCCTCGACACCTTTGACGACGGCGGTGCGACCGTGAACCTGGATGTCCGCGCCCATGCGCGCCAGTTCGGGCACATGCATGTAGCGGTTCTCGAATATGGTCTCGGTCAGGACGCTGGTGCCCTCCGCCAGCGCCAGCATGGCCATGAACTGCGCCTGCATGTCAGTCGGAAAAGCGGGAAATGGCGCAGTGGAGAGAGTCAGGCTCGAAGGACGGCGATCGGCGGCGACGCGAATGCCATCAGTCTGCGACTCCACCGTGACGCCGGCCTCGCGCAAGCCCGCCAGGATCGCTTCCATATCCTCGATCCGCGCGCCCGCGAGGAACAGGTCGCCCCCGGTCATCGCGGCGGCGCAAGCATAGCTGCCTGCCTCGATCCGATCGGGCATCACCTCATATTCGGCGCCGTGCAGGCTGGTCTTGCCACGCACGACCAGACGGTCGGTGCCGATGCCTTCGATCTCGGCCCCCATCGCGACCAGACAGCGTGACAGGTCAACGATCTCGGGCTCGCGTGCGACATTTTCCATGACCGTTTCGCCCTGCGCCAGCACCGCTGCCATCAGGGCATTCTCGGTTGCGCCGACCGACACGACCGGAAAGTTGATCCGTCCGCCGCGCAGGCCACCGCTGGGCGCGGTCGCCCGGACATAGCCTGCCGTCAGCTCGATCTGTGCACCCAGCGCTTCGAGGGCCTTGAGATGCAGATCGATCGGACGATTTCCGATCGCGCAGCCACCCGGCAGCGACACCGTCGCCTCCCCCGAGCGGGCCAGAAGGGGACCGAGTACGAGGATCGACGCCCGCATCTTGCGGACGATGTCATAGGGCGCGACGGTCGAAGCGATCGCCTTGGCGGACATCGTCATCTCACGCCCGATCAGATCGCCCTGGCCGCGTCGCACGGTCGTGGAAACGCCCAGCTCGTTGAGCAGATGACCGAAGCCGTCCACGTCCGCCAAGCGGGGAAGGTTGGTCAGCGTCAGCTTCTCTTCGGTCAGAAGCGCGCAGGGAAGCAGCGTGAGCGCCGCGTTCTTGGCGCCGGAAATCTGCAGGCGGCCGGACAGGCGGTTTCCGCCCCTGATGGTGATGCGATCCATCCCTCGCCTGTATCGGGGAGTCGCCCGCGCCTCAAGCGCGGCTTCGCGACTTCATTTCGTCATGCCTCATCAATGCAGATGTCACGCCCCTCCGATACCCGCCCCCCGACTTTATCTTTCAGGGGGTTACCGATGAACCGTTCGCATCTGCTCGCCGGGGTCGCGCTGTTGTGCCTGGGCTCCGCCGCCACGGCGCAGGAAGCCGACGACATCGTCGTGACCGGACAGCGCGCCCAGCAGGAGCGCGCCATCGCCGCGAAGCGCGACGCGATCGGCATCGCCGACATCGCCGCTGCCGACGAGATCGGCCGCCTACCCGACCGGAACGTCGCCGAAGTCGTCGAACGCCTGCCCGGCGTCGGTGTAACCTATGACCAGGGCGAAGGCCGGTTCGTTTCCGTCCGTGGCATCCCTTCGGATCTCAACGGTTACACGATCAACGGGATCGAGATCGGCAATCCCGACGGGCAAACCCGCGCGCTGCCGCTCGACGTGATCTCGGGGCAGTTGCTCAACCGGGTCGAGGTGTCGAAGGCGCGGACGCCGGACATGGACGGACAGGGCATCGGCGGCACGATCAACCTCGTCACCCAGACCGCCTATGACTTTCGCGACCCGTTCGCGCTCGTCGCCAATGCGCAGTTGGGCTATCAGGAGCTGAACGACAAGCGACCGATCCGCGGTGACCTGGCCGTCGCCAAGCGCTTCGGCAGCGAGGAGCAGTTCGGCATCGCGCTTGGCGCGAGCTATTCCGACCGGACCTACACCAGCTACGGCCTCTATCCCGACGACTGGCGCCCCGTCGCCGGCGCCGCGCGCGGCGGGCTGCCGATCAACGTCAAATATACCGATTACAGCCTGAAGCGCGAGCGAATCGGCGCGACCGGATCGCTCGACTGGCGGCCGAGCGAGGAGCATCAATTC
>NZ_JAGMXV010000068.1 GCF_018006725.1 Rhizorhabdus sp.
GTGCCCGCACCGCCCGAGCCCCGCATCGAGAGCCGGCACCGCGCCGCGATCGATGCCTTCTTCGGAGGCCTGCCGGCGACCGTGCGGCATGGCGGCGATCAGGCATTCTACTCGCCGATCGGCGACTATATCCAGTTGCCGCAGCGCGGCGCGTTCCGCTCGGACGATCATTACGCCAGCACGCTCGCGCACGAATATGTTCATTATTCGGGCGCGCCGCAGCGCCTCAACCGCGAGTTCGGCAAGAAGTTCGGCGACAACGCCTATGCGTTCGAGGAGCTGGTCGCCTGCATCGGCCAGTGTCTGGTGTGCGCCGACCTCAACCTGCCCGGCGAGCTGCACGACAATCACGCCAGCTACGTCGACCATTGGCTCAAAATCCTGAAGGGCGATTCGAGCGCGATCATCAAGGCCGCGGCGAAAGCCGAGCAGGCGGTGACCTGGCTCCATAACGCCGCCGCGGGTGGCGCGCCCGAGATCGACCAACCCGAAGCCCTCGCGGCATGACCCGGAGATCCCACCATGCACATCGAGTTGCGCAAGCTGAAGGTGGTCGACGCTTTGTCCGAGGAAACGACCTGCTACTCGGCCGAGATCTGGATCGATGGGCAGCGCGCCTTCCTCGCCTCGAACCGCGGTCATGGCGCCGCGGACGATTACCATGCCGTCGGCAGCGTCACCGAACAGGCGGTCGATGCCTGGCTCGCCGCCAACCGGCCCGTCTCGCGGCTCGGCGACAGCGTCATGCCGCACTGCCTCGAATTCGAGGTGGCGGCGCTCATCACCCGGATCGAGGAGGCGAAGCGGCTGCGCCGGCAATGCCGGACGAAGCTGGTGACGATCGAGGGCGACCAGGTGTTCTGCTATCGGCTCAAGGGCAGGACACCCGCCATCGTGTTCGCCGGCGTGCAACGCCTCACCCCGTCGGCGCGCATGGTCAACGGCGATGACGCCGCGCTCGACGAGGCGGTCGCCGTGATGATCGCCCAGGCCGGGAAGCACGCCCCATCCTGATCGCATGACAGCTTCCACCCGATAGGACAGGATACGCACCATGCAACCGCAACGCCGCCCCCTCATCCGCGCACTCGCCTTCGACGAGGTCGGCGCCGCGATCGGCCGCCTCGTGGATGTCGCCTCGTCCGATACCGGGCAGGCCGCGCGCGTCGCGGACTTCCTGCTGGCGTGGTGGAATGGTGACGACAACGGCCACTTCCCCATCCTCCACCTCAGCAACTGCGACGCGATCATTTCCGAGGACATGCTAATTGTCATGGCCTGGCTCGCGCAGGAGCCTGCGATCTATCCCGATGCGTGGGGCTATCGTGACGCAATGGTCGACCTTGTCGGCCGATGGAGGCTGCGATGAGCGCACGGCCGTTACAACCATTATGGGCCTGCTTTCGTTTGCCCCGAACGCAATCATGGCGGCAGACCGTAGTGGGAGACTGGCATGAGCGATAATATACGGCTCGCGCTAATGCGGCAGGCGCTCGCGCTTTATGACGCGACCGACGACGGAGCGACCGTTGCCGCCTGTCATCTGCAGGCCGCGGTCGATGCGGAGCAGGGTCTGCGGCCTATGCAACCGGGCGAGGACATCGATCCTGAAATACCGGAGCAATTACGTAACTGGTTATCGTGAAGGGGAGGGGGAGCGAATTTCTGAGCGCGTGAGGCGCTCGGGAGATCGCTCATGCCCTACGATGTCGCCTTCCGCCACCAGCAGGCGCTCGACCCGAGCGCGCTGGTCACGATTGGAGCAAGCCTTCACGCCATCACCCGCGCGATCGACGACTGCCGCAACGCCGGCATCGCCTTCGAGACCGATCCCGCGGTCATCCTGCTCGCCCGCCATCTCGCAAGCGTCACCGCGCGGCAGTCCGAAGACGCGCTCCTCAAGCGGCGCTGCATGGACCGTATCGCCGAGCTGCGACAGCACCCGGCGCTGCTGACGCTCGCGGTGCGCGGCGTCGCGCACGATGCGGCCGCCAAGGATCGCTTCCACAGCGACGGACGCAAGGCGCTGCGCCGGCTCGCCGAAACGCTGGGGCTCGACCCCGCGCACTACGACCTTCGCTCGAACCGCAGCCACGCCTCCCGGTCCGGCGAGATCACCCTCCACGGCGAGGAGCTGTGGATGCAGCTATCGCTCCACGGCACCATGGCCGACCGCGAGGTCATCTACCGCCGCGTCAGCGGTCGTCACGATCACCTCGGGGAGCGCGACTGCTACGCCTCGATCCGCGACCTGCTCGCGCCCGAGCGGTTCGCCGTGCGGCTGCGCAAGGAATTGCGGCTCACACCGCCGGTCGCCGAGCCGGTCAGCCTGTTCGGCTGATCGATCACCCGTCCACACACGCGAAAGGACCGCCATCATGGGCTGGCTAAGCATGCCGCTGTCGTCGATGTTCCCGCACACAGGCCCCAAAGCCTATCTCGACGCGCAATTCACCTACGACAACCGCGATGCCGACGGGAAGGGCAAGGCGCTGCGCGTCATCGCCTCTTCCTGCCTGCGCAACAAGGTCTGGTACGCGGCCGTGGTGCCGTCGACCGACGGCACCGACGAACCCGCCTTCGCGGCCGTCTGCCTGGTCAGCTGGAATCCGCGTGCCAAGGACGGATTCGTGTTCGCCTACAAGGATATGACCGAACACGCCGGGCCATGCGAGGCCGAATGCCCCGAGCGCATCCTCTCGCTGCTCGGCGATACCGACGATCCCGGTGCGCTCGACTGGCGCCGACGCTGCCTCGAGCGGCTCGCGACCCCGGTACGCCCGCTCGAACACGGCATGCACATCCGCTTGCCGAGCAAGGTCACCTTCGTTGACGGCTATGAGGGAGACGAGTTCATCGTCCACAAGCGCGGCCGCAAGATCTCGCTCGCGATCCCCGGCAACAGCTACCCGAAATATCGGATCGGTAACCTTCGCAAATGGGCGTGGACACTCGTGCCGCCCAAGCCCGAAACTCGCGTCCACAAGACGGTGTTCGGTTGATCGCCGACATCCCCCACGTCAGGATCATCGCCATGTCCGCCCCGTATCCGCCCGTCACACCCAGCCCGAAGCGGTCGCAGCTCTGCAGCCGAGCCCATGCCCAGCGCGTCGCCATGCGGATGTTCGATGCCGGCGCACGCCAGGTCTCGATCGTGCGCACCGGCGATCCGCTGCAACCCTTCCGCGTCCTCCCGGTCATCGTCGACGGGCCGAACGTCGAAGTCGAATTGCGCTACGCATGAGGGGCGCGCTGCTCCTCGGCATCGCCGCGCTCGCCGCCTGCGGGGCAGGGGCACCCCAGGGCCACGACGGTGCGACGATCACCGGCGAGGGGCGGGCGATCGACGGCGACACGGTTTCGGTCGATTTCCGCCTGTCGGGGGCCGACGCCTTCGAGCGCAAGCAGATGTGCTCGAAGGACGGTGCCTGCTATCCATGCGGCAAGTTTGCTCAGGATTCCGCCTCGCGTATCCTCAAGAGCGGTGTCGCCACGATCCGCATGACCGGCGCGAGCAGCTATGGCCGCCCGATCGCCATCGTGACGGTCGACGGCTACGACCTGGGCGAGCAACTCATTTTGCAGGGTCTGGCGGTGCCGGCGACGCAATATCTGCGCGGCGATCCGCAACGCGCCGCGCGCTATGTCGCCGCGGCAGAACAGGCCCGGTCAGCGGGTCGCGGTGCCTATGCGGGGGAATTCATCGATCCGGCGCGCTGGCGGCGCGGGGAACGCCTCGCGTGCGAGGCGCGTTATTGATATCCCCCCCTTGGAAGAGGCGGTCCGGCATGCTCCCTTGCCGAACCGCCTTTTCTTTTGTCGTCAGCCCTTGAGCTTCGGACCGGGGCCACGATCGTCGGAATCGTAATCGGGTCCCGGGTCATGCGACCAGGACGCGCCGATCGCGAACGCCGGGTCGAACCGGCCCAGCGGACCGTCCGGCTCGGCCGCGACATACGGGTTGACCAGCGGCTTCACCGGCAGCTTGTTGCGGTAGATGTGCCCGGCGATGCGACCGCGCGCCTCCAGCAGCTTCTCCAGCCAGACGAGATCGTCGAGCATGGTCACGACGCCCTTGCCGGCGACGCAATAATAGAGGCACCGCTGGAAATCGTCGCACGCGGTGCTGAGGATCGTGGTCAGCTTGACCTTGCCCTCGTTCTCGCCCTCATGAATCCATTCGAGCGATTCCCGCAACTCGCGCGCCGAGAGATACGCATCCTCCGGATTGCTGCCGATGCACGCTCCGGCGAGCATGCGCCGGGTGACGCGAATATCCAGATCGACCGACAATTCGGTGAGCACCGCGTCGAGGTCGAACTCTCCGATAAATTCCGAACGCTTCATGGCCAGCTCCTTTGTTCATTGAACGTAACGTGAACAAAGGCGACAAGGCAAGCATTATGGAGTAGCATCACCACCATGTGGCTCGTCCCGCGCGATACCCGGGGTCTAACCTCCCGCTCGCCCGTCCCCGACGTGGTGCGCGAGGCGCTGGTGCGCTGGTATACCGGCGAAGGCGAGGACAGCGATCACCGCGCGTCGGTCATCATGGTGGTCAAGGCACGCGACCATCACCAGTGGATCGCCTGCGACTGCCTGGGGGAGGGGACGGACCCGCCGCTACTCTCGCCGGCCTATCTCTCCGAAGCCGAAACCTATTACCTGCGACGCCTTACCAGTATCCGCCAGCGTCGCCCCGAGCATGACGTCGACTGCCCCTTCTTCCGCGAGCAGGCACCGCCCCGCATCCGCGAGAAAGCGACCGCCACCCCGCGCACGATCAACGAGCCGGACGGGCTGTTCTCGGCGCACCGGCTCGCCCCCGAGAAACTGGCGCAGCTGCCCGACGACAGCGAACCCGACGATCGCACCCGCGGCGTCGCGATCCCGCGCCTCGCGCGGCTGCTGTGGCAGCTGATGGAAATGGCGCAGGTCAACGTCGTCGAGCCGCTTGAGGTCGGCGAGCCGCGCACCACGTCGATGGCGAGCGAATTCGCGGCGATGCGCGCCGCGGCCGAACGGGTCCAGATCGCACCGGGTATCCCGCTCGCGCGCCATCTCTACACCCACATCGACCCCTACGAACGCGGCATCGTATTCGCGAAACTGCGCGAAGCGGCGAAGAAATGGCCGACCGAGCACGCCCCGCAGGCCTTCCTCCTGCTCTATGCGATCGACGTCTCCGGCTCGACCATCACGCTTGCCGAAGGGCGCGAGTTGATCGTCAAGAACCGCATCCGCCACATCGGCGTCCACCAGCGCCACATCGGGCCACCCTATCTGGTCCTGGCCGTCGTCGGCGAGCACAACCCGCGTGAGGGCTATGCCTGCCTGCGCGCCTATGCGCAGCCGATCGCGCGCCCCGCCAACTTTGTCGCGATCCACAATCTCGCCGAGCGCAAGACGATCGTCGGCCTGCTCGATCTCCAGTACCGGCTTCGCCGGCGCGGCATCGGCGTCGGCTTCAAACGGCTCCTGTTCGATATCGCGACGTTGATCGGGGAGATGCGTCCAGACCTTCTTCTCGACCTGCGCGACTTCACCACCGGCGAGGTGATCGAGGCGGCACTCGAAGTCGTCACCGGCGATGACGCCGACACGCTCGGGTTGAAACTGCGTCAGGTCGAAAAGCTGCGCGAGATCGCCCCCGTCGTGACGATCCATGCCGAGGATCTCGAAAGCGATAATCTGGAAAGCGCCGTTCTCGATCAGCTTCATATCGGCTGATACCGAAACGGCCGCCCCGGTTTCCCGAAACGGCCCTCGTCTTCACACCGGAATCTGCGGTCAGATGTTGTCGCCGAGCGCGCCCTTGACCGAGCCCTTTACGTCCTGAGCGGACCCCTTCAGCTTCTGGGCCTTGCCCTCCGCTTCGAGGCTCGCGTTGTCGGTCGCCTTGCCGATCCCTTCCATGACGTTGCCGGCCAGCTTGTTGCCCGCAGCGTTCACCTTGTCGGTTGCTTCACCCATGATCGAACTCGTTTGAGCGATATGTTGATGGGTGAAAACCAGTACCCACCAGCCACGGTTCCGTAATGGCTGGCGTACCGCTGTTCTCCCGGATACTCCTTTCGAGCCCGATCACCGGGCAGGAGATTAGAGATGCGCACAATCGTCGCCGCTACTGCCGCGCTTTCACTTCTCGCTGGTGTCCCGGCACTTGCCGCCCCCTGCAAGGATGCCAAGGGCCGCTTCGTCAAATGTCCCGAGAAGCCCGCCAAGCCCACGCGCTGCAAGGATGCCAAAGGCAAGTTCGCCAAGTGCGGCACGCCCGGCAGCAAACCCGCCTGACCACCATGCCGGACCGGGTGCCCCCGGTCCGATCCTTCGCATCCGGGAGAGAACGCCTGACCAGCTCCGTCTACAAGGTCGACAAGTTCGCCGTCCCTGCCGCCAGCATCGACGCCTTCGTCGCGAAGCTTACCGAGACGCATGCCTTTCTCGACGATATGGAGGGCTGCATCCAGAACCTCATCCTCACGCAGGAAAGCGGCCCGGGCGGCTATAACATCGTGACCATCGTCGAGTGGCGCGACCAGGCCTGTCTCGACCGTGCCAGATCGCTCGCGGCCGAACGGTACCGCGAAAGCGGCTTCGAGCCGGCGACCATGATCGATGCGCTCGGCATCCGGGCGGACCTCGGCAACTATCGCGTCGTCGAGCATTGAACGGCCCTCGGCCGCCGGCGAGGAGACCGGGACGCCTCTTCGCCCGGTAGAGGAGGGGGAGGGATAGCTGTCAGATCCATGAGGGAGATGACAGATGACCCGGTTCAAGCCCAGCCCCCGACCCGACACGACCCCTTGGGACACGCCCGATCGCGCCGACCAGGTGCTGCCCGGCATCTGGCGCGTGTGGACGCCCAGCCATGGCGGCTATGTCCTGTCGGACGAACGCCAGTCCGCGATGCCCGACGCGCTGCGCCGCGACGATCCGTTTTATGAGGAAGACGTCGATTACGCGCTGGTACTCTACGCCTTCGGCAGCGAGTTTCGCCGCTTACCCATCCCCGGCATCGCGCTGCAGGTCGAGAACGCGCGCCGGTCGGTGCGCTGCTGGCATCCCGACCGCTGGACCGCGCTGACCGGCGAGGACGTGCCGGTCCACGACAGCCACGTCGTTCGCCGCCGCGCCGCCTATCAGGCGATCATCGGCCAGTATGAGAGTGTCTCGGCGTCGGGTTCCTGGGCGGACTGGGTGCCCGAGGGCAAGGTCGGCTGCGTCTTCCGCCGCGTTGTCAGCGTCGATGCGCTCGGCTTCGCGCGCCACGAGGGCGCGCCGATCCACGGTCTCGTCGACAAGGACCGTTACGAACGCCGCCAGATGCCCGAGACGTTCGAGAGCCTGGACGCGGTCCGCGTCGAGAGCACCGCACCGATCTCCAAGCAGGTCGACGCGAGCGCGCTCGCGCACCTCCTCCCCAGCGCCTGAAAGGACCGCCACGATGAGCGTCTATCTCTATCTGTTCCACGGCCGCGCCACGCCCGACGAGGACGTCGAAGACTGGGGCTGCGAAGGCCCCGCGATCGGACCGCTCGACTATGTCCACACCACCTATGGCAGCGAGGTGAAGATCCGCGGCGCGAAGGCGGTCCTGGAAAAGTTCTTCCCGGATACGGAAATTCATTTCCACGACGGCTACGGCGAACACGCCATTCAGCTCGCCGGCGACTGCTTGCCCTACGACGGCAAATTCTACGGTGACTGGTCGATCTGCACCGGGGATCGCTTGTGCTCGCCTGCCGCCTCCCGGGTCAAGCCGGTGTGCGACGACTGCGGCAGCGACAACGTCACCAAGGACGCCGTCGCGGCCTGGGATGAGCCCGAACAGGCCTGGGTGCTGCTCAGCACCTACGATTCCACCACCTGCCAGGACTGCGAGCGCGAAAGCGACGACATGCTCGAATGGCGGACGCTCGATGGTGCGCCCGCTCCCGATCCCGACGCTCCCGCCATCCCAGCCAACGATCCGGCGCCCCCTGATGCCGACGCCGCCTGACCCGGAGGACCACGCCATGACCTGTGTCACCCCGATTCGCGCGCCCGAGGCCGCGGACAATCGCGTACCGCTCGGCCATCATTCGACCGGCACGCTCAGCCTCGACCTCGATCGCCTGCTTGCCGGACGCCTGCTCATCCAGGGCAGCTCCGGGGCGGGCAAGAGCAGGACCTTGCGCCGGATCATCGAGGAGGCGTTCGACTATACGACGCTTGCGATCGTCGACCCCGAGGGGGAATTCGAGAACCTCGCCCGCCATATCGGCGCGACCACGATCCGCGCGGTCGAACTCACCGCCGACGGGCTGACGGCCGCGGCGACGCGCAGCCGGCGACATCGGCTGTCGATGCACATCGACCTCACCGACCTCGATCCCGACCAGCGGATCATCAAGGCAGCCGCGTTCTTTGCCGGCCTGGTCGGCGCACCGCGCGAGGACTGGGCGCATACCATGCTGGTGTGCATCGACGAGGGCCATCTGCTCGCACCGCATGTCGCCGGTTCCGCGCTCGATGCCGATGCCCGCCGGCTCGGCGTCGCCACCCTGACCGACCTGTGCGCGCGCGGCCGCAAGCGCGGTCTCGCCCCCGTCATCGCCACCCAGCGCCTCGCGAAGCTCTCCACCTCGGTCGTGTCCGAGCTGCAGAACGTGCTGGTCGGGCTCAACGTCTTCGACCGCGACATCGCGCGCGCGGCCGACCTGCTCGGCTTTCCCGCGCGTGACGCCGACCTGCTGCGCAACCTCGCCCCCGGCGATTTCTTCGCGATGGGTCCGGCGCTGTCGGCAACCCCGGTGCTGGCGCATATCGATCCCACCATCACCGAACATCTCGGCAAGACCCCGGAACTGCGTGCCGCCGCGTCCGTCGATGCCGACGAGGCGGCGAAGCTGCTCGATCTCGCGGGCCTGGCCGAGGTCGCGGACCACGGCCCCGCCATCGCCCTCAAGGGCACGCGCGCGCTCGACGCGTTCCTGCTCGATCCCGCTGCGACCGACGCGGCCGCGATCATGGACGCGCTGAAGCGCATCTCCCCCAACGCCAGCACCGCGCGCGACCTCGCACGGCACCTGTCGCTCGACGCCGAGCGCACCGACCGCGCGCTCAACCTCCTGTCGGCGATCGCCGCGGTCGACACCATGCCCAAGGGCGACGACCGAATCGCCCGCCTGCATGCACGGCTGCGCGCGCGGCTGAGCGACGTCGCCGTGGTGTCGCTGTGACCGACCTCGCGCCCGATATCGTCGAGCTGGTCGCGTGTCCGAAGCTGCCCGAGCCGTGCGGGCGCCTGCGCGAGATGCCGTTCCGGCACGATGCCTGGACCCCCGACGAGATCGCCACGGTCGAACGCATGTTCTGCGACGACGCCGCGATCGACGACATCGTCGCCGCGCTCGGTCGCGGCCGCGCCGGCGTGCGCGACAAGATCGCCAAACTGGGCCTGCGCCGCAATTCGTCGCGTCCGTGGTCGACCGACGAAGACGCATGGCTCACCCGCGAATATGGCCTTCGCCCCACGGCCGATCTCGCTGGAGATCTCGGCCGCGCCTGCACCAGCGTCTATGCCCGCGCGGGCGTGCTCGGGCTGACCGAAGGAAATCCTCCAAAATGGAGCGACTGGGAGGATGCCCAGCTGCGCGCCGGCTACGCGCAGGCGATCCCGATCGCACAGATCGCCACGCTGATCGGACGCCCGCTGTCCGGCACCGCGACCCGTGCCAACGCGCTCGGTTTGCGCCATCCCAACAAGCCCGCTGACTGGACCGAGGCCGAGGCGACGCGGGCGCTGACGCTGGCCGGGGAGGGGCTTCGTTATATCGCGATCATCGACATTCTCGCCACAGAGGGCTTTCCGCGCAGGACCAAGGCTGGCTTCGGGCCGCACCTGCGCAAGCTCGGCTATGGCCGGGGATGGGGCCGCAACTGGACCCCTGACGAAGACACACTGCTCATCCGCGCCTATGCCGACGGGGCAAGCCTGACCCCGCTCACGACCAGGCTCGGCCGCACGAAATGCTCTATCCGCTGGCGCGCCGACTATCTCGGGTTGCGCGGCACACATGCCAACCGCGACGGGTTCCGGGGCGGGCCGGTGTGGAGCGACAATGATCTGGAAAGGCTGCGCGACCTTTACGGCACGATGCCGATGGACGCCCTGGCGACGAAGATGGGTCGCACCAAGGCTTCGCTGTTCACGCGCGCGAACATCCTCGGCCTTGTCCACGGCTATCACCGGAAATGGACCGAAGAGGAGATCCGGGCGCTGCGCATCGCGCACGACTTCGGCGTCGCGCTGCCTGATGTTGCGGCAGCGATCGGCCGCAAATATCCAGCGGTCCACAAATATGCCGAAAAGCACGAGCTTCGCTTCTCGCGTCGCCCGCGCCGCGCAGCCCCCTGGACGCTCGCCGAAATTATCGCGCTCGATCCTTCGGGAACGGGCGTCACCGACCATGTTGCCATCCCCGGCACAATCGATGAGGAAAAGCCATGACGCCGCTTCGCCTCGCCCGCGATATCGCAACCGGCGCGCCGATCGACCGCGACACCCGGCGTGCCCGCCTCCTCGCGGCGCGGCGCTATGCGATCAACTCGGTCCCGCGTCGCGGTATCCTCAGCGGTCACTGGGACGCGGGCACCGTGGTCGGCGCGTTCCGCGACGGCAAGGCAGGCTGACCAGGGCTCGGCCCGATGCGCCGATGAAGGAGAGAGGGAGCGGGGAGGGAAGGCGTGACGGACGCCTGAGCCCTTTTCCAGGAGCGCACTCCCATGATTCCCGCCACCATCGCGACCGCGGTCGCCCCCGAGACGATCGCCAAGGTCACGCGCCTGTTCAACAATACCGCGTTCGACGTCATCTGCGAACTCCTCCAGAACGCGCGCCGCGCCGGTGCGACCGGCGTCGCGCTCGCGCTGAACGGCGCCGGCGCCGAGCGCTTCCTGCAAATCACCGATGACGGCCACGGCATCGCCGATCCGGTGAGCATCGTCACGCTCGGCCGCTCGGGCTGGTCCGACGAGACGCGCCGCGCCGAAGATCCCGCCGGCATGGGCGTGTTCAGCCTCGCAGGCCGCGACGTCATCATCCGCTCCTTCTCGAAACCCGACCGCCAGGGCTGGATGGCGCATATCCCGGCCTCGGCGTGGGAGACGAGCCGCCCGATCGCGATCGAACCCGATCCGATCATGCGCGGCACCGCGATCACCGTGCGCGTGCCCGACGAGTGGCTGAAGACGCTCGAGCGCGACGTGGCCCGCGCCGCCAAACATTATCCGGTTCCCGTGACCTGGAACGGCGCGGTCCTTCCGCAGGAGGACTGGCTGAAGGACGCGGTCCATGTCGAGGAATGGTACGGCGTGCGCATCGGCGTGTTCCAGAAACACCCCTCGCATTATTCCTCGCGCGACGGACGCCTCAACTTCCACGGGCTGACCATCCCGTGCGACCTGCCGTATGTTCAGGAAGTCGACCGGGGCGGCCACTGGATCGCGCGGGTCGACATCTTCGACGCGCCGCAAATCCAGCTCGTCCTCCCGGCGCGCAAGGAAGTGGTCGAGAACACCGGCATCGCCGCCCTGCGCGATGCGGTCCGGCTCGCGATCTACCGCGCGATCGAGGCCGCGGGGACGCACCGGCTGTCGGCGCATGACTGGCGCGAGGCGCGCTCGCTCGGTATCGCACTACCCGAAGCCGAGCCCTATCTGTTCGCATGGACCGCCTATGCGGCCGACAGCTCGCGCAACTACGAGAGCGGCGCACGCGTGACCGACACCGGCATGGTGCTGATGCCCGACTTCGATGCGCTGATCGGCCAACCCGCGCAGGCGGCGATCGCGAAGCATAATCCGTTCGGTGGTCCACTGGTCGAGGCCCAGGACGCGTTCAAGGGCTATGGCTGGTACGATATCCTCGCCCGTGTCGAGGATATGCGGTTCCGCGTCACCCAGGGCGACCGCACCTTCATCGTCTCCGACAGCCGCGAAGCGCCCGCCGAGGCGGAAAACGGTTGGGTCGAGGCTATCACGCTCGAGGCGACGATGAGCCACGCCGGCGCATTCATCGAGGTATCGACCGACGCGGATGTCGCCTTCGCACCCGACCAATGGTCGTGCAACTCGGTCGACGAGACGTCCGTCTTCGTCCGCCGGGGCAGCGAAATCACCGCGCTCGGCGTCGCCGACATCCTCGAAAGCGCGATCTTCTATGCCAGCGACGACAGCGATGCCGACAGCTACGATACGCAGCTCGAGCGCTTCCAGGCCGATGCCGCCGAACGAATCATCGGCCTGCTCGAAGGCGACGATGCCGCGCTTGAGAACCGCATTCGCGACAAGCTGGCGGGGCATTATTTCCTCGTCCCCGAGGACCGGACGGTCACCGTCGTCATCGATCGCGACAGGCTCGACGTGACGATAACGGCCCGCGCGGTGCCTGCCGCGCCCGAGGCCGCAGCGGAGGGCGCGTGACATGGCACGCTACAACCACGCCTATACGATCGCCTTCAGCCTCGTCTCGAACGACGACAAGGGCCACGACGTCGACGCGCGCCAGCTGAAGGAGGCGCTGCTCGCACGGATCGAGAACCTCGACGAGGAAGGTAGCTGGGTCGAGTCTGCCGGTGCGCCCTACGACACCTATCTCGAACCGGAGGATGCCCCATGACCGGCGCGGCAGTTCCGGTCGCGCCCCTGCCGCCGCCACCACCAGTGGTGCTGGCCTACGGCATCGGCGTCGACAGCACCGCGCTGCTGATCGAAAAGCACGCGCGCGGCGAAGCGCCCGACCTGGTGCTCACCGCCGATACCTCGGTCGAGAAACCGGCCACTTACGAATATCTCGACGTGATCCGGCCCTGGATGCGCGATCGCGGCATCCGGTTCGAGCTGGTCAGCTATGTCCCGAGGCGATTCAAGCACTGGCCGCCCTATTACGGCATCCTCGAGATGTGCCTGACCAACGCCACGCTGCCGAGCAAGTCGCTCGGCGGGTCGAGTTGCAGCCTCAAATACAAGAAGGCGCCGCAGGACAAATTCCTGTCGACCTGGCAACCAGCGGTCGACGCATGGGCGCGCGGGCAGCGCGTCGTCCGCCTGATCGGCTATGACGCCGGTCCGCGCGACACCGCGCGCGCCAACCATGCGCTGTCGATCGACGATCCGCTGTACGACTGCCAATATCCCTTGCGCGAATGGCGATGGGACCGGCCCGACTGCGTCGCCCGCATCCAGGCCGAGGGTCTGCCGGTGCCCCCCAAATCGGCGTGCTGGCTGTGCATCGCCAATCATCCGGACGAAATCCGCGGCCTCCCGCAATGGTGCCTGCGGCTCATCGTGCTGGTCGAGGCACGCGCAGCCCCGCGGCTGCACACGGTCGAGGGCCTGTGGCGCAGATCGACCCGCGCGCGCCCCGGATCGATGACCGCCTTCATCCGCGACGAACACCTCCTGCCGGCCGACGAGATCGACCGCATCATCCGCGATGCGCCACTCGACCTCATACGGTTCCAGGACGTCGCGGCGGTCATCCCGCTCGGCGAGCGCCCGACGATGGGCGACTGGCTCGACCGCTTCCATGCGGCCTTTCCCGAACGAGGCCGGGGACAAAGCGACGCGCTCGCCGCCTGAAGTCCCCGCCACCATCGCTATCGACCCAACGGAGGATCGTCACATGATTTTGACCGCCACCGAAACGCGCCTCGAAGCCGTGGCCAGGCTCAACGACCGTTGCCGCCAGGGGTTCGACCGCACCGCGAAGATCGTCATGACCCGCGCGTGCCTCGGCGCGCTGTCGAACGGCACGCTCGCCTCGGAAGCCGTCGCCCAGGCGCATGTCCTGCAGGCGCTGCGCCGCTACACTTTCCCCGCCGACTGTCCCGAGCGCGATCGCGGCCAGTTCGAGCTGTCAGGCGAGACGATACACTTCCGTATCGATTATTATGACGTGGCGCTGGAATGGGGATCGGAAGACCCCGCCGACGCCAGCATCACGCGCCGTGTTCTCACGCTCATGCTGCGCGAGGATCTGTGATGCGTATTGTCGGAATGGCCGACAGCTATCAGCTAGCTGGCCGCTAGACGATGACGATCGAGATCATCCTCGGCCTGCCGCATCTCGCAAACGGGCCTATCCTTCAGCGCGCGGTCGCGCTGCAAGCACCGGTGCTGATCTCGGCCAATTGTCTGTCGCGCTGGCGCAAGGCCGATGGCTGGCGCGAGTGGTCGGGATGGCGCACCGGAACGCTCGCCAACGCGCGACCGCTCGCCAGCGTCGACCTCGATTCCGCCGGTTACACCATGATGGTCCGCTATGGCGGGCTTCCCTGGAGCATCGCCGATTACATGGCGCTCGCCGCGTCATGGCCGTTCCGACGCATCTCGTCGGTCGATTACTGCTGCGAAGAGGGCGTTGCCCACGACCGCGAGGAAGTGCTCGACCGCATCGCGCGCACCACCGCCACCAACCGAGAATGCTTTGCCCGCGCCGACGACTTGGCCATCCGCGACCGGCTGATGCCCGTGCTGCAGGGCCGCGTGCCCGACGACTACGTCCGTTCACTCGACGCGATCGGCGGTCTGATCCTGCCCGGCACCGTCGTCGGCATCGGCAGCATGTGCCGGCGACCGATCCACGGTCCCGAAGGGCTGATCGCCGTCGTCGAGCGGCTGACCCGCATCCTGCCGATCGGCGTCAAGGCGCACCTCTTCGGGGTGAAAGGCGATGCCCTGCCGTACCTCACGCCGTTCGCACGCTGGATCGCCTCGATAGACAGCCAGGGATGGGGCGTAGGCGTGCGACAGCACGCGCTCAGGCATCGCATCGCCAAGACCGACGCGCTCGGCGCCGACTTCATGGAACGCTGGTATCGCACGCAATGCGCGCGAACGCTCGAAACACCGCGACACCTGCCCGAGGCCGCGGCGTCTACTCCACCGCCACCAACCGCCGACCCCTGGGAACGCGCGATCGCGCAGGCTCGCGCCGAGATCCGCGCCCTGATCGAGAGCGGCGACCTCGATCACGATGAGATCACCACCGGATGGATCGAGACCTGGGCGGCCGAGATCTACGCCGACGCGGCCTGACGGAGGTAACCATGCTCACCGACCGCTCCCAGCGCTGGCGCGACCGGCGCAGCTTGTTCGTTGCCGGCGACAGCGTGATCGACCCGCGCCGCTACGCCGTCGATGTCGTCGCCCATGATACTGCCCGCGCATTCCTCGCCGACCATCATTACCTCCCGCGCTATCCCGCCGCCCAGCTCGCCTGCGGGCTGTTCGGTCCGGGCGACCCGGGCAGATCCGCGTTGGTCGGTCTCATCGTGTTCGGCGTGCCGGCGACCGGCGCGGTCATCACCCGGCACACCGGCTATGCCGATCCCGCTCGGGGCTGCGTACTGCAACGGCTCATCTGCCTGCCCTCGGTCGCCGCGAACGGCGAAAGCTTCTTCACGTCGCGCGCCTTCCGCCTCCTGCGCCTCGCCAAGCCCCGGATCGACGCTGTCGTCAGCTTCTCCGATCCCGCCTTCGGCCATTGCGGCGTCGTCTATGCCGCGCTGTCGGGCGCCTATCGCGGCCGCACGAGGCCGCGGACGGTGCTGCGCATCGCCGGCGAGATGATCTCGGAGAGAACGCTGTCGAAGATCCGCAACCTCGAATCCGGCCATGCCGGGGCGATCGACCAGCTGGTGCGGCTCGGTGCGCCGAGGCCGGAGGCGCACGAACACCCCGCCGACTGGCTCGCGCGGCTCCGTGCCGACAATCTGCTCCGCCCGCACCGGCAAAGCCCGCTGTTCACCTATTGCTTCGAGCTGACGCGCGACGCCCGGCGCACCGCGCGCGATCTGCCCCGGCTTGCCTATCCGCGCCGGAGCGACGCGATCCGCGAAATCCTCGCGGCATGATCCCCGCGCCAGCGGCGCGAGGGAAGGGGAGCGGGAGCGGGCGGCATGTCACCGACATGCCGGAAGGAGCACCGCCCGTGGATATCCATCTCGCCATCGCCAGCGTCCAGGCCGACGCTGCCCGCATCGCGCGCTACACCGATCGACGCGACCGTTTCCTCGATGCGCTGGACTGGTCCGCGCTCGACGAACAGACCGCGCGCGAGGCCGCGATGCTCGACGATCTGCTCGCCGGCGATCTCGCCGACGCCGCGCTCTACATCCTCTGGCTGGAAGAACGCCTCGCCAGCGGCGAAACCGATGTTCCAGGCGTTCTTCGCTTCTACCCGCACCCGCGCCCCTGGCACGCCGAGTGGATCTCGCTGCACTGACCCTGAAAGGATCGCCATGAGCCGCCACCAGTTTCCCGGTATCGAACCCGGCACCAGCGTCAGCATCGGGTGGGACCGCCCGCTTGGCACCTTCTTCGTCCAGGTGCTGCGCCCGCACCCGCATCTCACGGGTGAGGACGAAACCGTCGCATGGCATGGCGCGCACCCCGGCGAGCTGACCACAGCGGCCGCCGCGGTCACCATCGCCTCACGCTGGGCCGATCTTCCCGCCGATCTCGCGATCACGCTCGAGACCGACCGGCTGATGACCCTCGGCCAGTCCGATGGCGAGGCGCAGATCGCCATCAAGCGCCGCTTCTTCGGCGACTGAGTACCCGACAAGAAAGGGGAGGGGGATGGGGCGCGTCGATCAATGACGATCGACGGAGAGCCCCATGCCTTATTTCATCGATCTCGGTGCCGGTCCCGCCGAGGAGGATTGCGCGCAACTCGGCCAGTCGCCCAACTTCGACAGCCTCAACCGCCTCGAAATCGCGGTCTACAAGTCCGCGCTGATCGCACGCTACGGCCCGCCGCCCCCGGGATGCCGCCTCGCCGGCCTGTCCAACCGACACGATTTCGGTCGCTATGTCGAACTCGTCCTCCATATCGAGAACGAGCTCGACGAGGCCGTCGCCGACTATGCGACACGCGTCGAGGAGGGACTCGCCACCTGGCGCGAGGCGGGCTTCACCGCGCCGGTCGAGTATAACGGCGAGACGCCCACCATCGTCCATGCCGATCCGGCCGATGCCGTCATCAGCGCGCTGCTGATTACCCGGCCCGGGCCGAACGGTCTTTTCCCGATCCCGGATTTCGCGGTCCTGCACGGCAATCTCACGCAGGCTTACCCCGCCGAGGCCGCGGCCGCCAACGCGCGTCTCGCCGAGGCCGCGGACGCCTGAGCGCGACCGCACAGAGCGATTTCCCATCATTTCGGAGCATTCCCATGGCGAACACCTACACCAAGGCCGCGTTCACGCTGACCATGAGCCACGCCGACGCGGCGTTGCTGACCATTGCCGAACAGGCAGTCGATATCCTCGACACCAACGGCGACGATGCCGACCTCGCCCACGAATATGACGCGCTCGATCCCGCGTTCCACGCCGTGTTCCCGGCGAAGGGGCCGATGAAGTTCGAAAGCTTCCTCGAGATATTCGACGATTGGCATTTCCCTTATCTCGACTGCGCGATCGACATCGACTGGAAAGGCGAAGACGGGAACGCGCGCGTATTCTTCAGCGGCGATCAATTCGGCGTCGAACAGGTCGCCCAGCTCATCTTCCGCGCTTGCAAGTCCGCGCTCCCCTGCGGGTTCGCATGGATCTCCGACTGCGACCGGCTGCGCCCCGGCGAGTTCGGAGGCGGCTGCGTCATCATTACCGACGCGGGGCTGACGTTCCACAGCACCCAGGACATCCTCGATCGCGCCGCGCGCAGCGCCGCAGCCGATCCCGACACCCATGGTCACGAGGGTCGCTTCGGTTTCGTGCTCGCCTCGCGCGACCAGAACGGCCACGCCGTCTTCTGGAACAACGACGACGGCTTCGGGGCACTCGCCAGCGCGACCGTGTTCTCGAAAGCCGAGGCCCGCGCACACGATCCGGTCATCGCCAACGACGAACCCGAGTGGCTGGCGCTGCCAGCGCCGCTCGCGGCCTGAACGGCCATGTTCATCGACATCGGACGCGGCCTGGTCGCCGGCCTTCCGGCCCTCGCCCTGCCGCCCGCCATCCTCGACGCGGTCGAACGCGGCGCATGGATCGTCTTCAACCTCTCGGGCGGCAAGGACAGCTCGGCCGCGATGTTCGCGGTCAACCTGATCCTCGATGCGCTCGGCCATCCGCGCGAGCGGCGTATCGCCATTCACGCCGACCTCGGCCGTGCCGAATGGGACGAAACGCCCGCGACGGTCGAGGATCTCGCGGCCCACGCCGGCGTCCCGCTGACGATCGTCCGGCGCAACGCCGGCGACCTGTTCGACCGCTGGGCCACGCGCTTTGCCAACGGCAAGGCGCGCTACGAGGCACTCGAAACCTATAATCTGATCGGTCCCTGGTCATCCTCGGCGCTGCGCTTCTGCACCTCAGAGATGAAGGCCCATGTCATCGGGCCGCACCTCGCCAGACTGCTGCGCGGCCAGACTATCATCAACGTGCTGGGACTGCGCCGCGACGAGAGCATCGCTCGGTCACGCACACCCGAATGGAAAGCAGACGCGCGCTACGCCGCTGCCGGCAATCCCCACGGCACCGCGATGATGCTGTGGAACCCGATCGCGCACTGGACGACACCACAGGTCTTCGCCGCGCACGATACGCTCGGCATCCCGCTGCACGTCGCCTACACCTGTTACCAGTCGTCGCGACTGTCGTGCCGCTTCTGCGTCCTCCAGTCGCTCGGCGACGCCCAGGCATCGGCTTCGGCACCGGCAAATCGTCCCGCGCTGCTTCACCTGGTCGACCTCGAGGCGACCTCGACCTTCTCGTTCCAGCCCGCGCGCTGGCTCGCCGACGTCGCACCGCGCCACATACCAGGTAATTTGAGGAACCGGATTACCGTTGCCAAGGCCGATGCGGCCGAACGGCGACGGCTCGAAAGCGCGATGCCGCCCGACCTTCGCTACGTCAGAGGCTGGCCACCGCGCGTCCCCACCATCGAGGAGGCCGGTGTCGTCGCCGCTTCGCGCGCGCCGATCCTCGCTCGGCACGGTCTCGCCAACCTCTATCCCGATGCCTGCGCGGTCCGTGACCGCTTCGCCGACCTCATCACGGTCAAACGCGCCGCCTGATCCCCATCATCAAGGAGTCCCGACATGGCCGATATCACCGATCTCCCCGTCATGACGCGCGACGACGCGATCGCCGCGGGCTTCGCCGGTTACAACGACGTGCCGCACAAGCCCATCGACGTGCCTGACGGCGCGTTCACGATCACGGCGAAGACCAGCGAGGGTCGCCGCGTGACCTTCTGCTTTCTCGAAAAGACTTATGGTGGCCCGCCGCGTTTCATCGACATCCAGTTCCACGATCGCGGCACCACGATCCCCAACGCCGATAACGGGGTATCACCCACCTTCAACGCGTTCGCGATCACGCGTGGCGGCAGGTTCGTCGCCGACAGTCGCCCGCTCGACGAGGACATCAAGCCCTCGATCCTCGTGCTCATGCTCGACAAGGCTGGGGAAGAACCCGCGCGATCCGCGACCAAACCGGCGCCGATGTCGGACACCGACCTCGCGGCTCTGCTGACCCGCGCGGCCGAAGTCGTGGCTGCGCCCGACAGCCGGATCGCCTCGGATCGCAACGCCCTTGCCGGCCAGCTCACGGCCGAGGCCGCGGTCAGGCGGGCGCGGCCGTCATGACCGCGCCCTCGCGCAGCGACGGCATGCACGTCGCCCATACCGCAACGGGGTGGGTCGTGTTCGACAACAGCCTTTCGCACCCCTCGCGCCTCTCGGGCGCCTATCCGTCGCGCGCCGCGGCGACCGCCCGCAAGCGGGCGCTCGCGCGTGCGCTGCGCCACCAGCGTCCCGACGACGCACCGGACGTCTGAGGAAGGGGAAGGCGGACCGGCTGTTGTGAACCGGGAGGATCATCCGACCCGGTGACAACCGGAGTTAACCCAATGCGCAGCATCCTCGCCTTCTACGAAATCGACCGTGAGTGGGGTGGCCCCGAGGAGGGGGGCTGGTGGTACGATACCGGCACCTTCGTCCGCGTGATCGCCCTCCATTACCATGACAAGGCCGCGGTCGCGGCGATGCGCCGCGCCAATCGCCTGCTCGACCGCCTGCAGCGGCATCGCCCGCCGGTGGATTCGGCCGCCTACACCGGCGGACGCTTCCGCGCCTTCAGCTTCTCCGGCCTCCCGCCCGCGCGGTTTCCCGCGCGTCGCCCGCAATATTCCTGATCCCAGCGAGAAAGGACCAGCGCATGTACCGCGTCCATTATTTCGACACCAGCGAAGCCGCGCATGACGCCTGTCTCGATGACGGTCCCTGCATCGAGGAAGGCGACGTTCTCGCCATCCTGTCGGAGGGCGTCATCGGTCTCGCCTCGACCGATCCGATCGCCGTCACCCTCGACCCCGGCGCACTGCGCATCGTCCGCCTGATGGCGATGGACGTGCTGCTAGCAGAACTCGTCCACGGCGCCTCCCAGATCCGCCGCGCGGTCGCGACCGCCCTCCTGCACCATTTGCCCGTGCAGCCCCATTTCCTCGCCTTCGTCGCGCCGGCGCTGCCCTATCCCTATCCGCAGACCGTCGTCGCGCTCTCGTTCGACGACATCATGCTGACGATCGATGCGATCGACCACCGTATCACGGCGCTCGAACGCCGGTTGGGGACACTCGAATCCGACAGCGCGCACGCCTTCTTCCTGCAACGCTCGATCGATCATCTGTCGGCCGCCCGGAAGCGCCTCATGCGACATCCGCGACCGCCTCGCTGAACGGCACGGCATCGCCTCGCGACGATGCCGGCACCGGCTGCGCCGGAAGGAGAGAGGGACCGGATCGGCATCCTGGACATGGGGTCCGGGCATTTTGCCGAAAGGTCACGATCATGTGCATCGATCCCAACGCCGAGCCCGTCGCCTTCGCGCTCGACACCAAACTCTGCCACCTCCTGCCGACGCTGACCGAGCCGCACCGCGAAGCCATCGCCCAGGATCTCGCGCGCACCGCCATCTTCATGGCGACCGCAATGGCGGCCGACATGGCGCAGGACGCGGTGAACGGCCTCGTGCCGATCCCGAAGATGCCGTCGCTCGGCAAGCCGCCCGCACCCGCGCTGGTCCCACAGGCGCAAACGCCGCGCGATACCGTGCTGCTGACCCCCGCGGTCGCGCCCGTCGTCACGATCAAGGCCAAAACGACCGACGTCACCGTCGCCGGCTTAGACCAGCGTCACGGCTACACCTTCGGGATCGACAACAAATCCGACCGGCTGATCGACATCCGCCACGCCGGCAAATGCTGGTGCATCGATCCGAGCGACGAGGCGACCGACGTCGTCAGCCGCGCGATCGGCGCGCTCGCCGCGGCACACGCCGATATCGGCACCGCCCTGACCGACAAGATCGGCCGATGATCGGCAGGCCCGGTCCGCGTCCCGCACGATCCACCGTCCGCGTGAAGACGCGGTCGGTGAGGGGCGCTCATCGCGCCCTGCCCGGCCGAAGGGCCGGGGAGGGGAGGAGGATTGAAGATCGGTGTCGAGGACATGGGGTCCAGCACGACATCACAGGAGACACGTCATGAACATCGGTCAGATCAAGCAGAACGACGCGGGCATTTTCATGGGCCGCATTTCCACCCTCGCGGTCGCGATGACGATTGCGCTCAAGCCGGTCCAGTCGTCCAACCCGCGCGCCCCGCGCTACGAGAT
>NZ_JAGMXV010000288.1 GCF_018006725.1 Rhizorhabdus sp.
GAACTGGTGCGCCTGATCCTGCGCAGCGTCGCCGTCCTCGGCTGAACGTCGACTCCGTCAGCTGACCAGCGCGAGATCGTCGCTTGAGGCCGACAGACGCACCTTGGTCCCGAGCAGGTCGGGCAATATCCAGACCCGCCGCTCGGCGCTGACCTTCTCGATCGACCCGATCATGTCTACGAAGGGCGCCGACGCCATCCGCACCCGATCGCCTTCGCGCAGCATCTGCGGCGGCGCCATCCGCCCGCCGGCGTCGTAGCGCTCGATCAGCGCCTCGACGAAGCCCGGCGGCAACGGAGCGGGGCTGGCACCGAACGACACCAGCCGGACGACCCCCTGCGTTCCGTTCACTGCGCGCAATGCGGCCGACGGAACCGCCATATCGGCGCCAGCGCGCACGAAGACATAACCGGGAAAAAGCGGCCGCCGCACCGTCCGGAACGCACTCGCCCCCCGAACCGCGCACTGCTCCTGCGGGACGAACAGCTCGAACCCCTGCCGCCGCAGATTCCGCTCGGCAATCGCCCCCGCATTGGGCTTGAGCTGCGCCGCGTACCATGGTCGTGGCATTTCCGGACGGTCCAAGGCGATCCCCCGATCGAAGCGTTCACCGCTGAACGCTACTGTGCCCGTGAGCGGCGCGAGTCAATCCAGCGCGGGCCGATAAGCCGCAGCAGCGAATGCCACCGCCTCGCGGATGGCATCCAGCGGACGGTCCGCCTGCAACGCCATCTCGATCGAAATCCAATGATCATAATCGGTGGCGGACAGGGCGTGAGCCGCCGCCCGGTGCGGGAATTCCGGCGCAGCGAAGGCGCCGAGATTCCGTTCCGACACATGGTAATGACAGAGAATGTCCTGCGTCTGTTCGATTGCGGTGACGATATCGTCCTCGCCGAGCGACACGCAGCCGATGTCGAGATGCAGGGCGAGATGGGAATGGCCGATCTCGCGCACCATGGCGGCGATATCCTGCCAGCGCCGCAGAAAATCGCCGCCATAGAAGCTTGGCACCGGCTCTATGCCGAGACGAATATCGGAGGCGCCAGCGATATCGGCAAGACGCGCGAGGCGGTCGCGGCCTATGGCCCAGGCCTCTGCCTCCGGCAGGTCCCCGGTCTGTCGCGTACCGGGCGCACCGAACACCGCCACCGAAGAGCCGAGCAGCGCGCCGAAATCGGTGACGTGCTCGAGGCGTGCGGCCAGTCGGGCGAACTGCTCCTCAGTCCCGAACAGGCTCCCGCCTTCAACCCCGAAGAAGATCGCCTGGAGCGAGGGCGCCTGCAGGCCGAGATCCGCGATGCGCTGCCTGAACTCAACAATCCGAGCGGGGGTAAGCTCGACCCATGGCGCGATCCGCGTCAATGCCACCTCGAGCCCCCCGAGCCCCGCCTCGACGAGATCGCTCAGGACCGCATCGGGCATGTCCGCAGGGAAGGCGAGGTTGGACAAGGCAAGCTTCATGCGTCTCGGCTCTCCGCAATGAAACGCCCCAGTTCGTCCATCACCGTCGCAGCCGACAGCTGGTAGGGACCGTGGCCGCTTCCGAGCAAATCGGGATAGAGTGTGCGGAAATCATAACGGACGCGGGCGTCCCCCTTCAGCCGATCGGCCTTCTCGGCAAAATAGCGCATCACGATGTCGCGGGTCGGAAGCGGCTCGGGGGCGACATGGACGAGGTCGGCCCCCTCCGCCTCGATGCGCGCCAGGTCTTCGGCAAAGCGTCGCAGCGGATACCATTGGAAGCAGCTGTCGAGCGAGATGCCCTCGATCCCATTGTCGTGGATCAGGTCGAACAGGATGTTCTTCTTCAGGCCCGTGCCGAACAGTCCAGGAAGGCGGACGATCCGGCAGGCCGGGAAACGCGATCTGACCCATTGTTCGAGTTCGAAGCGATGCCGCCCATAGGGCGCCGTATTGCCCGCAGGCGACGTGCTTTCGTCCACGCCTACGGGATCGGCGAAGACGTCGACCGTAGAGATCAGCGTGAAACGATCGGCCCTGACCGTCTCCAGCACATCGGTGAGGCGGCGAATGCCGGCGAGATCCTGTTCCGGTTCCTTGTTCGCGAGCCATTTGACGGCCGAAACACCCGCACAGACGACATGGCCGAAGCGCCCCCCCCGCATATCGTCGATGGTTCGCGAATTGAAACAGGCCGCATAATGCGAGGCGCGCGCCAGCGTGGATCCCACCAGCCCGCTATGCCCGATCAGCGCCTTATCGGCTTCGATCATGCCCCTTCTCCCGGCGCCCTCAGGATGTCGTTGCGGATCAGTGCTTCGGAAGGCCGGTGCGTGTCCAGCCGCCCGGTCGCGATCTCGCCCAATATGCGTTCGGTCGCATGGAAGATCGTGTCGATCTTGCCCGACATGACGATGAAGCGACGCCCGCGCCGCTCGACATAACAACTGCGATCGTCGGCCGCGCCGGTCGGCTTGGTCTTGATCGACAACTGGATGCCGAGGAAGCGGAAATGGTCGCGGAAGCCCGGCAGGTTGCGCATGATCTGCGCTTCCATCGCCGCGCGCTTGGCCTGCACCGTCTCGCCCGTCACACCGTCACGCAGGGCGATGGCGGCAGCCGGATCGCGGACTTGGCCCAGCGGCGTGTGGGGGACGCTCGACAGCGTGTACACATGCGGATCCTCGGTCGGATAGACCGAGCAGAGCGGACCATCGACGAGGGTGATCGCAGGAAAGCGGTCCGCCGCCTCATAATAAAGCAACATCGTCGGTTCGTAGATGCAGTCGATCGCCGGTCGCGTCAGATGCCCCCAGGTCGCGTCGATGACGAAATCGAAACGGCGACCGTTGACGACGACTTCGTCCTCGTGCTCCTCGATCGTCTCGATCGCAGTATCGAGCGTCATGACCGGTGCCAGCCGCTGCGAGAACAGGGCGCGTGCTTCGGACAAAAGGATCACCCGCTCCGGCACCAGCAGGGCGCCCTCTATGTCGACGAGGCCCGGGACAGGCTGCGCGCTCTCCACGAAATCCATCCCCGACGAGCTCATGATCAGCTTGTAGGTCGGAAAGTCGATCAGGCTCTGGCCATGGGGGATCGCATAGACATTCTGCGCAATCGGCGCCGACAGTTCGGGATAGCGTTCGAGGAAGCGGAAATAGCCGTCCCGCGACTGCTGCCGGGTCTGCTGATGACGGGCATAATGAAAGCCCATGTGGAGGCGGAACTGGTTGTTGCCCGAGGCATCGTTGAGCAGCCGTCCGCTCTTTTCGTAGAGCTGCACCTCGAAGCCGAGATTGTGCAGCGACAATGCGATGTGGCAGCCATACCAGCCACCCCCGACGATCGCGACCGAATAGGGCATCAGGCAAGCTCCGTCATAGCGCTGGCACGTCCGCACGCCGCCCGACCGACCGACGAACCCGCGCAACGGCGCAGCCAAGTTCGAAGGCCTGGTAGAAGCGATCGGCAACGGCCTCCATCCCGCCGCTGGCCTCGAAGGTCGCCCGCGCTGCAAGCCCGGCCCGACGACGGAAATCGCCATCGACGATCAGGCTGCGCAGATGATCATACCAATGGTCGGTGGTGGTGGCGACCAGACCATCCTCGCCATGGTGGACGAACTGGCGGTAGGACAGGATATCGGACACCACCACCGGCAGGCCGAGCGACATATAGACGGCCGGCTTGTTATGCGCCTTGGCGGCATAGAAGGGGTTGAGGTCGGCCATCGGCGCGATGCCGATGTCGCAGGCCCGGATCACCGAACCGATGGTGTCGGCGGTCCAGGGAACGAAGCGCGTCGGGAAGGCGAATATGCTGCGGAGGATCTCCGGATTGTCGGTGATCCCGTGAAAGGGCGCGGGGCGTTCGCGCGGCATTGCCACGACCAGTTCGAACGACCCCGGCAGATCGCGGTGGAGCCGCTCCAGCGGGTCGCGCAGCAATTCGAGGAGATGGAGACCATAAGCGGTTCCCTCCCACAGGATCAGAGTCGCCCCCGAGGCGGCCTTCGCCGCCAGCAGCGCATCGCCGACGGGCGACCGCGCAGGTTCGAAATCGGATGCCGGTATGGCCTCCGCGATCGCCACCGAAAAAGGGTTTATGCTGCGCAGCGATGCCGCCTGTGCCTCGGATGCGCAGATCACGACATCGGCGCCGGCTACAGCGCGCAGCATCCTTGCCCGGAAGCTGATCGGCAGCCCGAGACGATTGGCCCAGCGCCGGACGCCCGCCTTCAAGCCGCGCCGGCCGCCGCCGAAATGCCAGGCGGCGATCGTCTCCAGGTCGTTGACCTTCTCATTGTCGAAGGCGGCCCAGTCGGCGGTCAACAGATCCTCGGTAATCCCCATCGCGATGGCAGGACCGCGCGACGGCGCGCGCATCGCTGCTTCGATCTGCGACAGGCCCAGGTGCGAGGCCACGAAATAGGCGATATCGGCGTCGGACCCGGCTCCATAGGGCGCGACTGTGGCGCCCCGCGCTTCCCAGTGCGGGATCAGCGTCGCAAGCCGGCGCCGATCAGTCGGGCTGGGGATCGGGCTCTGCCCAAAGCTGTCCGGCCTTTCCGGTAGGAAAGCTATGCGCATTGCGGGCGAGGGCCTTCGGATATGTCTGGCATGGGCGGCTGCACCTATGGCCGTTTCGCCGCCAGCGGAAAAGGCGCTTTGTCACAGGCATCCCTCGCTACGGAACCGCTGCTCTTGCGGCGGCGCGAAAAGCGGCTAGACGTTCACGCGTGAACACTCCCTCCGGGACGTTCTTATGATCTTGCCGGCGGGGATGCTTCCCACGCCGTGCGGTAGCCTGCCCGCAGTCCGTCCGCAGCGATGAGCAGCGATAGCGACACCACCCGACAGGAAGATATCCACTTCCGCATCCTGCGCCTGCTCGACCAGAATCCGTCGGCCAGCCAGCGCGATATCGCGGTGGCGCTGGGGGTCAGTCTGGGCGGGGTCAATTACTGTCTGCGCGCGCTGGTCGCCAAAGGCCATGTGAAGATCGAGAATTTTCAGGCCTCGAAGAACAAGCTGCGCTACGTCTATGTGCTGACCCCGGAGGGCATCGCGCATCGCGCCAAGCTCGCGGCGCGCTTCATCCGTCGCAAGATGGCCGAATATGAAGCGATCAAGGCCGAGATCGAGAGCCTGCGCCTCGATTATGGCGACAAACTCGCGACCGCCGGCGACGGCGGCCCCGACCAGCCCCACACCCAACCCATCCAAGAACCGAAGGACTCATGGCGAAGCGAGCGCTGATAACCGGCAGCACCGGGCAGGA
>NZ_JAGMXV010000069.1 GCF_018006725.1 Rhizorhabdus sp.
GCATCGCTCTGGTCCGACACATGAAATCGATCGGTCTCGATCTGCCCGTCATCGTCGTGTCGGGTCAGGCCGACGTGGCTATGGCCGTCGAGGCAATGAAGGCCGGCGCCGTCGAGTTTCTCGAGAAGCCGCTTCATGCGGAGCCATTGCGCGAGGCGGTGCGGATTGCACTGGACCGGACGCCCGCCCCCCGATCGCCAGAGGCCGAGCGCTATGTTCGGGTGGTCGAATCGCTTACCCGCCGCCAGCGCGAAGTGCTTACCGGCATTCTCGAGGGCCTGCCCAACAAGCTGATCGCCCATCGGCTGGGGCTCAGCGTCCGCACCGTCGAGGCCTATCGTGCCGCGATCATGGAACGCACCCAGACACGCAGTCTGAGCGAGCTGGTCCGGCTGGGGATCATGGCAGGTCTATAGACTGGCCGTAAGTCCGGCCTTGCCCAATCGGGCAATCGCCCCTTCGACCTCGGCAAAGGGCAGCGGTTTCGAGGCAACGAAGCCCTGGACATAGTCGCATCCCAGGTCACGCAATATCCGCGCCTGAGCCTTGGTCTCGACGCCCTCCGCAACGACCCGTTTGCCGAGACGATGCGACAGGAGAATCACACTCTCGACGATCGCGTGGTCCGCCGGATTGCTACCGAGAGCCTTGATGAAACTGCGGTCGATCTTCACCAGATCGACGGGCAGGTCGCGAAGGTGGCTGAGCGAGGCATAGCCCGTCCCAAAATCGTCGAACGCAATCCGAAAGCCATGGCCGTCCAGCAGTTCGATGGCCGTGCGAATCCGGTCGCCATGCTGGCCTATCAGTAGATCTTCGGTGATTTCGACACAGACGTCCTCCGGCACGATTTGTCCCGATCGCACGGCGTCGATCAGGGCTTCGACATAGCGGCCCTGCTTGAAGTCGCCCAAAGCCGCATTGACCGCGACGGAGCCGACCACCACGCCGCGTTCGCGCCATATCGCGATATCGGCCAGTACGCGTTTGAGCACCTGCCGATCTGCCAGCGCGACCAGTCGCTCATCGTCCATCGCTTCGCGAAACACGGCCGGCGACAGCAGTCCACGCTCGGGATGTTGCCAGCGCAGCAGTGCCTCCAGCTTGACTGGTTCGCCGGGCTCGATCGGCACGATGGGTTGATAATGCACCACGAGCTGTTGGTGAAGCAGGCCATGTTCGAAACTCGATTGCAGCGCAGCACGGCGCGCATTCCCCTCGCGCATCGCATCGCTGAAATAGACCGCACTGTTTCGACCCTGTGCCTTGGCAGCGTACAGCGCGATATCGGCATGTTTGAGGAGATCGCCGGGCGAGCGTCCTCCCTCGGGAAAATGCGTGACGCCGATCGACACGCCGAGCCTGTGTATTTCGCCATTCAGCGTCAGCGGACCATCGAGCGCCTCGTAGATCCGGCGGATCCGGTCTGTCTTTTCGCTGCGGCTGGGGCATTGGCGCAGGACGAGGGCGAATTCGTCTCCACCAAGACGGGCGAGGATATCGTCGGGATCGAGCGCCTGTTGCACGCGCTGCGCAAGTTCCTTCAGCAACTCGTCGCCAGCGGCATGGCCGAGGCTGTCGTTGATATCCTTGAAATTGTCGACATCGATGAGTCCGACGGCAAAGCTCTCGTTGCCGGCGCCGCCGATCAGCATCTCCAGATCGCTCAGGAAGTGCATCCGGTTCGGCAGGCCTGTCAGCGAATCGACATTGGCAAGCCGCCAGAGCCGCTCTTCAGCCTGCTTCTGTGGCGTGATGTCGAACCTGATCGCGGTATAGGTCTTGATGCGACCGTCCAGATCGCGATGCGGGACGATCGTCGTATCGACCCAATAAAGCTCACCGTCTTTGGCGCGGTTGCATATCTCGCCATGCCAGGTCCGGCCCCGGGCGATCGTGCGGTACAGATCGCGGAAAAATGCAGGATCGTGAAAGCCGGACCGCAATATCCGGTGGTTGGCGCCGATCAGTTCGGCTTCGCTATAACCACTGAGCTCGCAAAATTTGCGATTCACCGAGCGAATGGTGCCCTGCGTATCGGTCACCGCGACGATGGCGGCTTCATCGAGCGCTTCTCGATAGAAGGCCGCCCAATTCTCCGCCTCGCGGAAACGTGCGCTCGCGTCATTGGCGGGCTCGGCGATCAGCACGCCATGAACGGGAGCGGCCACCGATAATGGGGTTTCCTTCGTCGACGCCAAGGTGCGGAAGGACCGCCTCACGGCATCATGCCGTGGCTGGCGGCGCGCGACGAATGCGCAGCACCCGCACCGAGCCAGGCGGCAAGGCGACGAAAATACACCGGAGAGCAGAATTTCAGGCGGAGCCGTTCCGACGTGGCCCAGCGAACAGTGGCGGTGAACCGGCCGAGCCCCTCCAGCGCCAGCTCGACGACATCGCCAGCCGACAGCCTCATCGGCTCGGCAAGGCCGAGCCCGACACCTGCGAGGGAGATATTCTCCACGAACACCCGGCTCTGGTCATCCGCAGCAATCAGCCATCCGCCGCCGCGCACGTTGAAGCGCGGTGGCCTGCTCCGATGCAACGGCTCCGCCGCCCCGCCGAGCAAGTCTGCCGGATCGACCGGTGCGTCGAATTCGACGCCCGCCCTGCCATCGGCGCTCCAGCGAACTGTCGAAGCCATCGATGCGTCGGACTGGAACTGCAGTTCCAGCCGCTCGCCCGGATCGACGGGGAAATTGGTTTCGATCCGCGCGCCGCGGGCAGAGAAATTACGGATGATGCAGAGCGCCTCGCCCTGGGCTCCACAGATCCTGGCCACCTTGAACGTCGTCACATGTCGCTCGTCGCGCCGGCGACTGTCGGAATGCGGCATGCTGGACATTCTGATTCCCTTCCCTGTGCGCCCGAATTGCTCAGAACTGCGTCCAGTCGTCGCCGACCGCCCGGGCTGTGGGAGCAAGCGCCACTGGGGCCGGCACCGTCTTGACGCGCAACGGGCGCACGTTGGGCGCGGGTGTGGGCCGTGGTTGCGCGGTTCCACCCGTAAGCCTGAAGGATGCGACAGCCTCCACCAGTTCATGCGCCTCGTGCGCGAGCGTGCGGGCGGCCGCGCTGGACTCCTCCACCATCGCGGCATTTTGCTGCGTCATCCGGTCCATGTTCGACACCGCCCCACTGACCAAGCCGAGCCGGCCGGCCTGGATCTCGGCCGCTTCCGAAATCTCACCTGCCTGCTCCTTGATCTCCGCCACGCGGCCGGCGATCCGTTCGAGCGCCTTGCCGGTTCGTCCGACCAGGTCGACCCCGCGCTCTACCTGGCGTGACGATGTCTCGATCAGACCCTTGATATTCTGGGCCGCATCGGCAGACCGCTGCGCGAGCGCCCGCACTTCGTTCGCGACGACCGCGAAGCCACGCCCGGAATCGCCCGCGCGCGCGGCCTCGACGCCGGCGTTCAGCGCCAGCAAATTGGTCTGGAAGGAAATTCCGTCGATCAGATCGACGATCTGGGCGATCTGCCGGGCAGAGGACTCGATGTCGCCCATCGCCGTGACCGCCTCCTGGACGATCTCGGCGCCCTGCGATGCTTCTAGATGCGCCTTGCCGACCGTTTCGTTGACCGATGCCGCCCCCGACGCGGTGGTACGCACCGCATCGGTGATCTCCTTCATCGCTTCGGCCGTCTCCTCCAGGCTGGCCGCCTGCTGTTCGGTCCGCTGGGCAAGATCGTCCGACGCCTGGCTGATCTCGGCCGAGCCGATGCTGATGCTGTCCGAAGAACGGGCGACGCGTCCGATCGTCTCAGCCATCTGGCCGCGCATCGTCTCGAAATCGTCAGCCAGCTTGCGGTAATCCTCGGGCAGATCCTCGAGCCGCACGGTGAAATCGCCCGAAGCCAGCCGATGTAGCGCGGTGCCCAGCTTGTCGACCACAGCCGCACGACGCTCGCTTTCGACGCGGAAATAGGATGACAGCGCCACATCCATGTCGAGCAAGGCGGTCTTCACTAACGTACCGAGCATGTCGCTGAGCGCGCGGCCGTTCAACCGCGTCAGCAGACCCTGTGTAAGAACCTGCTCGATCACGCGCTCCAGCACGGCGGCGTAGCCGCCGATATACCAGGTCGGCTCCAGACCGATCGTGGCGTGGACCTGGCCGATCCGCTCGGCGCGCTCGAAATATTGGGCGTCGATACGCCGCGCAAACAGTTCGCGCCAATGCTCGAGCTGTTTGTCGCGGGCGTGGTCCGCATGTTTTTTCGAGGCGAAGAAGGACGCGATTTCGGGCGTTTCCGCGATATGCCGATAGAGATCGTCGAGCGCAGCCGACGCATATTCGGCGAGCACGGCACGGATCTTCGGAAAAGCCTCGTAATTCGCATCCGTCAGGCGGATGAAATCGAGCCGCCGCTCCATGCCCTTATGTCTGTCTTCCCGTTCGTTCATCCGGCAGCCCTTCCATTTGCTGCATGACGCCGATCGAACCGGGTAACTTTTTGTTAACCTATTGAACAATCGACTTATTCTGTCGGATTAATATCGCTACCAGAACGACGATATTGGGGAATCTACGATCTGCGGAACATACGTTCGGCGCGCTGGCACGGGATGCCATCGAGATCGGAGGCTTGGGAGTAGGGGGCGGCCGCAGGGGTGAACGACGGGGGAATCGTTCACTTTCGGGGGAGCCCTGCGGCCGTAAGGCAGACGCTGGGGGATGCCTCCCGGGGGAGAGGCGCGCGTCCGCCTAGGCGCCGCATTTGGCCCATTCCGCCCGCTGTCGCAATCCGGGACGCTTACTGCAGTAATAGTACCTAGCACCTGCCGATCAGTCGGGCAGGACCCAGGAAAGCGCCACAATCCGGCGCTGTTCGACGTCCACTCGCAGCCGCGCCGCATCGACGCCGCGCGCGATCAGCCCCGCGCGCACCGCCTCGGCTTTGGCCTCGCTGCCGCGCACGACGACCGGCAGCGACTGGCGCCGGATTGCCCAGGCACTCAGGTCGAGTGCGTCCCCATCCTCGGCAGCAACGGCATCGCCCTCCATTGCGATCGACGGCAAGGGCTGGGGCGGCGGCACGAGATAGATGGTCCAGTCCTTCAGGCCGGCCGTCGCCCGCGCCTCCAGTTGCCGGTAGAGTCCGAGCGTGGCGCCCTCGATCGGCTGAACCATCGCAATGGCCCGACGGCTGGCCCGGTCGACGATCACCGCATCGGCGGGAATACCGGCGATCGTCGCGAGGCGATCGGCGACCTTTTGCGCGATGAGATCGACCGAGGGCTGACGATCGCGTGTCTGGGCCGCCACGACCTGCGCGCTGTCCGCGTCGCCGCTGCCGATCCGAACCTGATCGACCGTCAGGCTCATCCGGCGCCGCAGATTGGTCGTCAGGATCGACTGGGCCTGCCGCTCGACCTCAGGGGCATAAGCGGGGGTCAATACGGTCGCAACGACCTTGATCGGATCGGCGCGGAAGTCGGTTTCGATGTCGCTGATGCGGGCTCCCGCCGGGAATTGGGCCTGCACCGTGTCGCGGATCTGGCGCGAGGCCAGCGCCTCCCAGGCGATCTGCCGCAGCGTGAGCGCGAGCGGCACGGCAAGCGCCGTAAGCCCGACGATCATCAGGATACTTTGCAACCGGGTATGCGCGGGGGTCAGGTGCGAGCCGAAACCGTAAAGCCGGGCGACGAAGGCGGCGGTCAGCCCGATCGTGACGAGGTTCGTCATGAACAGCAGCAACGCGCCACCCGCAATCGTCCAGTTGGCGGTGGCGATGCCGAAACCGACCACCGCCAGCGGCGGCATGAGGGCGATCGCGATGGCGACACCGACGACCGTCTCGCCCCGCCCGCGGATCAACGCATAGCTGCCGGCCAGCGCGGACAACAGGGCGACGAGCAGATCGAACAGATTGGGATGCGTCCGGACCGCGATCTCGCTGGTCACGGTCTGCACCGGCGACAGCACGACGAAAGCGGCGCACAACAGGATGGCGATGACCGCTCCCGCGCCCAGCGCGAACCCAGCGCTGCGCATCTCGTCGAAATCGAATGTCGCAAGCGCGAAGCCCATGCCGATGATCGGCATCATCAATGGCGATATGAGCATGGCACCGATCAGCACCGCGCTGGACGGAAGCAGCAGGCCCAGGATCGATATGCCCGCCGAAATGACCACCATCAGCGCATAGCGGGCCGACCAGCCGGCCTCCTGCGCGACCTTGCGCAGGACCGCGTCATGATCGACGGTCGCAATCGCCCGGTCGCGCCACCAGGCCCAGACCGGATTGCCCGAACGGGCATAGCCCGCGCTCTGCTGCGGAAGTTCCAATGCCATCTGCTCCCACCCCGCGACAATGGGTCCGTAACGACGGAGCATGATCGAGGTTGCAAGCCCGCTAAGGCGAACCGTGCCTCGCCTGCCCCGACCCGACCCGACCCGACCGAGAGCTTCCCATCGGCGTCCAGGCAACAGTGATTTTCTTCGTTGTGAAAAGCGGTTAGCAATCGGTCATCACGCTACAGGGGATTATCAATGCGCCGATCCATCGCTCTCGCCACCGCCCTGCTGATGGCCGCCACGGCACCACAGGCCATGGCCGCCGCACCGCAGGTCACGATGATCCATGCGGGCGCTCTGCTCGCCGAACCGGGCAAGGCGCCGCGCGGACCGAGCACGATCATCATCCGCGACGGCAAGATCGCCGAGGTGCGCGATGGTTATGCCGAAGCGCTACCGGGCGCGACGCTGGTCGATCTCAAGGACCGCTTCGTGATGCCGGGGCTCGTCGACATGCACGTTCATCTCTGGGGCATCGGCGGGGATCCGATGCGCGCGCGGATGGGAGCGCTCACCCGTGACGAAGCCGACGACATGCTGACCGCGATTGCCAATGCGCGGACCACGCTGGAGGCGGGTTTCACCACGGTGCGCGACCTGGGCGGCAATGCGCGCGGCATGCGGGCGATGCGCGAAGGCGTCGAACGCGGCGATATCGCCGGCCCGACCATCGTCAATGCGGGTGCGCCGATCTCGGTCTCCGGCGGCCATGGCGACCGCACCAACGGCCTGTCCGAGACCTTCGCCGAGGCGATGCACCAGCATGCGACCAACACCTGCGACGGCCCCGACGACTGCCGCCGCGCGGTGCGCGAACAGGTCGCGCTCGGTGCGCAGGTGATCAAATATATGTCGACCGGCGGCGTGTTGTCGAACGTCTCGGGCGGTTTGGGCCGGGCGATGACCGACGAGGAGATGAAGGCGATCATCGACACCGCCCATGGCCTCGGTCGCAAGGTCGCGACCCACAGCCATGCGGCGGCGGGCACCAAGGCCGCCATCGCGGCCGGCGTAGACACGGTCGACCATGGCACCTTCCTCGACGACGAGACGATCAAGGCGTTCAAGGCGAACGGCACCTGGCTGGTGCCCACCATGATCGCGCCGGTGACCGCCGTCGAGCAGGCCCGCGCGGGCGCTCTGCCCCCGGCCGTCATTCCCAAAGCGGAAGAGGCCGCCGCAGCCGCCTTCACCAACCATTCGAAGGCGATCGCCGCCGGCGTCAAGGTCGCCTTCGGCACCGACAGCGGGGTTTCGCGCCACGGCCTCAATGCGCGCGAGTTCACCCTGCTGGTCAAGGCCGGCATGACCCCGGCTGCCGCGCTCAAGACCGCCACGGTGAACGCCGCCGAGGCACTGGGTCGCAGCGCATCGATCGGCACGATCGAGCCGGGCAAGGACGCCGACATCATCGCGGTAGCGGGCAGCCCGCTCGAGGACGTGGCCAGGATGGAGAAGGTCGACTTCGTCATGCGCCACGGCGTGGTCCACAAGCTGGGCGGCGCGCGCGCGGTCTTCCCGCCCGCGAGCTAAGCGCCAACGTGCCGCCCGCCGACTGCTTCGAGGTCGACGCGACCTTGTGGTGCTGGCAGCCGAACCGAAAGGGAGGCGGCTGGCACTTCGTCACCATCGACGGGCAGACAGCGGCCGAGATGCGCTATGCCGCGCTCGGCCGCACCGGCGGCTTCGGCTCGATCCGGGTCGACGTGCGGATCGGCGGCACGCGCTGGCAGACCTCGGTCTTCCCGCACAAGGAAAGCGGCGGCTTCATCCTGCCGGTCAAGGCCGACGTCCGGAAGCGCGAGGGCCTGTCGGAGGGCGACGCCGTGACCGTGTCGCTCGCCATCTGACGGCGAAGCGGCGCGCAGCGCGCATGGACGGCAGCTACCGGTCGCAACGCAGCTTTGCTAGGCTGGCTGCGTGACCTGGCATTTCTGGATCGATCGCGGCGGGACTTTCACCGATGTCGTGGCCCGCGACCCGGCGGGGCGGATCATGACCGCCAAGCTGCTGTCCGAGGACCCCGAACGCTATGACGACGCGGCGGTCGCGGCGATCCGCCGGCTGACCGGCTGCGCGCAAGGCCCGCTGCCCCCGCTGGAGGTGCGGATCGGGACAACCGTCGCGACCAACGCCCTGCTCGAACGCAAGGGCGAGCCAACGCTGCTCGCGATAACCCACGGCTTCGGCGATGCGTTGACGATCGGACATCAGGAACGACCCGAGCTGTTTGCCCGCGCGATCCGCCGCGCCCCGCCCGTGCACGACCGCGCCATCGAGATAGACGAGCGCCTGTCCGCCGAGGGCGAGGTCCTGCGCCCGCTCGACCTTGAGGCAAGCCGGAGCGCCCTTCGCCAGGCCTATGCCGACGGCTATCGCGCCATCGCCATCGTACTGATGCACGGCTATCGCTACCCAGTGCATGAAGCTGCGCTAGCCGAGATGGCACGCGCCATCGGCTTCAAGCAGGTTTCGGCGAGCCATGCCGTCGCGCCCCTGATCAAGCTGATCGCGCGCGGCGACACCAGCGTGGTCGATGCCTATCTGTCGCCGGTGCTGAAGCGCTATGTCGCGGGCGTCCGCCGGGCGCTGGGCGACGGGCCGGTGCCGCTCTTCATGCAGTCGAACGGCGGGCTGATCGAGGGCGACACCTTTCACGGCAAGGATGCGATCCTGTCGGGGCCGGCGGGCGGAATCGTCGGCATGGCACGGACCGCGCTGGCGGCGGGCTACGATCATGTCATTGGCTTCGACATGGGCGGCACGTCCACCGACGTCTCGCTGTTCGCGGGCGATTATGAGCGCGAGACCGAGACACGCATCGCCGGCGCCCGCATCCGCGCGCCGATGATGAAGATCCACACCGTCGCGGCGGGGGGCGGATCGATCTGCCGCTTCGACCAGGGCCGCTTCCGCGTCGGCCCGGAATCGGCCGGCGCGCTGCCGGGCCCCGCCTGCTACCGGCGCGGCGGACCGCTGACCGTGACCGACTGCAACGTCATGCTGGGCAAGATCCAGCCCGATCATTTCCCCCGGCTGTTCGGCCCGGCGGGGGACGAGCCGATCGACCGGACGGCAGTCGAAGCGCGCTTTGCAGACCTGCTGGCCGAGGCAGGGACCGATATCGATCCGCGCATCGCGGCCGAGGGGATGGTCGCAATCGCCGTCGCCAACATGGCGCATGCGATCAAGGCGGTTTCGATCGGGGCAGGCCATGACCCGGCCCGCTTCACCCTCGCCTGCTTCGGCGGCGCCGGTGGCCAGCATGCCTGTCTGGTCGCCGACGCCCTGTCGATCGAACGGGTGATGATCCATCCGCTGGCCGGCGTGCTGTCGGCCTATGGCATCGGCCTCGCCGATCGCGGGGTGATCCGCGAGCGGAGTACCGCGCTGCGGCTCGACGATGCGCCGGGCCTGGCGAGCGAAGTCGAGGCCCTTGCTGCCGAGGCACGGGCCGCGCTTCCCGAAGCGACCGACATCGCCGCAACGGTGCTCGTTCGCTATGCGGCGAGCGATTCCGCCATCCCCGTGCCCCTCGCCGACGCCGCAACGATGCGCGCCACGTTCGAGACGGCCTTTTCGCGCCGCTTCGGCTTTGCCGGTCAGGGCGAACCGATCGTCGACGCGGTCCGGGTCGAGGCGCTGGTGAAGGGGGCAACCGGCACGGAGGCGGTCGTTACCCTGCCGCTGGATGAGCCGAGGCCGCTTGCGATCGTCCGCTGCTGGATGGACGGGGCCGAGCGCGCGACGCCGCTGTTCGACCGGGTGGCGATGCCCGCCGGCTTCGCGGTGGACGGGCCGGCCCTGATCGTCGATCCGGTCGCCACAACCGCCGTCGAACCGGGCTGGCGCGCGACGGTCGATGGCCTCGGCAATCTTATCCTCGATCGAACGGCCCCTCGCTCGCTATCGGCGGGCTTCGAGCAGAGCCCCGAGGCCGACCCGATCCGCCTCGAAATCTTCGCGGGCATGTTCATGGCGATCGCCGAGGAAATGGGGGCGGCGCTGCGCCAGAGCGCCTCGTCGGTCAACATTCGCGAGCGGCTCGACTTCTCGTGCGCGCTGTTCGACGCCGCCGGCAATCTCGTCGCCAATGCGCCGCACATACCCGTCCATCTCGGCTCGATGGGCGACAGCATCCGCACGATCATAGCGCGGCGCGGCGACGCCCGCGACGGACGCGGCATGAAGCCGGGCGACGCCTATGCGCTCAACGCGCCCTATCAGGGCGGTACGCATCTGCCCGATATCACCGTCATCATGCCGGTTTTCGTCGAACCGGACGATGCGGCTCCCGCCTTCTTCGTCGCGGCGCGCGGCCATCATGCCGATGTCGGCGGCATCAGCCCCGGCTCGATGCCGTCGACCAGCCGGACGATCGACGAGGAGGGCATCATCCTCGACAATGTTCTGCTGGTCGACGCGGGACGTTTTTGCGAGGCGGAGATGCGGGCGATCCTCGCCGACGACCGCTGGCCCGCGCGCAATCCCGACCAGAACATCGCCGACCTCGCGGCACAGGTCGCCGCCTGTACGCGCGGGGCCGATGCCTTGCGCGCGATGGCAGCCAGCCAGGGCCGTGCCGTCGTCTCGGCCTATATGGAGCATGTGCAGGCGAACGCCGAGGCCGCCGTCCGGGCGCTGATTCCCGGCCTGCGCGATGGCGAGGCTGCGGTGGAAATGGACAATGGCGCCGTCATCCGCGTCGCCGTCCGGATCGACGGCGATGCCAGCGTCATCGACATCGACTTTACCGGCACAAGTGCGCAACTGCCGGGCAACTACAATGCGCCGCTGTCCGTGGTGCGGGCGGCGGCCCTCTATGCGGTGCGTCTGCTGATCGACCAGCCCGTCCCGCTCAACGACGGCTGCCTGCGCCCGGTCACCCTCCACGTGCCCGAGGGATCGATGCTCAATCCGCGCCACCCTGCAGCGGTCGTGGCCGGCAATGTCGAGACGAGCCAGGCGATCACCGATGCGCTGCTCCTCGCCTTCGGCGCTATGGCGGGCAGCCAGGGGACAATGAACAATTTCACCTTCGGCGACGCGACCCACCAATATTATGAGACGATCGCGGGCGGATCGGGGGCCGGCCCCGGCTTCGATGGCTGCGCGGCCGTGCAGACCCACATGACAAACAGCCGCCTGACCGACCCGGAAATCCTCGAAAGCCGCTTTCCCGTGCTGGTCGAGCGTTTCGCGATCCGCACCGGATCGGGCGGAGCCGGGCAATGGCACGGTGGGGACGGTGCGGTGCGGCACATCCGCTTCCGCGCGCCGATGCATGTCGACATTCTGTCGAACCGCCGCCGCACCGCGCCCCCCGGCCTCGACGGCGGAGGCGACGGGCAGCCCGGCATCAACCGGATCGAGCGCGCCGATGGAAGGGTCGAGGACCTGCCCGCCACCGTGTCGGCCGAACTGGCGGCGGGCGACCTGTTCGTGATCGAGACGCCCGGCGGTGGCGGCTGCGGAACAAGGGACAGCTGATGCTGGTCCTGTCCGGCATCGTCATCATCGTCGCGGGCTTCCTGCTCCGCTTCAACCCGCTGCTGGTCGTGCTCGTCTCGGCGATGGCGACCGGGCTCGCCGCCGGGATCGGCCCGCTCGACCTGCTCGCCGCCTTCGGCAAGGCGTTCAATGACAGCCGTTATGTCACCGTCATCTACATGGTGCTGCCGGTGATCGGCCTGCTCGAACGCCACGGATTGCAGGAGCGTGCGCGGACGCTGATTGCCGGGCTCAAGGGCTTCACCGTCGGGCGGCTGCTGCTCGGCTATCTGGCGTTCCGGCAGATCACGGCGGCGCTCGGCCTCGTCTCGGTCGCGGGCCATGCGCAGACGGTCCGCCCGCTGGTCGCCCCGATGGCGGAGGCCGCCGCGCAACAGCAGACCGGCGAGACGGAGCGAGACGAGGAGGCCGCCGCCATGGCCGCCGCGACCGACAATATCGGCCTGTTCTTCGGGGAGGACATCTTCATCGCGATCGGATCGATCCTGCTGATGAAGGGCGTGCTCGAAGGCTATGGTATCTCGATCGAACCGCTCCACCTGTCGGTCTGGGCGATCCCGACCGCGATCGCCGCCTTCCTGATCCACGGCCTGCGCCTGTGGCTGTTCGACCGGCGAAAGTCGCGCCGATGATCGGGCTCAACGCGGTCTATCCCTTTGCCGGGCTGATCTTCCTCGCCTTCGCCGCCTCGGCGCTGCGCGACCGGAGCAACCCGAAGCGATTGGGCAATGCCGGCTTCTATGCGCTCATCGCGCTCAGCCTGATCGCAGGCGACCGTCTCGGCGATCTCGGGAACGGCGTTCTCGTCCTGGGTCTCGTCTCCCTTGCCGGGCTCGGCCTGATGGGACGCGGCGCATCCGCCTCGACCTCGCCCGAGCAGCGCAGCGAAGAAGCGGGGCGGCGCCGCAACCGGCTTTTCGTGCCGGCGCTGATCATTCCCGTCACTGCGCTCGCCGGCACGCTGGCGTTCAAACAGCTGCCGACCGCCGTGGACCCGAAGCAGGCGACGCTCGTCGCCCTGAGCCTGGGCGTCATCCTCGCGCTCGGTACCGCCCTGCTCTGGTTCCGGCCGCGCCCGATGACGGCGTTCGACGAGGGGCGGCGCCTGATGGACGGGGTCGGCTGGGCCGCCGTCCTGCCACAGATGCTGGCGAGCCTCGGCACGGTCTTCGCGCTGGCCGGCGTCGGAGAAGTGGTCGGCGGTCTGATCGGCGCAATGATCCCGCAGGGCAGCCTGATCGGCGCGGTCCTCGCCTATACGCTCGGCATGGCGCTGTTCACGATCGTCATGGGCAACGCCTTCGCCGCCTTTCCGGTGATGGCGGCAGCGGTCGGCATCCCCTTGCTGATCCGGGGTGCGGGCGGCGATCCCGCGATCGTCGCTGCGATCGGCATGCTCGCCGGCTTCTGCGGGACGTTGATGACCCCCATGGCCGCGAACTTCAACCTCGTCCCGGCGGCGCTGCTCGACCTGAAGGATCGCAATGCCGTCATCCGCGCGCAGATCCCGACCGCGCTGCCGCTGCTCGCGGTCAACATCGCCCTGCTCTACTGGCTCGCCTTCCGCTGACCCCGCCCGGACGCCCCTACCCATGACGACAGCCCTCACTTCCGCGCTTGCCTCGTCCTTCGCCGCGATGACGCTCGGCCATCTCGGCCGGCAATGGCCGTACAAGCTCGACCATGTGATGACCGGGCCGGAGGACGTGCGTGCGCCGATCGACCTCCACCCGATCTTCCATGGCAGTTTCGACTGGCACAGCTGCGTCCATGGCTGGTGGCAGGTCATGCGCCTTCTGCGCCGTTTCCCGGCGCTGGCACAGGCGGAGGAAATCCGCGCGCGGGCAGACGCGATGCTGGTGCCCGACAAGGTCGCGGGCGAACTCGCCTATCTGGCGCGTCCGGCCTCGGGCGGGTTCGAACGGCCCTATGGCTGGGGCTGGCTGCTGGCCCTGCACGATGAGCTAATCCGCCATGACCAGGATCGCTGGGCCAGAACGCTTGCCCCGCTGGCGGAAGCCTTCGCGTCACGCTTTGCCGCCTATTTGCCGAAGCTAACCTATCCGATCCGGGTCGGCACCCATTTCAACAGCGGCTTCGCGCTGATCCACGCGCATCGCTGGGCGCGACGCCACGACCCCGCGCTGCGCGCGCTGATCGAGACGCGCGCACTCGACTGGTTCGGCGAGGATCGCGGCTGCCAGGCGTGGGAGCCTGGCGGGGACGAGTTCCTCTCACCCGCCCTGACCGAGGCGCATCTGATGCGCGAGATATTGCCGCCGGATCGCTTCACCGACTGGTTCGACGCCTTCCTCCCGACAATCTCTCAAACGCTGCTAACCCCTGCGTTCGTCTCGGACCGGAGCGACGGCAAGATCGCCCATCTCGACGGTCTCAACCTCAGCCGGGCGTGGAGCTGGCGCGCTATCGCCTACGGCTTGCCGGCCGATCACCCCGTGCGGTCCACCGCAGCCGACGCGGCGGCACGCCACGTCGCTGCGGCGCTGCCCCATCTCGGCGACGACTATATGGGTGAGCATTGGCTGGCGAGCTTCGCCCTGCTGGCGCTCGACGATCTGCCGGAATGAGCCCAAACGCCCCGATCTTGTTTCAATTCCCGGCCCCGCGCGGCTAGAGCCTCGGCGGACCAGAGGAGACGCCCCCATGACCGCGCTGCAGGACCTGTCCTTCGAGCAATTCCCGTTCCGGACCTTCGACAAGCTGCGCTATTCCGACACAGACCGGCAGGGGCATGTGAACAACGCGGTCTTCTCGACCTTCCTCGAAACCGGACGAGTCGAGTTCCTCTACGATGCCGTCCGCCCGCTGCTGGCGGTGCAGGCGGCGTTCGTCATCGCCAATCTGAACCTGCAATTCGTCTCCGAGATACGCTGGCCGGGGCAGGTCGACATCGGCACGGCGGTGCTACGCGTCGGGACCAGTTCGCTCGGTCTCTACCAGGGGCTGTTCCAGGAGGGGCGCCGCGTCGCCTCGGCCGAAACGGTGATCGTCCAGATGGATGAGGCGACCCGCAAATCCTGCCCGCTGTCGCAGGATGCCCGCGATTTCCTGTCGCATCACCTGATCAAGGCGGACTGAGGGCAGCTGAGCCGAGAAAGTCGCGCAGCAGGGCGATGAAATCCTCGCGCCGGTCGTGGTGGACCCAGTGGCCGGCATCGGCGAACAGCTCGACCCGCGCATTGAGGAAATGCTCGGCGCGACCGTCGATCGCCGGGTTGGACGCCCAGCTGTCGGCGCCATAAACGAGCAGCACGGGACAGGCGATCGCCGCCCACATCAACTCCTTGGTCGTATACGGTATGTCGACGCCATTGGGCGGGAACAGCGCCGGGTCATGTTTGAGGCGCACCGTGCCGTCCGGATTGTCGCGCGCCGCGTGAAGCGAGAGATGCTCGACAGTCTCGGGCGTCAGGCGCGGATCGATCTGGCGCATCCGCTCGAACAAGGCGGCGCGGTTCGGATAGTCGCGCGGTCGGCGGGCGAGATGGCGGGCGCGCTCCTCCAGATAGTCGCGTAGCAGCGCCAGCTGGTCCTGCGCGGCGCGGCGGGCGACGACCTCGGGCGAGTCGCCGAGCCCCTCGATATTGACGAGGCGCGTCACCCGGTCCGGGTAGAGGCCCGCAAAGCGCGTGACGATGTTGCCGCCGAGCGAGTGGCCGACCATCGCGCAGGGCGGAAGATCGAGCGCGCGGGTTATCGCGGCGAAATCCTCGAGATAGGCGAACAGATCATAGCCGCCGTCGCGCGACCATTCGCTGTCGCCATGCCCGCGCAAGTCGGGGACGATGACCCGATGGCTGTCGGCAAAGGCGCGTGCGACCCAGTCCCAACTGCGGGCATGATCGCGCCCGCCATGCTGGAGGATCAGCGGCGGGGCGGAAGGGTCGCCCCATTCGACGATGTTGAGCCGGATGCGGGGGGCATCGATCTGGTAGCTGCGCGGTTCTGCCATGCCCCTGCGATAGGCGCTGTCGGGCGCCGGACCAAGCCCCGCGCCGCCCACCCGGCCGCAATCCCGTTCGGGATCGCGGGTTGACGGTGGCCGGTCGCGGCGACATGCCCTCGATGGATGCGCCTCGTCCTTCGCCTGCTGAAGGGGCTCGACCCCTTCCTCGTCCTGTTGACGCTGGTCGTCGTCATCGCCTCTTTGCTGCCGGCGCGCGGCCAGGCGGTCGCCTGGTTTGAGGGCGCGACCGATGTTGCGATCGTACTGCTCTTCTTCCTGCACGGCGCCAAGCTGTCGCGCGAGGCGATCCTGGCGGGGATCGGCAACTGGCGACTGCATCTGCTCGTGCTGGCCTCGTCCTTTCTGCTCTTCCCCCTTCTCGGCTGGACGCTTGCGCAGAGCGCGACGGCTGTCACGACGCCGGAGATCGTCTCGGGCCTGCTGTTTCTGTCCTTGCTGCCCTCGACGGTACAGTCCTCGATCGCCTTCACGGCCATGGCCAAGGGCAATGTGCCGGCCGCTGTCTGTAGCGCCTCGCTGTCGAACATCGTCGGGATCGTGCTGACCCCGGTGCTCGTCGGCCTGCTGATCCATGTTCCGGGGCAGGCGCCGGGCATTTCGACCGACGCGATCCTGTCGATCATGCTCCAGCTGTTGCTGCCCTTCGTCGCCGGGCACCTCTCCCGCCCGCTGATCGGCGACTTCGTCGCACGCCATCGCGCGATCCTCTCTTATGTCGATCGCTCCTCGATCCTGCTGGTGGTCTACACCGCCTTCAGCGCGGCGGTCGTCGGCGGCATCTGGCAGCGGACCGAGGCGGCCGACCTGCTCGCCATCCTTCTGCTCAGCGCGGTGCTGCTCGCGCTGGTGATGGGCACCAATCTCTTCATCGCCCGGCGGCTCGGCCTGCCGCGCGGGGACGAGATCGTGCTGCTGTTCTGCGGGTCGAAGAAAAGCCTCGTTTCGGGCGTGCCGATGGCCGGGGCCATCTTCGCGCCCGCGCAGGTCGGGATCATCATCCTGCCGCTGATGATCTTCCACCAGCTACAGCTGTTCGTCTGCGCGGTGGCGGCAGGCCGCTACGCCCGGTCCGACCCGGCGACACGCTAACACCTGCCTCGCCATTGAGCGTTTCGGCGAGTATCCGCAGCGGGTGTATCGATCCGGCTGGCGATCAGCGGATCATCGTGTACTTCTGTCAGCCATGACCGATCTCGACTCCTTCGTCACCGGCCTGCCGAAGGCCGAACTCCATCTGCACATCGAGGGCAGTCTCGAACCCGAGCAGATGTTCGCGCTGGCGCGGCGCAACCGCATCGCGATCCCGTTCAAGAGCGTCGAGGAACTGCGCGGCGCCTATAGCTTCTCGCGCCTGCAGGACTTTCTCGACATCTATTATCAGGGCGCCGACGTGCTCCGCACCGAGGAGGATTTCCGCGATCTCGCCCTCGCCTATTTCGACCGCGCGGCCGCCGACAATGTCCGCCATGCCGAGATCTTCTTCGACCCGCAAACCCACACCGATCGCGGCATCCCCTTCGGCGTCGTAACCGACGGCCTGCTCGCAGGCATGGAGGAGGCGGAGCGGCGGCATGGACTGACGAGCAAGCTGATCCTCTGCTTCCTGCGCCATCTCGACGAGGAGGCGGCGCTGGCGACGCTCGCGGCCGCCGATCCGTGGCTGGGCCGCATCGCCGGAGTCGGGCTCGATTCGTCCGAGGTCGGCCATCCGCCGTCCAAATTCGCGCGCGTCTTCGCGCGGGCCGGAGAGATGGGCCTGCTCCGTGTCGCCCATGCCGGCGAGGAAGGCCCGCCGACCTATGTCCATGAGGCGCTCGACGTGCTCCATGTCGATCGGCTCGACCATGGCAATCGCGCGCTGGAGGATCCGGATCTCGTCACCCGGCTCGCACGCTCCGCGATGACTCTGACGGTGTGCCCGCTGTCGAACCTCAAGCTGTGCGTGGTCGACGACATCGCCGCGCATCCGATCGAGGCGATGCTGCGGCTGGGCATCAGGGCCACGATCAATTCGGACGATCCAGCCTATTTCGGCGGCTATGTGAACGACAATTATCGCGCGCTGATCCCCGCCGGACGGCTCGACGCGCGCGATTTCGCAACGCTCGCGCGCAACAGCTTCCTGGGGTCCTTCCTCGACGACGGTGCGATCACGCACCACCTTGCCGAGCTCGACGCCTATATCGCGACCGCACTTTGAACCGACCCCATTGAACCGAGGACGCCGATGCCGACCCTGACCCCCGTCGACCAGCCCGAGTTCCTGACTGCGGTCCACTATGTCGCGGCGCGCATCCGCGAGAGCGGCTGGCAGCCGGACTTCATCATCGGCGTCGGCCGGGGCGGCCTCACCCCCGCAGTCTATCTGAGCCATGCGACGGGCATCCCCATGTTGTCGGTCGACCACAGCTCGCAGCTCCCCGATTTCTCCGCCGAGCTGCTGGTCAAGCTGGCGGGACGGAGCGCCACCGACCGGCTGCTGTTCGTCGACGACATCAACGACAGCGGATCGACCATCACCCATATCCGCGCGGCCGTGACGGCGGCAGGCGGCACGCTCGACAATGTCCGCTTCGCGACGCTGATCGACAATGTCGTCTCGACCGAGCGGGTGGATTATCGCTTCCGCACGATCGACCGCACCGTCAACAAGGACTGGTTCGTCTTTCCCTGGGAACAGATGTCGCCGGTCGACAAGGTGCTCGAGGATTCCGAGGTCGTGCCGCAGCGGCTGGCCTGATTGCGCTCAGCCGGGATCGATCGTCCCGGCGGGAAGGTGCAGGCCGCGCCGGATGCCGATCGCATTAAGGAAGGCCTCGTCATGGCTGACGACGAGGAGAGCCCCGTCATAGGCTAAGAGCCCAGCCTCGACCGCCTCGACCGCTTCCAGATCGAGATGGTTGGTAGGCTCGTCGAGCATCAGCAGCGGCGGCGGACTTGCCCCGCCCAGCACGCAGGCCAGCCCGGCGCGGAGCAGCTGCCCGCCGCTGAGCGTCCCCACGATCTGGTCCGCCGCCTCCGCCCGGAAGCGGAACCGCGCGAGTGCCGCGCGGCAGCCATTGGCCGTCGCCTCGGGATGACGCAGCGCGAAATTGTCCGCGATCGAGAGGCCACGGTCGAGCAGCGACACCTGCTGGTCGAGCAGCACCGCCCCGAGCGGGCAGCGCACCGTGCCACTCAGCGGCGGCAGTCGGCCGGTGAGCGTGGCGAGCAGCGTACTCTTGCCCGACCCATTGGGCCCCACGATCGCGATGCGTTCCGGTCCACGCACCACCAGATCGAGCGGCGTCGCGAGCGGCCGGCCCGGATCATGGCCGAACCGCAGTGCCTCCAAGGCAAGAACGACGCGATCACCAACCAGGCCGGTCGAGGGCAAGGCGATGCGGATCGGCTCGACGACTTCCAGCCGCGCCCGGGCCTCCGCCAGCGCCTCGCTCGCCTCTTCGCGTTGCCGTTCGGCGGTGCGGATATGGGCGCCACCGCTTTCCTCGGCCTGCTGCCGCCGCTTGCCAAGGAGGATCTTCGGCATGTCACCGCGCCCCGCCTTGCGCCGGCCGCCGGCATCCCGCCGCGCCTGCCGCTCGCTGACGATCTGGGCCTTCCGCCCGACCTCCTCCGCGCGCCGTGCGGCAGTCGCGACATCGTGGCGGGTAACCTCCAGCTCGGCGTTCTTCTGCGCCCGATAGTCGGTCCAGTTACCGCCATAGCGGGCCGCACCGAGGCTCGACAGTTCGACGATGACGTCCATATGGTCGAGCAGCTCGCGGTCGTGGCTGACCACGATCGCGCCATGTCGCCAGCGGATGAGGAGGTCGATCACCGCCCGCCGCCCCTCGCGATCGAGATTGTTGGTCGGCTCGTCGAACAGCAGGAAATCGGGCGCGTCGAAGGCGGCAGCCGCGAGTGCCGCCCGCGTGCGCTGACCGCCGGACAGCGATGCCAGCGGTGTATCGGGTCCGACCGCCAGGCCAATGTCCGCCAGCGCCTCCTCCAGCCGCGCTTCGAGCGTCCAGTCCGCCTCGGCCATTTCGTCGACGGACGCGTCGCCCGCGAGGGCGCGCGCAAGCAGGGCCAGCGCCTCCCGCCGCCCGAACAGATCGGCGACGGTGAGTCCGGGCGGGGGTTCGACCAACTGGCGCAGCACGGCGACGCTGCCTTCGACGGTGACCTTGCCCGAACGCGGCGCGATCTCGCCCGCAATCAGCCGCAGCAGGGTCGATTTGCCGACGCCGTTGCGGCCGACAAGGCCACAACGCTCACGCCCGAAATGAAGGTCGAGACCGTCGAAAAGCGTCCGCCCGTCAGGAGTGGCGAAGGACAGCCGGGAGAGATGGATCGAGGAAGACATGATGAACGACCTTGCTGACGAAGCTTATGGGCTTTGCTGTCAGGGGGAGGTTCATCGCGTCGATCCTTCGCAGGCCGCCGGCACCGTACCGACCCACCGCATATAAGCCCGACGGCCCGATCCGCCAAATTCGCCGCAGCTGGCGGCTTCAAATGGGCGCGGACATCTGGTCTACAATGAGGCCATGACGATGATCCGATTCGCCCTTTCCGCCTTGCTCTGCCTGTCGGCCATGCCGGCCGTCGCGCAGGATGCTCCCGTCGCTGCGCCCGCTCCGGCCGCTGCTCCCGCGCCGGCCCCAGCGCCCAAGCCCGCGACGGTGCAGGTCAGCATCCTGACCAGCGAGGGACCGATCCTGCTCGAGCTTGAAAAGGAACGCGCGCCGATCACGACCAACAATTTCCTGCGCTATGTCGACAGCAAGCGGTTCGACAATTCGACTTTCTACCGCGCCGTCGCGGTGCCCGGCGCGCCCGAGCTCGGCCTCGTCCAGGGCGGGATCAAGTTCGACCCGAAGAAGGTCTTCCCGACGATCGCGCACGAACCCACGACCAAGACCGGGCTCAAGCATGTCGACGGCACCATCTCGATGGGCCGCAACGCTCCGGGCACGGCAGCGGGCGACTTCTTCATCGTCGTCGGCGACATGAGCTATATGGACGCCAACCCTTCGGCGCCCGGCGACAATGTCGGCTATGCGGCCTTCGGCCATGTCGTCCAGGGGATGGAGGTGGTGAAGAAGATCCTCGCCGCCCCGCGCAGCCCCACGCTCGGCGAAGGGGTGATGAAGGGGCAGATGCTCGCCCCCGCGATCAAGATCATCAGCGTGCGGCGCGTCGCCGCCCCGCCCAAGGCGCCCTGATCGCTCAGCCGGCGAGCAGGTCGCGATGCCCCTCGCGGAGGAGCGCCTTCTGCACCTTGCCCATTGCGTTCTTCGGCAGAGCCTCGACGAACAGGATCGCGCGCGGCTGCTTGTAGCGGGCGAGCTGGTCGGCAAGACCAGCGCGGATCGCCTCGGCATCGGCGAAACCCTTTTCGCGCGGCACGACGATCGCGACCGGCGCCTCGCCGAGGTCGCGGTGCGGTACCGCGATCACGGCCGACTCGTGCACCTGGGGCAGTTCGTCGAGCGCAGTTTCGACCTCGGCCGGATAGACATTGTAGCCACCCGAGATGATCAGGTCCTTGGCGCGCCCGACCAGCGTGACATAGCCGCGCGCGTCGATGAAGCCGAGGTCGCCCGAGATGAAATGGCCGTCGCGAAACTCGGCGGCGGTCTTTTCCGGCATCCGCCAATAGCCCTTGAAGACATTGGGGCCCGCGATCTCGACCACGCCGACCTCGCCCACCGGCATTTCGGCGCCCGTATCGGAATCAGCGATGCGGATCGACACCCCCGGCAGCGGCAGGCCGACGGTGCCGGCGATCCGCTCCCCCTCATAGGGGTTGGAGATGTTCATGTTGGTCTCAGTCATGCCATAGCGTTCGAGGATCG
>NZ_JAGMXV010000070.1 GCF_018006725.1 Rhizorhabdus sp.
CCCCGGGTCAGCTGGAACCCGGCGATCTCGCCCTCATCCATGATCGTCTATCGTGGGAAGATGTTTCCGTCCTGGCGTGGCAAGGCGCTGGTGACCGCTCTGTCGGGCAAGATGTTGCTGTTGGTCGACCTCGGCACCGACAGTTCGATGGAGGTTGCACGCTATTCGATGGGCGCTCGCATCCGCTCGGCGGCGGAAGCGCCGGACGGATCTGTCTATGTGCTGGAAGACGGCAAGGACGCAAAGCTGCTGCGCCTGACGCCCGCCGACTGACCGATCGGAAGTGGGGAGGTGACGCCCCGCCCTGGAGGACGGCGGGGCGGGGCACGCTCAAGCACAAGCCGCCCCCATATGTGCGGAATTATGCCCTGCCTTACGACATAGCAAATCGGACGCCCGATCGCGAGCGCCATCATGGGCTAGGGGCGGCGCCCGTCCGGACCGAGCGAATGCGCTATGCGCTGCCGGATCCGGGACGCGGCCCGGTAGCGCGGGACTCGATCAGCGCAGAGAGGGTCGCGATGAGGATCGCGGCGCGATAGGGCTTCTGGAGAAACAGCACGCCCGGGGTCGCCGATGCACATTCCTCCTGCCTGTGGCCCGAGGTCACCAGAATGGGAAGATCGGGGTGGTCCTGGCGGACATGTGCCGCGAGCTGTTGCCCATCCATCGCGCCAGGCATTCTGACATCGGTAAAGACGGCGTCGATTTCACGGCTCTCGAGCAGGCGCAAGGCCTGTTCGGCATCCTCCGCCTCGACGGCGGCATAGCCTGCCTCTTCGATCGCCTCCACCGCAAGAAGGCGAACGATCACTTCGTCTTCGACGACGAGTATGACGGGTCGGCGGCCGGAGGCCGTCGGGGTACGCATGGTTCGCAACACACTCTTCCACAACAGATGGAAGCCTGTGGATAAACCATTACGCTAGGGAAATCGACTCAGTGTCTCTGCGGAGGCATTCCTGTTTCAGGACCGGCCGTGAGCCTTGCGCATTCCGCCGATCGCGTGGACGACACCCGCCAGGATCGCGCCGACAGCGAAGCCAACCACTCCCGAACCCACTGCGGTGACGATCCATTGCAGGGCGCCGCCGATAGCTGGCATTATGGCTCCCGCCGCTTCTGCAGCATGGTGGATGAAGTGAGCGGGCGCAGTGATCCCGAAACTTTCCATCCCATGCACGAGGATGCCGCCCCCCACCCAGATCATCGCCGCGGTACCGATGACGGACAGGGCCCGCATGATCACCGGCATGCCCCGAACCAGCGCGCATCCGATGGTCCGGGTGCTCGCCGACTTGGCGAGGTGCAGGCCGATGTCGTCCATCTTTACGATCAGCGCGACGACGCCATAGACGCCCACCGTTATCGCGATCCCGACGGCAGCGAGGACGGCGGCCATGGTGGTCATCGGGAGCGAGGCGACCTCGGCAAGTGCGATCGCCATGATCTCTGCCGAAAGGATGAGGTCGGTCCGGATCGCGCCAGAAACCTGCTGCTTCTCCAGCGTTTCCGCATCGACCGTCATGAGGCGATCTTCGTCCTCATGACCACCCATGACGGCTTCGATCACCTTCTCCGCGCCTTCGAAACAGAGATAGGCACCGCCGAGCATCAGCAGCGGCGTCACGGCCCAGGGCGCAAAACGGCTGAGGAGGAGGGCCACCGGCAGCAGGATGAGCATCTTGTTGCGCAGGGATCCCAGGGCGATCTTGCCGATGATCGGCAGTTCGCGGCTGGGCGAAAGACCGGTGACGTAGCGCGGCGTGACGGCGGCATCGTCGACCACCACTCCGACGGCCTTCGTTCCGGCTTTCCCGGCGGCTGCCCCGACATCGTCGAGCGATGCCGCCGCGAGTTTGGTCAGTCCCGCAATGTCGTCCAGCAGCGCAACCAAGCCCGAGGCCATGTCCGTCCCTTCACTATGCCTTCTGCAGACATCCATAGAGTCTATCGAGAGGCGCGCCAGCCCTCTGATCGCTCCATCGCACAGGATGGAATGTCCAGCGCCTTTGCCTCGCGTCGGGAAACGCACTAGACGCGGAAAGGTGCAGCGGCCCTCGCGACATTCCCGGCAGGCGACAACGCTTCGACGCAGGTCGACGATGCCCGTCTGGCTGTCGCTGCTGTTGCGCGTTTTCATCGCCTTTCTGCTCGTGGCAATCGCTTTGGCGGGGCACTGGTTCGACCGGGATGGCCTGCGCGACAATGTCGATGGAGCGATCAGCTTTGCCGACGTTCTCTACTTCACGATGATCACGATCACGACGGTGGGCTATGGCGACATCGTCCCCGTCACCGAACAGGCCCGGTTGTTCGACACCTTCGTCGTGACGCCGATCCGCCTTTTCGTCTGGTTGATCTTTCTGGGAACGGCCTATGAATTCCTGTTCAAGCAAGTCTGGGAAAGGTGGCGGATGAACCTGATTCAGCGGGGGCTGCACGATCATGTCGTCGTCGCCGGTCATGGGACCAGTGGGGCGGAGGCAGTGTGCGAACTGATCCGGCGGGGCACCGATCCTGCATCGATCGTCGTGATCGACCAGAACGGCGCCAGCCTGCGCGCGGCTGAAGCCAGGGGCGTCAATGTGCTGGACGGCGATGCGACGCGCAACGCGACGCTCGAGGCGGTGCACGTCGAGCGGGCGCGGTCGATCATCGTGTCGGCCGGGCGCGACGATACGTCGATCCTGATCGTGCTGACCGCGCGCCGCCTGGCGCCAGACGTGCCGATCAGCGTCGTCATCCGATCCGAGGACAATGAAGCGCTTGCCCGCCAGGCCGGCGCGGAGACGGTCATCAACCCCGCCAGCTTTGCAGGGCTGTTGCTGGCGGGGTCGACCCATGGCCCGCACATCGCGGATTATATGGCAGACCTGGCAAATGCCGATGGGCGGGTCACGTTGCGGGAACGCCCGGTCGAGGCGGCCGAAGTCGGGCGGGCTCTTTCCGAAATTCGCACCGGCCTGGGCCTGCGGGTCTATCGCGGCGAGCGGGCCTTCGGTTTCTGGGAGCCCGAAAGCGCCCAGCTTCGCGAGGGCGATCAGATCGTCGAGGTCGTTCCCCACCTCGCCCCGCGCTGACGTCGAGCTTCAGGCGATGGCGAGCGCCACCGCTTCGGCAACCTTGATGCCGTCCACGGCGGCGGACAGAATCCCGCCCGCATAGCCCGCGCCTTCACCGGCCGGGAAAAGCCCCGCAACGTTAAGGCTCTGAAAATCCTTGCCGCGCGTAATCCGGATCGGACTGGAGGTGCGCGTCTCGACCCCGGTCATGATCGCGTCCGGATGATCGTAGCGGGCGATCTGACGGCCGAAGACCGGCAGCGCCTCCCGAAAGGCGTCGATCACGAAATCGGGCAGGCAGGTCGACAGGTCGGTCAGCTTCACGCCCGGCTTATAGGAAGGGATGACCTCGCCGAACTCGGTCGACGGCCGTTGTGCCAGAAGGTCGCCGACCTTCTGGCCGGGTGCATCATAGTTCGAGCCACCGGCGACGAAGGCCATCTCCTCGAGCCGACGCTGCAAGGCGATCCCTGCCAGCGGGTGGCCGGGATAGTCGCGCTCGGGCGAAATGCCGACGACAAGGCCGGAATTGGCGTTGAACTCCTTGCGCGAATATTGGCTCATTCCGTTGGTCACGACGCGGCCCACCTCCGAGGTGGCGGCGACCACGCGACCACCAGGGCACATGCAGAAGCTGTAGACGGTGCGACCATTGGCGCAGTGGTGAGAAAGCGCATAAGCGGCGGCGCCGAGATCGGGATGGCCGGCGCAGGTGCCGAAGCGTGCGCGGTCTATCCAGCTTTGCGGATGTTCGATGCGGACGCCGATCGAGAAGGGCTTGGCTTCGACATAGACGCCGCGGTCGTAGAGCGCCTGGAAGGTATCGCGCGCGCTGTGGCCGACGGCGAGGACGACATGGCGCGTTTCGATATACTCGCCGCCGTCGAGGTGCAGGCCGCGCAGCTGCCCGTCGGCGATCTCGAAGTCGACGACGCGCTCGCCGAAACGATATTCGCCGCCGAGATCCTCGATGGTCGCGCGCATATTCTCGACCATCGAGACGAGGCGGAAGGTGCCGATATGGGGATGCGCCTCGGTCAGGATCTCCTCGGGGGCGCCAGCTTTTACGAACTCGGTCAGGACCTTGCGGCCGAGGTGGCGCGGGTCCTTGATCTGGCTGTAGAGCTTGCCGTCCGAAAAGGTACCGGCGCCGCCTTCGCCGAACTGGACGTTCGATTCCGGCACCAGCACGCTCCGTCGCCACAGGCCCCAAGTGTCCTTGGTCCGCTCACGGACGATCTTGCCGCGTTCCAGGATGATCGGGCGGTAACCCATCTGGGCGAGGATCAGCCCGGCGAACAGGCCGCAGGGTCCAGCGCCGATGACGACAGGGCGCGGTGCGCCCCGCGAGGCGGTGCGGACGGGGCGATAATCGGTGTCCGGCGTCGGGCGGACATGGTTGTCGCCGGCAAAACGGGCGAGGATCGCCGCTTCGTCGGCCAGCGTCACATCGACCGAATAGACCATCTGGATGGCCGACTTGCGGCGCGCATCATTGGCACGGCGGGCCAGGGTCCAGTCGAGCAGTTCGTGGGGCGCGATGCCGAGCCGCTGGAGGATCGCGGCGGGAAGAGCCTCGGCGGGATGGTCGAGCGGCAGCTTGATTTCGGAGATGCGGAGCATGGAGCGCCTTTACGCGGCCCCGAAGGCGGCGGCAACGGCGGAGGGGAAAGCTGCCGTCAGTCGGCGGCGCGCCAAAAGCGTTTCGTGTCGAGCAGACGGGCTATCGCCTTGCGCGCTTTGGACAGCTTCTTGCGGCGCCAGTCCGGGCTCCTGACGACGTCGGTCCAGGCGATGTCCCACCGTTCGGCAAGCGCCTTTGCATCGCTTTCGTCGTTCAGTGCACCCAGCAGATCCTGAATGTCCTCCAGCGCAGCGAGCATGTCTTCCATCCGGGTGCGGGCCTTGCGTCCGGGATAGAGCGCGACGAAGAACTCGCTCGCATAACGCAGTTTCTTGCCGTCCTTGCGGAGCCTGTGGAGATCTTCGGGGGCAAGCTTTGCAAGGCCCTTGCTGTGACGCTTGATCCGTCGCCGCAGCTTGTCGAGCCGTTCGGCGGCGAAAAGCGCGATCGCTTCGGACGTGGAGCCGGCTGCATCGGTGCGCCAATCGCCGACGGTCAGCCATTCGACCAGCCGCAGGGGCAGAAGCCGCGCGCGCCTATCGTCGAGAACGGAGCGGAGGCTTGCCGCGGCGTCTGCCCGGAGCGCGGTCAGGCGGATGCGATCACCTTCGTCGAGCCGGGGCAGTAGCACGTCGATCTGGCGCAGATCGCTCCACTGTGCCGTGAGCCAGCGCAAATCGTCCGCCAGTTGTGTGCCCGTCGCATCGCTTCGCAGCAGGGGGGAGAATATCCAGAAGGCGCTGCGCAGGCGGCGCAGGGCAATGCGCGCCTGATGAACATGATCGACGCCTCCCTGCGCGAGAAAGCGGCTCTCGTTGAGCCGGTAGATACGCAGGCAGGACGCGGCGATGGTCGCGAAGGCATCGTTGGGGGCCATGTCACGCGACAGCCGGATGGGCTCCGCGCGAATGGCGCCTTCGAGTTTGTGGTCGATCAGCCGGAAGCCGCGATCGGATTTCGATTCGACGCCCAGGCGAACGTTGCACCGCTCGGCGAGCCTCCGGGCCAGGGTTAAAAGCGCAGCGGGCTCGCCTTCGACCAGTTCAAGTTCGATCTCGCAGAGCGGGAGCCTCCGTTCGCCCGACAGGACCGTGCCGTGGTCGGCTGCGATCTCGATCCGTGCGTCGTCGACATCGCATCGGGCAATCTGGCGTGTGACGTCGGTCGTGAACAGCGGGCGGATGCGGTCCAACACGTCGGGACCGAACAGGCTGATCAGCGGGCCGGCATCTTCGGTCAGCGAGAGCCGTTCGTCGTTCAGCGGCTTTTCCCATTCGCCGCGCGCGAACAGGCCGGTCGATGGTCCCGACGCCGCCTTTACGGTCTGGACGAAGCGGCCGTCCTCCGAACGGACGCGCAGGACGAAGCCTTCGCCAGCCAGGCGGCGCTCGGCGGTGTCGAAATAGGTCGCGCGCAGCTGTCGGCGGGTCCAGCCGTCCGCAGCCATGATCGTGCCGTCGTCGACCAGCAACCCGAGGTCCGACGTCTCGCATTCGAGTTTCAGTTCGACCTCGATCATGCGCTTATCTCTTCATGTTGCCCGAAGCTACCAGTCGCGCCCTTCCTTGTCATCGCATTGCGACAGATCAAAGCGGCGGGTGTGCCGTTTCGAGCGGGTCGACCTCCTTGGGGCTCCTCGGGCGATGGGCCGCGAGGCAGGCGACAACGCCCAGCACCAGCAGGACGAAGGCGGCGGCCTCGGGGAGGGTGGGCAGCCGGCTTTCCCACAGGCAGGCGTAGAGGATCGCGAACAGCGTTTCGAACAGGATCATCTGTCCCACCAGCGTCAACGGCAGGAGGCGGCTCATGCGGTTCCACAGCGCATTGCCGATGATCGAGGCGAAGAGGGCGATGGCAGCGGAGACGAGCGCGAGGCGTGCCCAGGCGTCGGCGCTGTGCGACGTGTTCTCGAGCAGTGGCAGCAGCGGCGTGGCGAGCAGCGCGATCCCGCCGGTGGCGACGCCGGTCAGCAGCGACCAGTCATGCTCGCTGATATTCTCCAGCCGGTTCAGCCAGCGGGCATTGCCGACAGCGAAGCAGGTCCAGGACAGCAAGGTACCGACTGCGGCGAGCAGGCCCAGCCAGCGGGTAGCGCCAACCTCGCCGGCGGCCGGGAGCATCGCTTCCCAGCCGATACAGGCGGCGCCCGCCACGCAGAGCAACAGCGAGGGCGCGAGGCGCGTCAGCGGGACCGCGCCCTTGTCGCGGCTGCCGACGATGGTGATCGTCACCGGCAGAAATCCGACGACCAGCGAACTGAGCGCGATACCAGCCAGCTGCACCGCGGAGGCGAGCAGAATATAATAGACGATGTTCCCTGCGAGCGAGAGCCACAGCAGGCCTAGCCACTCCTGGCGACCCAGATGGGGGCGCAGTCGTTTCCAGCGTGGCGCGATCAGGAGCAGGGCGATCGCTCCGTAGAACAGGTAGCGCGCGACCGACTGGTGGAAGGGGCCGAAGTCGCCGCAGATCTCCGGCGCGACGAAGACGAGGCCCCACAGAGCGCCCGCCGCCACGCCATAGAGCGTGCCTGCCAAGGTGGAGCCGGAGATCAACGCCTGTGCCTGTCGCGCCTTGGATCGGGATCAGGCGAAAGGCTGGTCGATCGACGCGGGCGGCTTCGAGAACCAGCGGGGGCCGTCCGCCGTCATGTAGAAACAGTCCTCGATGCGGACTCCGAAGGCGCCGGGGATGTAGATGCCCGGTTCGTTCGAGAAGCACATGCCAGGCGCGAGCGGCGTGGTCTCGCCATGGACGAGGTTGACCGGCTCGTGCACGTCCATGCCGATGCCATGGCCGGTGCGGTGCGAGGTGCCTGGGAGCTTGTAGCCGGGGCCGTAGCCAAGGCTTTCATAATGACGCCGCACGGCATCGTCGACCGAACCGGCGGGCGCGCCGACCCGCGCGGCCTGCATTGCGATCTCCTGGCCGCTGCGCACCTGATCGAACAGCAGGCGCTGCCGCTTGTCGGCGGGGCGACCGAAGACCATCGTGCGCGATATGTCGGCCTGATAGCCGTGAATGCCGAGCCCGGCGTCGAACAGGATGATCTCGCCGTCGGCGACGCGGCGGGGGGTGGCCGATCCATGCGGGTAGGCGCTGGACTCGCCGATCAGCACGAGGCCCTCGTCGGCGGTCGCGCCGAGCGCGCGCACCGTCGCAAGCAGCATGGCGCGCAAATCCTGCTGGCTCATGCCGCGTTCGATGCGGGGCGCAATGTGACGATAGGCGGCGACCTGCACGTCTGCGGCCAGCTGCATCAGGGCGAGTTCGGTCGGCGACTTGATCATGCGACAGCCGCGCACGACCGGATTGGCGGAAACGATCTGCACGTCGGGCGATGCCTGCCGCAGGCCGTTGACGGCGAAGAAGCGCACAGTCTCCTCGACGCCGATGGTCGCCTTGTCGAGCTTTCGCTCGCGCAGGAAACCGGCGATGAGGGCGCTCGGGCTCTCATCCTCCTGCCAAACGCGCACGTCCGCCGGCACGGCCAGGCTCTCGCGGATCGAGGGTTCCTCGAAGGCGGGGGTGACGACGAGGATGTCGCCTTCGACCGGGATCACCGCAGCCGTGAGCCTCTCGCTCCGCCACCAGTCGATCCCGGTGAAATAGAGCAGGGATGAGCCCGCCTCCACGAGGATCGCGCCGATGCCCTGCGCCTGCATGAGCCGCTGCGCCTTGGCGAGGCGGGCGCGATGCTCCTCCGGCTGGATCGGCCGGGCATTGGCGGTCATCGGCGTCAGGCCCTGCGCAACGTCTTTCGCCCAGGCGGGAAGGGGGGCCATTGCCGACAGGGCGAGCAGGCCCGATCCGAACAGGAATTGGCGACGATTGGCGCGCTGCTGCATGCTTACCCCCTTGAAAACACGGCAGTGATAGCGAGGCAGGGCGCGCAAGGCGAGGGGGTGGGTGCGAACCTGCTACGAGAGCGTGTCAGGAGGCTTCGCCATGGCCAATGCTGTCCCGGACGCGGCCATATTGACCGCCCCAGTCGTCGGTCATGGCGACCCGCACGTCCCACAGCTCGGGAAAGAAGCGGTGCTTCGCGCCGGCCTGCAACAGGTCGACCGAGCGGCCCTTGAGCGACGCCGCGCCCATGCCGATCGAGCGGTGGATCAGGAAGAGGTGGTGCCAGCGGAATTTGCCGAACAGCTCGTCGAACTCGATCAGCGCTTCCGCCACCGCATAGGCCGCGTCGTGGCGATAATCCTCGTCATAGATCGAGCGGACCGTGCGGCCCTCGGCGACCAGATAGCGTTGCTCGAAGCTGCGCCACAGCTCGGGCACCATCTTGAGCAGAATGCGGAAGCCAGGCGATTCCTGACCGCTGCCATTGCCCAGTTGCAGCCGAATTTCCTGATATTCCTTCGGGGACATTGTCTCGAGAAGATCGAGCTGGTCGGTCATCATCCGGATGATCCGGTGGCAGCGGCCGAGGAGCGTGACGACGCGATGCGTCTCCCCCGCCTTCAAATAGTCGTCCACGTCGAGCAGCGTATAGGCCATGAGCTTCATCCACAGCTCCTCGACCTGGTGGACGACCTGAAACTGGAGTTCGTCGCGGTTGCAGAGTTCGTCGAAAGGCTTCTGGCAAGCGAGCAGCGAACCGGTTTTCAGATAGAGCTCATAGTCCAGAGCTTCGGGCGCCTGCATCAGCCCATAATATTTCTCACGATCCATCGCGTCGTCCCTCCTGCCGGTGTCGCAGTGTAGCAGCAGAGATAAGGGACATTGTCCGCATAATGCCCTGCTTCTGGGCAGATGGTAGAACGATGGTGCTTCCATCGCGCCAGTCGGCGGCCTATCGTCCTAAGCTGCTCACGATTCGGGGGAGGGGTAGTGGCACTGGATCAGGTCGATCACCGGCTGATGGCCGCGCTCGAAGGCGATGCGCGCCTGTCCTTCGCGAGCCTCGGCGAGATGGTGGGCTTGTCGAAGACGCCCTGCTGGAAGCGCGTTCAGGCGCTGGAACAGGCGGGTGCGATCAGGGGCTATCATGCGGCGCTCGACGCCGATGCGCTGGGACTGGGGACGGCGGCATTCGTCCGGATCAGCGTGCGCTTCGACAAACATGCCGAGTTCGAAAAGGCGGTGCAGGCGCATCCGATGATCCTGTCCTGCCATGCGACGGTCGGCGATACCGACTATCTGGCACATATCCTGGCACGCGACATGACCGACCTCGATGAGTTCCTGCGGGCCCAATTGTGGCGGCTTCCGGGAGTGGAGCGGTTCACGACGACCATCGCAATGCGCGAGATCAAGGCGGCCGGTTCGCTGGCGGCCAATGCGGCGAGGAAGAAATGAGCGAATTGCGCGGTCTCTATCCGTCGGTCGAACCTTATGAGAGCGGCCACCTCGATGTCGGCGACGGGCACAGCCTTTATTATGAGCGCGTCGGTACGCCGGGCGCGAAGCCGGCGGTGTTTCTGCATGGCGGCCCCGGCGGGGGCTGTTCGCCCGATCATCGGCGGCTGTTCGATCCCGAGCGCTATGACGTGCTGTTGTTCGACCAACGCGGATGCGGGCGCTCCAGGCCGCATGCGAGCCTGGATGCCAACACGACCTGGCACCTGGTCGACGACATCGAGCGCTTGCGGACATTGGTCGGCGTCGATCGCTGGATGGTGTTCGGCGGCAGCTGGGGCTCGACCCTCGCGCTGGCCTATGCGCAGAAGTTTCGGGAGCGGGTCAGCGAGCTGATCCTGCGCGGCATCTATACGGCGACCCCCGAGGAGATACGCTGGTATTATCAGTTCGGCGTGTCGCAGATGTTTCCCGACAAATGGGAGGGTTTCCTTGCGCCTATCCCGGAGCAGGAACGCGGCGATATGGTCGCAGCCTATAATCGGAGGCTGACAGGCGCCGATCCGGTCGAGCAGTTGAGGGCGGCGCGGGCATGGAGCCTGTGGGAGGGGCAGACCATCACCCTGCTGCCCAGTCCCGCGCTGGACGCGCAGCATGGCGAGGATCATTTCGCGATCGCCTTTGCGCGGATCGAAAATCATTATTTTCACAATGATTGCTGGCTGGAGCCCGGCCAGTTGCTGCGCGATGCGGGACGGCTGCGCGGTATACCGGGCCTGATCGTCCACGGCCGCTACGACATGCCCTGTCCGGCGCGCTACGCCTGGGCCCTGCACAAGATCTGGACCGATGCGGAGTTCCACCTGATCGAGGGAGCCGGGCATGCCTATTCGGAACCGGGCATTTTGGACAAGCTGATCCGGGCGACCGATCGCTTCGTACATGAGGAGAGGGAATGAGCGGTTTCATGCGGCGCAAGCCGATCGGCGGAGAAACACATAGGGCGGATCGCCTGCCGCCGACCTTGTCCTGGCCGCATCTCGTCGCGCTGGGCGTCGGCGCGATCGTAGGCACGGGCATACTCACGCTGATCGGCGTCGGCGCCGATCGGGCGGGCCCATCGGTGCTGCTGTCCTTCGGCATCGCGGGCGCGGTGTGCGCCTGCGCCGCTCTTGCCTATGCCGAGCTGGCGGCAATGCTTCCGGCGTCGGGCAGTGCTTATAGCTACAGCTATTCGGCCCTGGGCGAGATATTCGCCTGGGTGGTCGGGTGGAGCCTGATCCTCGAATATTCGCTGGTCGTGTCGACCGTGGCGGTCGGCTGGTCGGGCTATGCGTCTCCGCTGCTCGGTGGGCTGGGCTTCCCGATGGCATTGACGCAGGGACCGGAGATGGGCGGGATCATCAACCTGCCGGCGATCTTCATCATCGCGGTCGTCACCGGGCTGCTGCTGCTCGGCACGCATGAGAGCGCGCGGGTCAACACGATCCTGGTGATCGTGAAGATCGCGACGCTGTCGCTGTTCGTGGCAGTCGCGCTGCCCCAGTTCGATTCCGCCAATCTGAGCCCCTTCATGCCTTATGGCTTCGGGGCTTCGCCAGGTCCCGACGGCATCCAGCGCGGCGTCATGGCGGCCGCAGCGATCATCTTCTTCGCCTTTTACGGCTTCGATGCGATTTCGACCGCCGCCGAGGAAACCAAGCGGCCCGAGCGCGATCTCGCCATCGGCATCGTCGGGTCGATGCTGGTCTGCACCCTGATCTATGTGTTAGTCGCCGCCGCTGCGATCGGTGCGATCCCGTTCAAGGGTTTCGCCGACAGCCCCGAGCCGCTGGCCCTGATCCTGCGCGAACTCGGTCGTCCCGGTGTCGCGAAGATCGTCGCGACGGCGGCCGTGATCGCGCTGCCGACCGTATTGCTTGCTTTCCTCTATGGGCAGAGCCGCATCTTTCTGGCCATGGCGCGCGACGGGTTCCTGCCGACGTCGCTGGCGAAGATATCGAGCCGCGGAACACCAGCGCGGATCACGACGGCGACGGCGATCCTGGTCGCGATTCTGGCCGGGCTGCTGCCGATCGGCGAGATCGCGGCGCTCGCCAATGCGGGGACGCTCATCGCCTTCATGGCCGTCGGCGCCTGCCTGATCGTACTGCGCCGCCGCCGCCCGGACCTGAAGCGCCCATTCCGCACGCCAGCGGGCCAGCTGGTCGGACTGGGCGCGGTGCTGGGCTGCCTCTATCTGTTCATCAGCCTGCCGCTGCAGACCTTGCTGTGGTGCCTCGCCTGGAATGCGATCGGGGTGCTGATCTATATCGGCTATGCCCGGCGTCACAGCGTGTTGGGGCAGAGCGAGCAAGAAGCAGGAGGCGCCTGACCGGGCCGGTCTGCCAGTGATGACCGCATGGATGATGTGAATGGTCAGGACTGGCAGGCCCATGGCAGGGCGTTGGAGGAGCGCGGGTGGGCCAGACTGCCTGGCCTGCTGGATCCTGCGCATTGCGGCGTCCTGGCAACAGCCTATGATGATTCGGAGGCTTTCCGGTCGACGGTCGTCATGCAGCGGCATGGCTTCGGTAGCGGGGCCTACCGATATTTCGGCTACCCGCTCCCGACGGATATCGCCGACTTGCGGTCCGCGCTTTATCGCCGGTTGGTGCCTGTCGCCAATCGCTGGGCGGCGATCGAGGGGCGGGCAGCCTATCCTGAGGCTCACCGCGACTATCTCGACCATTGTCACAGGCTGGGCCAGGCTCGGCCGACGCCGCTTCTCCTGCGTTACGGGGCGGGCGACTATAACCGCCTTCACCAGGACATATATGGAGCGGAGTTTTTCCCGATGCAGGTGGCGATCCTGCTGTCGCGCCCCGGCGAGGATTTTACGGGCGGGCAGTTCGTCCTGACCGAGCAGCGTCCGCGGATGCAGTCGCGCGTCGACGTGATCGATCTACGGCAGGGCGATGCGGTCGTCTTCGCTGTTTCGCGTCGTCCTGTTCAAGGAAGCCGGGGCCATTACGGTGCGGTCATGCGGCACGGCGTATCGACGATCGAAGGCGGTACCCGCTTCTGTCTGGGCATCATCTTTCACGACGCCAGCTGAGGCGGGCCAGCTGAGGTCGATGGGTCAGGCCGACGCCAGAGCCCGGCGGCCTTCCGTCAGCAAGATGTCGAGCCGGGCCGATGGAAGGCCGGAGTCGAACGCCAGACCGAAGCGGCTGCCCTTCACCCAGGCGGTGCGGCCGAGGAGTTCATTGCCCTTGCATACGACCCAGACAATTTCGCCGGGATCGGGCGGGTCATCGGCGTGCACCAGAGCACCCTTGCGCGACAGGTCGAGGATGTGGATCGGCATGGGCCTGCCATTGGCCAGCAGAGTTGCCTTCAGATAGACCCTGGTGCGGGCATCCTGTCGCGCTTCGGGCCGTCCTCGGAACCCCAGAGCTGTGGCTAGAGACATGGTACGCATTCCTTACGCGCCGCCTGGATCGATGGCGGCATGAAAGGGCGTAGCGAAGCGCCGGTAGCAGGGCGTTAGTGTATCTGGTGAATGCCGCGCTAACGCTTTTTCAACTTATCGCCAGCAGTGCGAAAAGGATCAGAGCCAGGATCACCAGTCCCACGACCGGTATCCACGGCCTTTTTCGTCCGGCGTAGGGCCCCTCCGACAGGTCGAGGCTCGCAGGATCCGGCGATTCGATCGAGGCCGGTTGCGGATCATCGGCGTGGACGATGTCGGCGATCGCCGAGGCCAGAGCGGGACATTCGGCGGCCAGCCGATCGCTGCTGACGGCCGCCATGCCCAGTTCCTCGATGCTGAGCGGGTTGATGAAACGGCATCCCGCCCGATTGTCTGCGATCCAGACGACCTCGGCCTCGCGCCATCCCACAAGGGGAACCTCCAGGATGATCTGCGCACCGGGAACGAGGTCCCCGGCGTTCGATGCCATGAGGCCTTCCTGTGAGATGTCGGTGAGCGTCACCCCCTCGATGCGGTCCCCATCGGCCGAAGCGCCGTCGAGGGTCAGGCGCATCCGCGCATGCTGCTGGATGGCGATGCGGCGTTTCTGGCGGCGCTCGGCCGGGTCAGCGTCGAGGCGGTTCATAGGGCTCCCTGAATCGATTACGCATGCGCATCAGCCCCCGATGTCGCGGCGCAATATTAGGTTGAGCGCGGTTTTCCGCCGAGCCGGGGGTTTCCCCTAGGCGAGGGACCGGACGGACTATTGGCAGTCAGCCCCTCCTGCGGCATGGCTATGTCCATGAGTTCCGCTACCCCCGCAGACGTCGAGACGCCATCGCCTGCCTCCTCGCCGCTACGGATACCGATCTTCCGTGCGATCTGGATATCCTCCATGGCGTCGAACTTCGGCGGATTGATACAGTCGGTCGGTGCGGCGTGGATGATGACGTCGCTGTCGGGATCGGCGAAGATGATCGCCCTGGTCCAGACATCGACGGTGCTGCCCTTCATGCTCCTCTCGCTGCTGGCTGGCGCGGTTGCGGACAATCTCGACCGGCGCAAGGTGATGCTGGCCGCGCAGGGCGCGATGCTGGCGCTGTCGGCTCTGCTCGCGGTCTTTGCCTGGCAGGGCTGGCTCGATCCATGGCTGCTGCTGGCCTTTACCTTCCTGATCGGGTGCGGGACGGCGATGGCCGGGCCCGCCTGGCAGGCGACAGTCGGCGACATCGTGCCCCGACCATTGCTGCCCAAGGCCGTGGCGCTCAATTCGACCGCCTTCAATCTGGCGCGAACGGCCGGGCCGGCACTGGGAGGCGCGATCGTCGCAGCGGCGGGCGCCGCAGCAACATTCCTGATCAACAGCCTATCCTATATCGGCCTGATCGTCGTCCTGTTGCGCTGGCGCCGCCCGGTAACCGAACGGGTTCTGCCCCCGGAAGGCCTTTGGGTGGCGATGGGGGCAGGGCTTCGCTACGTCGCCATGTCGCCGAATCTGCGCGTGGTGGTGATGCGCGCCACGTTGTTCGGATTGTCGGCCAATGCGGTATCGGCACTGATGCCGTTGATCGCCCGCGATCTCGTCGAGGGCGGGGCGCTCACCTTCGGATCGCTGCTCGGGGCCTTCGGCGTCGGGGCGGTCTTCGGCGGGCTGGGATCGGGCTATCTGCGCAGCCATGCCTCGACCGAGACCATTGCGCGGATCGCTTCGGTGGGCCTTGCCATCGGCACAGCCATCACGGCGGTGAGTGGGCTGCTGCCGATTACCTTCGCGGCGTTGATGTTGAGCGGGGCTAGCTGGGTCCTGGCGTTGTCGACCTTCAACATCTCGGTCCAACTCGCCTCGCCGCGGTGGGTCGTGGCGCGGGCATTGTCGGTCTATCAGATGATGGCATTCGGCGGCATGGCGGTCGGTGCGTGGTTGCTGGGGATGCTGGCGGAGCAGCACGGCGTCGCGCTCAGCCTGCTCGTCGCCGCAGCAGGGCAGGGTGTCGTGCTCCTCTTCGGTGTCCTGTCACCGCTGCCCCAAGTGGAGAATGTCAATCTCGACCCGCTGAGCCAGTGGCGCGAGCCCGAGGTCGCGCTACCGATCGAGCCGCGCAGCGGTCCCGTCGTTGTGACGATCGAATATCGCATCGCCGACGGACATATCGCGCCTTTTCTGGCGGCGATGACCGAGAGGCGACGGATCAGGCGGCGTGACGGGGCGCGGGGCTGGTCGCTGCTGCGCGACCTCAACGAACCGCAGCTGTGGGTCGAGCGCTACCATGTCGCGACCTGGTACGACTATGTCCGGCACAACCAGCGGCGGACCCAGGCCGATGCCGAGAACAGCGCGCTGTTGGGCGGGTTGCAGCAGGAAGGTGTTCCGATCCGGGTACACCGGATGATCGAGCGTCAGACTGGATCGCTCCCGCATGCGCGGCGCCATGAACCTGTCACGATGGACGCGCGGATGAACGATCCCGCCGGCTGAGGCCGGTCAGCTTTTCGAGCGCAAAAGAGCCGCTTCGCGTTCGTACATCTCCAATATTTTCAAATGGAGTTGTCGCGCAGTCTCGCTCTGAGCTTGTTCAGCTGCAAGACGAGCGCGCTCGATACGCTGCGTATAATGCGTCATCTTGGAATCGTTTATTTCTATCATCGCCCTGGAACCGCTGGAGGTCCTTCGACAGTCCCAATAACAGTATTGGCAAGCGATGGTGGTAAACAAAGGTAAACTCGCGACTTTAGTCACATGCCATTCAGATTGGTTGGTGTAAGCATTGGACATCAGGGCGTTTTAGGCAACAGCAAGCAGAGATTCCAAAGTGCCCCACGGCAACATCCACCAGTTCCGTCGCGAAGCGGAAAAAGCCCGCGTTCTGGCGAACAACGCCTTTACCGAGGGCGAACGGCTTCATCTTCAGGATGTCGCCTCAAGCCTGGAGCGTGAAGCCATGCTGATCGAACTGGAAACCCGGCGGCAACCCGTGCAGCGGCAGATTGGTGAGCGCCGAGCCTGAGGCGCCCGCGTTGCGCCTTGGCCCCAAGCGTGTGAAACGGTATCCAAAATCGCGCTCGAGCGGATCGAAAATATCCAAATTCGGTGAATGGCGCTGTTTTCCGTGTACAGAGTTCAAGTCATCTCTTAGCTTTCCCTCGATTGGATGAGGGAGCGTCGTATGAAATTGGACGGTCAGGCGGTTCTTGTAACGGGCGCCCAGCAAGGGATCGGGCGCTCAGTGGCGATCGCATTCGCCCAGGCCGGCGCCGATGTAGCGATCAACTATCTGGACGATCTGCCTGCCGCCGAAGATGTCGCTTCCGTCGTGCGGTCGGCGGGTCGGCAGGCGGCGCTGATCCAGGGTGACGTTGCCGACAGTTCCAACCACGGCGCAATCGTGGCCGCTGCCGTCGAAGGACTGGGACGGCTCGATCATCTGGTCAACAATGCCGGTATCTATCCGCGGGCATCCTTGCTCGACATGGAGCCCGACCTCTGGGACCGGACGCTCGATACCAATCTCAAGGCAAGCTGCTTCATGGCGCAGGCCTTTGCGCGCTACATGATCGACGCCGGGCGCTCGGGCTCGATCGTCAACATGGCATCGCTGGCCGCGCAGGGTTGGCCCAATTCTTCTGCCTATACGAGTTCGAAGGGTGGCATCATCGCACTGACCCGGACGCTGGCGATGGAACTGGCCGACCATAAGGTTCGGGTGAATTGCATCTCGCCGGGCGTGATCGATACGGCACAGCCGCGCGGGGGCTATAACGAGGAGCAGCTGGCCGAATTGGTCAAGGGGACGCTGGCGAAGCGTATGGGCAGTGCCGAAGAGGTCGCGAGCGTCGCGCTGTTCCTGGCGAGCGATGCGGCGAGCTTCGTCAACGGCCAGAATATTCACGTCAACGGCGGCGTGTTCATGGCCTGAAGGAGGCGGGGCGGCCACGGTCACCCCGTCCCAAAAGTCAGGCGGCTTCGGACGTCACCAGTTCCACTGCAGCATCATAGCTTTCGGCCAGCTTGCCGGCCTCGAGCGCGAGTTCCTCGCGCTCCTGGTGGACGATCCGCAGGACGTTGGCGAGGAAGGTCTGCCGCCAGGCATCGCGCTCCTCGCGAACTTCCAGATCGGGGATGTAAGAGGCGATGTCGGCGCGCGTTACCGTGCCGCCCTTCTCCATCAGCCGCTGAATCGTGTCGAGTTGGTCGTGCAGAACCGCGACCTCTCCGGCGAGCGCCATGGTGATGGCGAGGACCTTGTCGATCGCAGGATCCTGAAAATATTGCGGACGTTCGCCCTTGGCCTTTTTTCGCAGTTCGATGGTGGTGTCGGTCATCTGATGCTCCGTAAACGCTGGGATGGCGAGAGTCAGGCGGCCTTCCGGACGCCCCAGACCCACCAGGCCCCGCCGCCGCCGAAATCACCGCCCTGGAAGACGCGCGTGCGGCGGGCTTCCTCGGCCTCGAAGGCGCTCGGCTGATAGGCTTCGAAGGCGAGCGCCGGATCGAAGCCGGTTTCGGCGGCGACCTCGGCTGCCTTCAACTCGTGGCTGGCGCCCCAATAGGGCTCGTTGTTGTTGCGCGTATCCCAGTCGAGCATGAAGGCGTCGTAGAGCGGAAGATCCCGATAGGGCGGGGTTTCCGCATGGACGACCAGGCCGCCCGGCGCGAGCAGGCGATTCGCCTCGCGCATGATGCGCCGGATCGCGACATGGCTGGTCTCGTGGACCAGAATGTGGCTGACGATCAGGTCGAAATGGCCGTCGGGGAAGTCGGTCGCCTCCGCATTCTGCTGGCTGAAGTGAACCGTCTTGCCGAGGGTGCGGGCGCGGGCATGGGCATAGCGGACCATCGGCGCGCCGACGTCGATTCCGTAAACCTCCGCCTCGGGGAAGGCGTCGCAATAGGGCAGGGTCGAGTGGCCGACCGAGCAGCCCATGTCGAGGATGCGGCGCGGACGGAAATCGGGATGGTTGGCCTTGATCCAGGCGATGGTGGTGTCGCCGATGTCCGAGTTGAACGGCCCCATCCGACCCATGGCATAGAGATACACCGCCCGATCATAGGTCGCGCCATTGGCGACATCGTCGGTGGTGAATTCCGAATGATAGCCGCCGGGCATGCAATGGATGTCGACGGCCTTGTGATAGCGGGGCGTTTCCAGATCGGGATCGAGCCGCAGCGTGCCGCCGGTTTCGGGCAGGTCCGACTTGCAGGCGTCGATCAGATCGGGCAGCTGCCGCTCGACGGAAAGCTGGACGGACTTCCACATCATTTCCTGGCTGTTGCGCTGCAGGGCGCTCCAGAAATTGAAGTAAGGCTCGTCAGCCATGGCCTTGCGTACATCGTGGATCGTCTCCGGCTGGCGCTTGGCCGACCGTTCGAAACGCGGCTTGGCCCGGGCCTCGAAGGCGTCCTTGTTACCGGGCGACACCTGGCTCGCGAGATGGAATTTCAGGCTCTTCACGAACTCCTGCCGCGCGAACTCGTCAGCGCTTGCTTCGGGCAGCATCGCGTGGGGGTACTGCGTCTTCAGGTCGATGTCTTCGGTCATGGCAGGGCCTCCGCAGGGGGTGACATGGTGGAAAAAGGGCGACTCGCTTTCCCCGATTTTGCATGCAAAATACTGGGCATTTCCGCGAGATGGTCAAGCATGGGCTGAGATTGGCAGAAGTTTGTCACGGTTCGCAGGCTGAAAAGAAACCGTTGAGCTCTCGTGCTACATTGTCCGTGTCGAGGTCGGGCTCGAAATTGGCGCCTTCCAGCGCCATGACCCGTGCGTCGGGCCGCAGCGACATCGCCCGGTCGAGATAGGGGGCGAGCACGTCGGTCGGCGCGGCACCGATCATGACCGGACAGGCCAGCGCCACATAAGCGGCGGTGAAGTCATAGTCCCACACCGCTCGGTAGGACTGGACCCGGCCCCACCAGGCGCGCAGTTGATCGGCCATTTCGCGGTGAATCAGCAGCGGATCGGCATGTGCGCCGAGGTTGCGCAGATATTCCCAGTTATCGAGCAGATAGGCGCCGCTGACACCCGGTTTGAAGGGCGTTCCGAAGTGGCGGGAGAATTCGACGCGCTCTTCGGCAGTGAGCGGCACCGGGCCGATCAGGCTGATGCTGGCGACGCGATCGGGGGCAAGACTGGCCAGTTCGACCGCGATGCAGGCCCCGGTGTGGTGCCCGGCGAGATGGAGGCGGTCGATGCCCAGCGCGTCGAGCGCTTCCAGGAACCAGCGGGCATAATCCCCGATCGCGGGTGAGGCATCCTGCGGCGGATCGAAGGACCCTCCGAAGCCCGGCGTATCGAGGGCGTAAAGCCCGCGCGAGCCGGCCAGCGCACGCATGACCTTGTGCCACATCTTGCCCGAGCTGGCGGTCTGGTGAAGGAACACTGCGGGCGTCGCGGAGCCTTCGATATGGGAAAGGTGGATCTGCCCGGCCGAGCAGTCGACATAGGCTTTGCGGATGATGTCGGTCATGGCGGTCCCCTTCACAGGCCAAGGCAGCCGGGGTTCATGATGTTGTCCGGATCGATCGCGGCCTTGATCCGGCCGGCGAGGCGGGCAAGGCCCGGGTCCTCCATCATCGGTTCATAGGGATAATATTTGGCGATCTGCAGATGCAGGCCGCCGAGCCGGTCGAACAGGTCGCGCAGCTCGTCGCGCAGCTGGAGCGCGACCGCTCGGCGGGCTTCGTTCGGCGGGATATCCTTCCACTTGTCGGCGAATTCGGGCTCGATCAGCGAGAGGCGGAAGGGTCCGAGTTCGTCATGCCAGTAGAAGCTGGGCTCGATCACGAATTCCGGGCCGGAGAAGCAGGTCAGATAGCTCGTCTTGATGCCCCATTGCTCCATCAGCGGGGCGCGCTCGGCCAGGAACGCCTCGGTGGCGCGGGCCGCATCGACGGCGCGGGACAGCGGGAAATAGCCGTGGACGGGGATCCATATCTCGCCCTCCGACCCGAGCAGGACGGTGCGGACGCTGCCGAAAGGCGCGTTGCGAAACACGGTCGGGATGGTGTTGGCCATCTCGGTGCCGCCTTCTTCGGCGCAGATCTCGGCGGCCAGGTCGGTATGTTCGGCAGCGACGCCCTCGGTCAGTCCGTCCAGGGTCATGTGGAGCGAATAGGGTACGTCGCGCAGGATGCGCTTGCCGCCGAGCGCTACGCGCGCGGCCTGCTTGAGGCCCTTGAGCCCGCCCTTGCGCGCGATCTTGCCGACGAGCGACAGGCCCTCCTCGAAGGTGATGCCCTGCTTCTCGAAGCCGGCGTTGTAATAGGGGTCGAAGCCGTAGCATTCGGAGGCGATGCCGAGCCGGGCGATGCGGACCTGGGCCGACAGCATCGCGTCCAGCGTGCCGAAGCGGTAGGACAGGAAGCCGGTGTGGCGCGGGGCGGGGACGAGCCGCAGCGCCGCAACCGCCTTGACCCCCATCGCGCCATTGTCGGCGGTGAAGATGCCGGTGATGTCCGGGCCGAAATGGCGCCAGAAGGGGTTGGAATGGCGGTGCGCCCAGGAGCCGGTCGTGACGACCGATCCATCGGCGAGCACGACCTTGAGACCGAGCACGCTTTCGGCGGCGGTCCCGCCGACCCCTGATCCATGGAACAGGCTGTTCTGCGAAAGCGCCCCGCCGACCGTGGCATAGGCACCCGACAGCGGGCCCCAATAAGGCGTGCTGAGGCCGAGCGGAGCCAGCGCTTCGTGCAGTTTCTTCCAGGTGCAGCCGGCCTGGACCAGCACATACATGTCGTCGGCGTTGATCTCGACGATCTCGTCCATGCCGCGCATGTCGACGAGGATCGAGCGATCGCGCGCGGGAACATAGCCCCCGGTGTAGGACATGCCGCCGCCGCGCGGGACGATGGGGCAGCCGGCCTCGGCCGCGCGGGCCACACAGGCCGCAAGCTGTTCGAGCGAACGAGGGCGGACCACGCACATCGTCGTTTCGCCCGGTCGCCAGCTGAGATCGGTCGAGAAGAAGCGGCGATCGGCATCGCCGACCAGCAGGTCATCCTGTCCTAGCAGCTGCCGAAGCGCGTCCAGCAACTGTGTGTCCCTGCTGTCGATCCGTTCGACGACGTCGTCCATTTCTGCACCCTCCCAGATGAGTCGACAAAAGTGTATGCAAAATTTGGCGATCAAACAAGCGGTCATGCTTGGCGGGACGAAAGCGTTGGGATAAGGGC
>NZ_JAGMXV010000289.1 GCF_018006725.1 Rhizorhabdus sp.
CCCAGGAACAGATATTCGGTGGGCTCGACGCAATGCGCCTCGGCGTGGCGGGACCCGATCGGCTCATAGCCATAGGTGCCGGCGGGGGCCGAGCCGACGTCGTAGATCAGCTCGCCCTTGGTCACGAAATACTGGCCATGGCCGAGATGCCAGTGCGGCGCGAAGGTCGCGCCCGGCTCCATCTGCACCCACAGCACCCAGTCGCCGGTCTCTTCGCTGTAGCGGAGCAGGCGGATGGTGGTGCCCGAGCCGAGCTGGTGCGGCTTCGCATCGGCGATGTTGACGATCAGGTCGCCGAGCTTTCCCGGATCATGTTCGATGGTCATTGTCCTCGTCCCTTCGGTTACATCGTTGCGGTCAGGCCCTCGTCGGCGATGATCACTGCGCCATGGATGGCGCTCGATCGCGGATCGGCGAGGAAGCAGATGACCTCCGCCATCTGGGCGGGGTCCATGAAGAAGACGCCGCGCGGGGAGGGGTGGTCCTCCATCAGAGCGGCGATGGCCTTTTCGCCTTCGGGCGTGCGCAGCCCGGCGGTCAGCGGGGTCGCGACCGACCCGGGGCAGACGCAGTTGATGCGGATGCCCTGTGAGCCCAGTTCGGCCGCGAGCGTGCGGGCGAGCATCGCGACGCCGGCTTTCGACGCCGAATAGGCGCTGTCGCCGGCGCGTCCCGCTATGCCCGAGACCGAGCCGACGAAGATCACCGATCCGGCACGCTTGGCCAGCATCGCGGGCAGCACTGCATGGGTGACGTAGAAGCTGCCCTTCAGGTTGACGTCGATATGCCGGTCGAACAGCGCCAGCGGGCTTTCGGGCACCGGATTGGGTGCCCAGATCGCGGCGTTGTTGACCAGGATGTCGACGCTGCCCGCCTCTGCGGTCAGATCCTCGACCGCGCGGGCGACGGCGGCCGCATCGGCGATGTCGACCTGCCGGCCTGCCGCGATCAGCCCGCCGCGCGCCGCCGCGTCTATGTCCGCCTGGCCCACGTTGGAGAGCACCAGCACCTTGGCGCCCTCGCGCGTCAGCTGCGCGCTGACCGCCTCGCCGATGCCCGAGGTGCCCCCCGTGACGAGCGCGACCTTGCCGGCAAAGCGGCTCATTGCGCCGTGTATCCGCCGTCGACGACCAGTTCGGAGCCATGCATGTAGCCGGACTCGTCGGACGCGAGGAAGCGGACCGCCTTGGCGATGTCGATCGGGTCGGCCATGCGGCCGATCGGATGGGCCGGCCCCATGCCGTCGAGCGCTGCCTGCACCGACGGGAAGAAGCCTTCGTCGACGAAGCGCTGCATGATGTGGTCGACCATGCCGGTTTTCACGCCCGACGGGTGGACGGTGTTGATCCGGATCTTCTGCCCGAGTGCCGAGAACTCCATCGCGCAGGCCTTGGAGAATAGCCGCACCGCGCCCTTCGAGGCGCAATAGCCGGTGTGGAGCGCCGAGCCGATCAGGCCGGCAACCGACGAGATGATGATGATCGAGCTGCCATGCGGCGTCTGCGCACCGGTGCGCGCCATCAGGTCGGCGGCGACCTTGGTACCGAGGAAGGGGCCGTCGACATTGACCGCCATCTGCTTGCGCCACTGTTCCAGCGTGGTGTTGGCGAGGCGCTCGACCACCGCGATGCCCGCGACATGGACGAGGATGTCGAGACGCCCGTCGGCTTTCTCGACATCGGCCACCACCTTCTGCCAGTCGGCTTCGTCGGTGACGTCGAGCTTCAGATAGCGACCATTGGGCACGGCCTTGGTGAAGGCGCTGCCGTCATCGACCATGTCCGCGCCGACGACGGACGCGCCTGCCTCGGCGAGCGCGGAGGAAATCACGCTGCCGATGCCGCCGGTGCAGCCGGTGACGAGGGCGACGCGTCCTTCGAGCGATCCGATCATATAGTCTCTCCTTCGATGTCTTTTTCGGTAATCGGGGTGCACAGGCGGATTTCGGGCTGGCCGTCGACGCAGTCCCAGCCGGCCGCCGACATGGCGACATGATAGGGCATGTCCGCATGGGCGGCCTGCGCCTCGGCGGTGGCGAACAGCTCTGTGAAGTAGAACAGGTTGGCGTCGTCCTGCGCCCGCATCACCTGCCAGATCAGCGCGTCGGGTTCGTTCGCGCGCACATCCCGCTGGAGCTTGGCGACGAGACGTGCGAACTCCTCGGCCCGTCCGGCCTTGGTCCTGACGATCATGACGACACCGATCATTCGGAGAGTCTCCCTTGGTGAATATGGAATGGCTGCAGCAGGCGGCGAAGCTGGCGCAGGGACCGGACCCGAAGGCTGCCGCACCTCTTGTCGAGCGTCTCCTGCGCGAGGCGCCCGGTGACCCTGACGTGCTGACCGTCGCAGGAATTGTTGCGCAGCGAAGCGGTGATATCGAGACGGCGCTGGCGCATTTTGCCGCCGCGCGATCGGCCGATCCGGCGAACCCCGCGCGGCTGGTCAATCAGGCGGTGGCGCTCAAGCAGGCGGGCCGGTTCGACGAGGCGATTGCCGCCCTGCGCCGCTCGCTCGACCTGCGGCCCGACGCACCGGTGGCGCTCGCCAATCTGGGCTCCTGCCTCATCGCCGCCGAGCGGGCCGAGGAGGCGCTGCCACCTTTGCGAAGGGCGGTCGCGGTCAAGCCCGACCATGTCGAAGCGTGGAACAATCTGGGTGTTGCGCTGGCCAATGTCGGGAAGCCCGCCGAGGCCGTAGAGGCTTATCGTCGCGCGCTGGCGTTGCGGCCAAGCTATGCCGAAGCCGCGCTCAATCTGGTGGATGTGCTGGTCGCGAAGGGCGAGAAGGCCGAAGCCGAAAGCTTGGCAAGGATGCTGCTGGCGGCGATGCCGGGGCATCCGCGCGCCTCCAACCAGCTGGCGGCGATGCTCGACGGCCGAGGCGATCTGGCCGGGGCCATCGCTCTGTATCGGCAGGCGCTCGAACGCGGGCCGAACCATGCGCTGGGAATCAATCTGGCGATGGCGCTGCTGCGAGCAGGCGAAGGCCGCGAGGCGCTGTCCGTCTGTGACGCGCTGATGGCCGCTTCGCCGAGCATCACCACGCCGCTGGCGCTGCGCTGCGCGGCGCTGGAGCGGCTGGGGGAAAGCGAGGCGCTGGCGGAGCTGATGGCGCTCGACCGTTTCGTGGCGGTGATCGACGTCGAGCAGGTCGACGGCTTCGAGACCATGGCGGCCTTCGATGCGGCGCTGCTCGCGGAACTCGAAGTGCATCCGTCGCTGACCTTCGAGCCCGAGGGGCTGGTGACCCGCGCGGGCCGGCAAAGCGACGAACTGGCCCAGGACGACAGCCCGGCGATTGCGGCGCTCGCGCAGTTGGCGCGCAACGCGCTCGGCGACTGGCACGACGTGCAACGGGGCGAAGACCATCCCTGGCTGCGGGCGCGGCCCGAGGACTGGTCGCTGACCTTGTGGGGCACGATCCTGGCGCCGGGCGGGGAGGTCGGTTCGCATATTCACGCGCCCAACTGGCTGTCGGGCGTCTATTATCCGGCCTTCCGTCCGCCGGCGGGTGGCGGCACCGAGGGCTGGTTCGCGATCGGCGCGCTGCCCGATGCGCTCGGCGGTGGCGGTACGCTGCATCTGCGCGAGCCGCGTGCCGGCCGGATGATCCTGTTCCCGTCCTATCTGTGGCACTGCACATTGCCGTTCGGCGGGGACGAGCCGCGGATCAGCTTCGCCTTCGATCTTGTGCCAAAGGGCACGGGCAATCGCCACAAGCTGCGGCGACGCGCCGTGCAGGAATGATGGTCCGGCTCGCCGCCACTTTGGCCGCGAGGTTTGGGAAGACGGCTTCGGAGGAACGAGCCGGACCACCAGGCAGCCTCAGAGCTTCACGCCAAGCTCGATCCCGAACGAACGGGGCGGAGCATAGTTGGTGAAGTTGAAGAGGCCAGCCACCGAGTTGGCCGAAACCCGATAGGTTTCGTCCAGAAGGTTGCGGGTGAAGACCGACACCCGATAGCGTTCCGTGGGATCGGCCCACTGGATGCTGGCGCCCACCAGAGTCCGCGCCTCACCCTGGGTGAAGGGCGCGTTCAGTGTGACCGATTCATATTTCGCCTGATAGTTGACGTCGGCGTTCAGGCTGACCTGCCCCCAGTCGGTCGGCGGGAAGGCATAGTTGGCTGTCGCGTTGGCGGTCCATTTGGGGACGTTGCGCAGCTTCAGGTTGGAGGCGTCGTCGTTCGTCCCGTTGCCGTCGACATCGGTGAAGAACTCAAGATATTTCGCCTTTTGATAGCCGAGCGACGCACCCAGGGTCAGGCCATCGACCGGCACCGCGCTGGCTTCGAGTTCGAGGCCGTAGACCTCGGCCTTGCCGGCGTTGGTCGTGCGGGTCTCCTGTCCGGGCAGGCCGGTGATCGGGTCGATGAACGGCACCACCGCGTCGCGCTGCAGGTCGTCATATTTCACGTAGAAGGCCGCGACGTTGAAGCGCAGGCGGCGGTCTGCAGTTTCGGTCTTCAGGCCGAACTCGAAGCTGTCGGCGGTCTCCTCGCGGAAGGGCAGCGCCGATGTCGCCGACATCGCCTGTTCGTTATAGCCGCCCGACTTGTAGCCCTGGCTGTAGGTGAAGTAATTGTTCACCCCATCGGTGATTTCCCAGCGATAGCCGGCGCGGAAGGTGGGCTTGGAGAAGCTGGCCTTGTCCGAAAATTCCGGCCAGAAGCCGCCCTGCACGATCGAGCGCCGCACCTGCGGCCGGACCGAGAAGGTCTTCTTCTCCTTGGTGTAGCGACCGCCGAGGAAGACCGAGAAGGGATCGCTGACCTTATATTCCGCCTCGCCGAACGCCGCATAGCTGTCGACCTTATAATCGGCGGTCGAGATATTGGGGTCGGTCAGTGCCGTCGGATCGCCGAGGAAGCGGAGGAAACCGAGGAAGGACGTCGCGTTCGCGTCGAGCTTCTGGCCCCAGTACATCGATCCGACGGTGAACTTCAGCTTGTCGGAGAAGTCGGACGAGAAGCGCGCTTCGAGGCTGTACTGATCGCGGGTATCGTCGCGCGTCGATACGAACAGATAGGCGCTTTCGCCGGTATAGTCGGACGGCAGGCTCGACTTCACCTTGCGATAGCCGCCGACGACGGTCAGCGAGCCGATGTCCTGCATATTGTGCTCGACCCGCACATATCCGCCGTCGACATTGATACGGTGGCCGTTGAGCGTACCGGGGCAGGTCGGCGCATTGGCATTGCCACGGCACAGCGTCGT
>NZ_JAGMXV010000071.1 GCF_018006725.1 Rhizorhabdus sp.
TCGGCACCGACCGTCCTTATGAGCTCGATCAGGCGACGATCCGGCCCCAGTGCCTCGAACATCCAACCGCCGAGCAGGGCCACGCGCATCGTCGGCAGATAGGTGCGCTCGAACGTATCATATGCAAGATAACCCAAGGAAACGAGCGTCTTAAGCAAAGCGACGGTGCTCGACTGCGGCCAGCCGAGCTTGCGCACGATTTCCGTCGCGCTGAGCGGCACGCGGCTGCCGTCGAACAGCTCGAGGATCTCGAACACCCGTGAGGCGGATTTAACGCTGCTGTCGTCAGCCATGTTTCATTTCCATATATATGGAAGTTAAATTCTCAAATATGATTACATTTGACTCGCCGCCTGTCCAGCGGGAAGCTGCAGGCACCGGCACAGGCCGGCAGAGCACGGAGGTTGCATGAGCGGCGGCTATATCGACATCGTCTGCAATATCTTCACCCCGGAGGCGGTCGCCGGCGGCATGACCGGCATCGACGATGCGTTCAAAGCCAAGGTTCGAATGGATCCGGCAATGCGCGACGGGATCACGATCGAAGATTATCTGCGGCGGATGGATGCGGCCGGGATCGAGCGCTCGCTGCTGATCGCCGTTCGGGCTGGCGACCTCAACGTGCGTCTCTCATGGGAAGTGCCCTATGAGATGATCGCGGAAATCTGCCAGCGCTATCCAGACCGCTTTTCCGGTCTAGCGGGCATCGACCAAACCCGCGGCATGAAAGGCCTGCGCGAGCTGGAGCAGGCCGTCAACGATTATGGGTTCGTCGGCGCCCACTGGTATCCGCACTGGTTCGGCTGCCCGCCCAATGCTCCGCAAATCTATCCCTATTATGCGAAGTGCTGCGAGCTCGACATTCCGATCATGATGCAGGTCGGCCAGAATCTGGTCTATTCAAGCGAACGGCGGCTGCCCTCGGTCGCCCGTCCCATCCTGCTAGACCAGGTCGCGATCGATTTTCCCGAGCTCGTGCTGATCGGCATCCACGTCGGCGTTCCCTGGACCGAAGAGATGATCTCGATGTGCTGGAAGCACGACAATGTCTATACGGCGGGCGATGCCTATGCGCCGAAGCACTGGCCGCAGTCTTATGTTCATTATGCCAACACCTATGGGCGCGAGAAGGTGCTGTTCGGCACGGACTTTCCCGTGATCGACCCGATACGGGGCGTACAGGAAGTCGATGCGCTCGGCTTTCGCCCGGAATCGCACCGCCTGCTGATGCGCGAGAACGCGCTACGCATTTTCAAAAAGATCCCACGCTGAGGTCGCCATGAGCTATCCCGTGCGTTCCGCGCAAATCCCGCAGAATTTCGTTTCGATGACGGCGCTAGGGGCGGTCCGCGCCACCGCTCTTCGCGACCCTGCCCGCAAGGCGGTGGTGTGCGGAGACCGGACGCTCAGCTACGGGATGCTCGTGGAGCGGTCGGAAAAGCTGCGCGATGCGACGATCACGACGCTCGGCCTGACCAAGGGTCAGAATGGCGCGATCGTCGCGCGCAACTGCATCGAATATATCGAAGTGGCGCTGGGCCTGCCGGATGCCGGCGTGGCACTGGCGACGGTGAATCCGCGCTTCACGCCCAGCGAAATCAAGGCGGTCGTCGAAAGCGCCGAAGCCAAGGTCATCTTCACCGATGCCGAAACGGCGCCTGCCGTCCGCGCAGCAGGCTTCGACCCGTCGATCCGGATCATCGAGTTCGGCAAGGATTACGAGGCGCTGATCGCGGCACCACCAAAGCCGGAGAGCCTTCCCGTCATCGAGGAATGGGACGTCTGGACCATCCCGTTCACGTCCGGCACGACAGGGCTACCGAAAGGCGTATTGCTCTCCCACCGCTCGCGTCTGTTGTTCGGGCTGATCAGCGCGGCCGAGTTCGGCTGCTTCGGCCCGGATGACAGCTTCCTGGTGGTCACCGCCCTCGCCTTCGGCGGCGGTCTGGCCTATCCGCTGGCATCGCTGGCCTCGGGCGGCTGGTTCGAGATCCTCGATCGTTTCGATGCAAAGACCACGCTGGCCAAACTGAAGAGCGGCGACTTCACCGGGATTTTCCTGGTCCCTACCCATTTTCAGATGATCTTCGAGCTGCCGGCGGACATTTTGGCGACCTATCGCCGCCCGAAAATCCGCTCGATCATTTCCAGCGCCGCAGCCTTGCCACAGGCGATGAAGGAAAAGATCGTCGACTTCTTCGGCGACGATGTGCTGCACGAATTGTACAGCTCGACCGAGATGGGCGTGGTGTGCAACCTGCGTCCACGCTTCCAGCTGCTCAAGGATCGGTGCGTTGGCACCCCCGAGCCCCACGCCCGGGTCAGCATCCGGCGCGAGGATGGCAGCGAGTGCGACCCGGAAGAGGTCGGTGAGCTCTGGGTTTCCTCGCCCACATTGTTCAACGGCTATTATAACCGGCCGGAGGAAACCGCCCAGGCGAGCAAGGACGGCTGGGTGAGCGTCGGCGACCTTGCGAAACGCGATGCGGAGGGCTTCATCTACATTGTCGACCGCAAGAAGGACATGGTGATCACGGGTGGCGTCAATGTCTACCCGCGCGAGATCGAGGAAGTGCTCGTCCGGCACCCCGACATCCTCGAAGCCGCTGTGATTGGCCTGCCGGACGAGCGCTGGGGCGAACGTCTGCTGACCGTCGCCGTGCCCCGCGAGGGTCGCTCGCTGAGTGCCGCCGACATCACGGCCTTCTGCGAGGGCAAGATCGCGTCGTTCAAGATCCCCAAGGAGCTGGCCCTGATCGACGAACTGCCGCGCAACGCCAACGGCAAGGTGCTGAAGACGGAGCTGCGCAAGCATTTCATGTCGAAGCCCGCATGACCACCGACGCGCTCGCGGCCCTGCGGGCTGCGCTGGGTGAGGATCGGGTAATCAGCGACCAGGATAGCCTCGCGCTTGCCGGGCAGGATATCTTCTATCAGGGCGATCCCGTTCTCGCGGTGGTACGCCCCGCCGGGGCAGGCGACATCCGGCGCCTGGTCGGCATCGCGCGGGAGCACAAGCTGCATCTCGTCCCTCGCGGAGGAGGAGCGAGCTACACGGCGGGCTATCTGTCCTCCCGCCCGGATCATGCGGTACAGGTCGACCTGCGCGGCATGGACGCCATCCGGGAGATCAACGGTCGCGACCTCTACGCCATCGTAGAACCGGGGGTCACCTGGCAGGCGCTGGACGAGGCGCTGGCGCCACTCGGCCTGGAGGCTCCGTTTCGCGGACCGGTGTCGGGCCGGGTCGCCACGGTCGGTGGCGCGATCGCACAGAATGCGATTTTCTACGGCACCGGACGCCATGGCACCGCCGCCGATTCCGTGATCGGCATCGAGGTGGTTACAGGAACGGGCGCGACGCTGCGCACCGGCAGTTTCGGTGTCGAGACAGCTTCGCCCTTTCTCCGGCATTTCGGCCCCGATCTGACGGGTCTCTTCACCGCCGATGCCGGTGTGATGGGCATCAAGACCGCGATCGTTCTGCGCCTTCGCCGACGGCCTCCTGCGCGGGACGTGGTGAGCTTCGCCACGGCCGACCTTTCCGCCCTGTTCGATTTTCTGGAAGCGATCGGTCGCGACGGCCATGCCAGCCAGGTGATGGCGCTGGACGTCAAGCTCGAGAGCGAGCGGGTGCGCCAGACCGGGCTCCGGGCGAAGGGCGATTATCTCCGCGCCTTGATCAGCGGGGGAGGATCGCTGGCGAAACGGGCGGCCGAAGGCGTCGCCATGGCCCGAGCCAGTCTTCGCACCGCACCGGGGCGAGGCATGGCTGTGCATATTTTCGTCGAAGGCGAGGATGCTGCCGAATGCCAGAGCCGTATCGCAGCGGCGACCGCACTGGCGCGGGAACGAGATCTGATGCCGTCCGACGCTGCCGTCGCCAGCGCCATGCTCCGTATGCCCTTCGGACCAGTGACGGGTCTCGCCGGCGCGCCCGGCGAACGCTGGGTGCCGATCCACGCCATTCTGCCCCACTCGCGCGCGCTGGAGGGCATGGCGGCTGTTGAAGCGCTTGTCCGGGAGCATGCGGAAGGCATTGCCGAGCATGGGATCAAGGTGCGCCATCTTCTCGCGACGCTGGGCGGCGGCGCCGTAACGCTCGAGCCGATGTTCCTGTGGCGCGACCGGCTGACGCCCTTTGCCGATCATCTGCTCCGCGCACAGGGAGGGACATATCCCGCCGACGCGCCTGCCCGGCCCGCCGCCGAAGCCTTCGTCGCGGCCCTGCGCCGGCAGATGATAGAAAGGTTCGACGCGATCGGCGCGCTCCACACGCAACTCGGGCGGGCCTATCCCTATCAGCAGCGGCTCGCGCCGGAGACGGCGTCGCTGTTCCGCGCCATCAAACGCGAGTTGGACCCCGACAATATCATGAATCCCGGCGCGCTTGGTACGGAGCCGCCGACGGCCTGACGGAGGCGCGATATCGGAAGCGATCAGGTCGCCCCTGTAGCCCGTAACGGCGGTGCCGGTCGCCCCGGAGACCGGCGTTCCCGGCCCTACGCTCCCTCGGCCACTCAGGCCTGTTGCACGGATTCGAGAAAGCGGCGCTCGTCGCCATAGGTCGGCAGGTGCGCCATGGTACCGCCGTCCACTGGGAAGACATGCCCCGTCAGATAGCTGGCCGCATCGGACGCTAGGAACGCCACCATTTCCGCCACATCCTGCGGACCGCCCATGCGCGGAAGCAGAGCGGCGTCTTCGTTATAAGCAACGATCTCCCGGGGCACGAGGCGGTCGAGCGTCGGTGTGCGCATCATCGATGGGGCCACGGCGTTGCAGCGTATCCCTTCCCGCCCATGTGCGGTGGCAACCACCTCGGTCAGCATGTGGACCGCAGCCTTCGACACGCTGTAGGCGGGCATCCGGTTCGCCGCGCGCAAGCCATAGATCGATCCGGTATTGATGATGCTGCCCCCGCCGGCCCGACGCATGGCGAGAACGCCATAGCGACAGGCGAGCATGGTTCCGCGAACGGTGACCTCCATCGTGCGGTCCCAGATATCGACCGGCACGTTCAGCACGTCGTTATCGCTGGCGAGCGCCTCGTCGGACAGCAGGGCGGCATTGTTGTGCAAAATGTCGAGACGACCGAACCGCGCCTCGGTCGCTGCGATCGCATCGCGGATGCTGGCCTCGTCCCCGATGTCGCACAGGGTGCTTGCGGCCGAACCGCCGGCCTCGACAATCTCGGCGACCACCGCCTCGGCACGGGCGAGGTCGATGTCGGTGACCATCAGTTGGGCGCCCCTCGCGGCCATGGTCAGCGCCGAAGCCCGACCGATGCCCGAGCCTGCGGCGGTCACCATCGCCACCTTGCCGTCGAGTAGCATCTTGTTCATCGAAACTCCTTGGGGTCTTCCGCTGAGGGATGGATCAGGAAATGGTCAGCCCGCCGTCAACCGTCAGGACGGCGCCGGTGACGAACGAGGCGGCGTCGGACAGCAGCCAGACGATCGCCTCGGCCAGTTCTTCGGGCTCGGCGACCCGGCCGATCGGATGCCCGGCCGCGAGGAAGCGTTCGCGCGAGGGATCCGCCTCGACCCACCCCGCGAGCATGGGCGTCCGCGTTCCACCCGGGCAGACCGCATTGGCCCTGATGCCCTGAGCGGCATAATCGATCGCCGCGCTCTTGGTCAGGCCGATGACCCCGAATTTGCTGGCGATATACTGGACCTGGTCGGGCACGGCGACGAGGCCAGCGACCGAGGACAGGTTGACGATCGAACCGCGGCCGCCTTGCAACATGAGCTTGATCGCGGGCTGCATCAGATGGAACATGCCGGTCAGGTTGACGGCGATCACGCTGTTCCAGGTTTCCAATGCGCAATCGGCAAGCGGTGCGGCGGCCCCCGTCAGCCCGGCTGCACTCACCAGCCCGTCGAGCTTGCCGAACCGGGCCTCGGTCGCAGCGACGATCGTGGAGCAGGAAAACGGGTCGACGACGTCCAGACGATGCGCCATCGCCCGGTCGTGTCCCAGCTCGGCAGCGACCCGTTCGGCCGCAGCCACATCCTTGTCGCCCAGCACCACCGACGCACCTCGCCCGACCGCCAGCGCCGCTGCAGCCCGACCGATGCCGGAACCGCCTCCGGAAATCAGTACGACACGGCCCTCCAGCGAAATTCGGTTGTCCGCTTTCACATGTCACTCCGGACGTCGGGTGCAGTCGCCGAGGCGATCAGTTCCACTCGGTGAAGTTGTACTCGATGTCTTCGAGGATCTGCGCGGGTGTCAGGACGAAGGAAAAGTTGCCGTACCAGGCATTGGTCACCTTGTCGGTCGGGATCCGGTGGATCGCCGAGGTCCCGGGATAGCCCATCCGTGCCCAGCCCCGGCCCTTCCACAGGAAATCGAGCTTGAAGTCGGCCGTCTGAGCATGGACGACCTGCCGCCGCGCCGGCACCTTGGGATCGGGCGACGGAATGTGGCGGACCATGATCCAGCTCGAAAGGTTCGGGAGCTCCTCGACCGATCCCTTCTGATCGGTGATGGCGGCCACCTCCATCATCGTCCGTCCATATTTCTCGAGCTTGCCGTAGACCTCGTTCGCGTGGATCTCGAGCCGACCATCGTCGCACAGCAACTTCGGCATCCCGTATATCTCGCGGCCCGTAAACGTCGCGGTGTCGGTCGAGGTCCAGATATAGGGGATGTGCATGCCACGCCTCCCCTCGAACTCGACCTCGTGGCAGATCAGCGCCTCATGATAATGAAGGCTGTGCGGAGGCTGGGAACCGTCCACGACGATCGCATACACACGGTCGCCACCGACCGGCGTGAGCGGTTCGGGGGTCATGTACAGCACCTCGTCGCGTGGAATCTCCAGCTCCACGATGACCGAGTGGTACTTTTCCATATAATAGGGACCAGGCGCGAAAGGCGGCGACCAGGTCGGCATCACATGCCCGTGCCGCTGATAGGAATTTCCCATAATATCCTCCGTCTTGCGCGCTGGCGGCCAAGGCCTTGGGAAGGGGACCGGTGGCGGCACCATGTCGCCACCGGTCACAGACGTCAGAAGCGAAAGCGCACCTCCAGGCCGTAGGTACGCAGGTCAGCCAGCGAAAATGCGTTGGCCGTGCCGGCGATGATCGGCGCGATTTCCTTGACGTAGCGCTTGTTGAACAGGTTACGACCCCACAAGGTCATATCCCAGTTGTCGGTCTTGATGCCTAGGCGACCGTTGACGACCGAATAGGGCGTGCGGGCAAAATCGGGATCGTTGATCGTGTTATATTCGGTGCGTCCGGTGCGGTTATATTCGACGCGACCGATGAAATTCTTGGTATCGTCCAGCGGGATGTCGACCGACGAACCGAGCGTGAGCGTCGTTTCCGGCACATAGGGCGGCGTCTTGCCGACCGCTGCCGGATTGGCCGCGAGCTTGCGGATCTTCGCGTCGATATAACCGAACGCACCGAAGAAGGTCAGCCATTTGGTCGGACGGACGGTGGCGTCGATTTCGAGGCCCTTGATCCGGGACTTGTCGATGGATTCGATCGATTCCACGAAGGCGATCGGGTCGAACACATATTGCTGGTTGTTCTTTACGTCCGTCCAGAACAGGGCGGTGTTCAACGTCAGCACCCGATCGAACAGCTCGCTCTTGAAACCGACTTCATAGGTCGTTGCGACTTCCTTCTTGAAGGTGTCCTGGGTGATGATCGCCGCCTCGGCCCGGGCCCGTGCAGCGGCAGCGCTGAGAGACGGGTCCTGCTGGCGGAACAGCGTGACACGGCTCAGAACCGCCGTTTCGCGCGTGCCGATCGGGTTGAAACCGCCCGACTTGAAGCTGCGACCCCAGCTGGCATAGGCCGACGCATTGTCGCCGATCTTGTAGGTCAGCGTAGCCTTGGGCTGGAACTGCTTGAAGGTCTTGCTGATCCCGTCGGCACACTGGGCAGCGGTCTGACCGGTAATGCGGACGCAGGCGTTGTAGCTCGCACCGCCCAGGAAAGGATTGGGCTGATCCGGCCCGATCGATCCCGTACTGCGCTTTTCGATATCGTAGCGGCCGGCCAGCTCGAGCGACAGCTGCTTGGTGAAATGCACCGTGACGTTCGCAAAGGGCGCGTAGTTCTTGCCGACGAACCGATCCTCGACCAGGTTCGTCGTGGGATAGGCGCTATTGAGGCCGAAGATGCCGACCGGGAACGGAATGGCATTGCCGCCGCCGACAAGGGTGCGCTGTCCGGCGGCGTTATAGCCGACATAGCCGACCAGTTCCGCGGCGGTGATCCCGGCAGGCAGCGCGCCGTTAAGCGTATTGCCGATCCTGTAGTCGCGCTTGTTCCAGACGAATTCGCCGCCGACCTGCCATTCCAGGAAATCGCCCGGCTTCGACGTCAACCGCAATTCCTGCATGAACTGCTTGGTCTTGATGACCAGATTCTGCGTCCGGTCTCCAAAGATCGGGGTCCAACCGAAATAGTTCGTGGTCGGATCCGACGCATTGCTATAGGGATAGTTCTTACCGCTCGAAAACTGGCGAACGTTCGAATAGCCGGTGATCGATGTCAGATCCGCGCTCTCGAAATCATAGTTCAGCATCAGGCCCGTGCTGAAGATATCGCGCTCATAGCGGCCCGGTACGTCGGATATGAACGGAATGTTGAGATTCTTGTTAGCGCTGATATCGGTGATCGGAATGCCGTGGACCAGAGTACCGTTCGGCGACAGTCCGGGCACTGCCTGAATTTTTGCCGTATAGGTCACGGCGCCACCGGTCGCATGCGACAGCAGGATCCGCCCATCGGCCGTGAAGGGGCCGCCATCGTCCCAGCGGAGACGCAGGCGCCCGACCTCTTCCTTGAACCGCTGCGTTTTCTCGCCGGTGTTGACGTTGGTGTAGCTGCCGTCGGTGCCGGTGAAAGCACCCGAGATCCGGGCCGTCAGACCAGGCATGATCTGCCCGCTCAGGCTGGCGTTCGCATTGTAGGTACCGAACTTGCCATAGGAGAACATGCCGCTACCGGTGAACTCCTCGGTGGGCTTCTTCGTCGTGATGACGATCGCGCCAGCGGAAGCATTGCGACCATAGACGGTGCCCTGCGGGCCCTTTAGCACTTCGATCTGTTCGAGGTCGAACAGGGCCGAGTTGAACTCGGCAGGGCTGCCGATCTTGACGCCATCGATAAGGATCGCGACCGAAGGCTCCGCGTTGCGGATTGACGCCTGACCGCGAACATTGATCAGAAAGTCGCCAGCATTGACCGAACTGACGATATCTACGTTCGGAGTGAGTTGCAGGAAGTCGTTTGGTTTCTGAATACCGGCATTTACAATCGACTCTGAATCGAAGACCGAAATAGAAACCGGAGTTTCGATCAGTTTACTGTCACGCTTGAGACCCGTGACGACGATGTCGCCTTCAGAAACTTCGCCCCGATCTGCGGATGCCGATGAAGCCTCGCTCTGCGCAAAAGCCATCGATGAAGCCGACATAAGTGCGAGCGCAAGAGCTGATGCGCTCACCTGCCGAAGGTGATGGAAGTTCAACATATACCCCCCTTTTCTGCCATGCTGACAATAAAGCGGGCGCCGTCCCTTTCCGAACTGGTCCGCCCATCACCGGTGTTCAGCGGAAGCGCCGCAACATCGGACGTCGCCAAGAGTTGTACTCAACGCCATGGGTGTCAATCGCTTTTTGGGCGGTTTTGATAAAATATGGATACAATTTTTCGGCTGCCCCTGATTTTCAAGCTGAAACGGATGCGAAATGCAGCTTTAGCGAGCGGAAGAGAGCGAATAGAGGTAAGCCGCTAAAGCCAAGGGTGTCTCGACCCAAGTCAACTTCCACATATGTGTATTCTTTGACGCTATGCGGCGGCACTGATTCGCGCCAAGCTATGCGTCAATTTCGAATCATGTATACATAAACGCATGAGGGCAGCGATGGCGTTAAGCGGAAACCGGCGGAAAATCCTGATCGTCGGGGGGAGCCGGGGGATTGGCGCGGAGATAGTGCGCAGCTTCGCCCGGGACGGTGACGAGGTGGTCTTCACATACGGATCTTCGGAGGGTGCAGCCCTTGCGCTCGCATCGGAAACCGGCGCCACGGCGCGAAAAGCCGATGCCGCCGACCGGAACGCCATGGCCGCGCTGATCGGAGAGGACGGCCCGTTCCATATTTTCGTCTACAACGCGGCCGTGCTTATCTATTCCTCGGCGTTCGACGTCGAGGCTGCGGACGCCGATCGACTGTTCGACGTCAACGTCCGTGGTGCCTACCACGGCTCTGTCGAGGCCGCCCGATCAATGCCGGACGGCGGACGGATCATTCTTATCGGTTCGACCAATGGCGATTGCGTCCCTTTCCCCGGAATTGCGGCCTATGCGATGAGCAAGGCTTCGCTCCACGGCCTGGCGCGCGGCCTTGCGCGCGAGCTCGGTCATCGCAACATAGCGGTGAATGTCGTTCAGCCGGGCCCCACGGATACGGAGATGAACCCCGCCGACGCTCCTCATGCGGCGCAACTGCATGGCGCAATGGCGATAAAACGGCACGGCACCGCCCCCGAGATTGCCGCTCTCGTCAGCTACTTGGCTGGACCGCAGGCGGGTTGGATCACCGGCACGAGCCATACGATCGATGGTGGCTTCGGCATCTGATGCACATCAGCCCTCAACATCCGTAGGGCATGGCCGGCATCGGTGAGCCGGGTCCGACCGAACCAGGGAGCGAATATCCGCGCCCTCAGGAAGCGGGTTCTATATACTGCTGAAGGGATGGTGCCGCTTACAGGACTCGAACCTGTGACCCCCGCATTACGAATGCGATGCTCTACCAACTGAGCTAAAGCGGCTCGCTGGTGTGGCGCGCCTTAACAGTGGTTATCGGCATATTCAAGCGCTCGATGTTCGGATCGTCGCTTCCTCCCGCTCCCCCCGGCAATCCGCAGCGTCATGCCGTGCGGCGGAGCTTCGGACACCACGTGGCCGGGACCATTTTTACCAATCATCAACCGGCCGGGGCGCATGACGAAGGCGAGAGCGGCGATTCCGGACTGGCCGCCGATGGGGACTGGAATGGAAGATTATCGCTCGTTCATCGCGGAGGACTTCGCCGACTGGGATTTCCCGATCGGCGACGAACCCTGCATGGACCTGCCGCCGATGATCGGCGCGGACGAGCGGCGGATGCATATCCGCGCCTATGAGATGTGGCTGTCGCTGCTCGACGGACGCGATTATCCGGCGATCGGCGATCTGGATGCGGCAGCGCTGGGCGAGTTCGGTCCGCATTCGGTGCTGCTCGACTTCTCGGTAGACCCGCTCAACCCCGGCATTACCTATCTCGGTCGCGCGCTGCGCGAAGAAGGCGAGATCGACGCAAATGTGGCGACCGTTGCCGACGTGCCGGGCCAGGCACTGCTCGCACGGCTGACCGAACATTATGCAGAGATATTGGCAAACCGCGCGCCAGTCGGCTTCGAGGCCGACTATATCAACCGCCGGGGCCAGCCGATCCTCTATCGCGGCATCTTGATGCCCTATTCTTCGGACGGCAGCCGGATCGACATGATCCACGGTGTTGTCAACTGGAAGGAAGCGGCCGGCGCGAACCTGCCCGCCGACATCGTGCAGGCGGTGACCACTGCCTTTGCCGGGCCAGCCCAACCCCTGACCGATCCTTCAGTGCAGACCGAGGACGGCCCTGCGCCTGCTCCCTACACCGATCTGGACCAGCCGCCTCTTTCCGAACTGGTTCAGGATGCGCAGGACCTCGCGCAGGAAGCGGTCGCCTGCGAGGGACGGACGCGCAACGCGCTCTACCGCGCGCTTTCACTGGCCTATGACGTCGCGCTGGCGGCCGAGGCGGAACCTGAAGCGTTCGAGGCGATGATTGCCGACGCCGGAATCGTGCCGCAGGCACGCGCCCCGATGACTCCGGTCGTGAAGCTCGTGTTCGGGCGCGACTATGATCGCAAACGCGTGACCGAGTTCGCGGCGGTCCTGACCCACGCGCACCGGCTATGCCTCGCGCCCGGCTCGCTCCATGGCTGGCTGCTGGGCGTCGAAGGCGGAATCAAGGCCGTCGTCGCCGCCGAACGCGGTGAGCGGCGCCCCGCGCTCAAGGTCGACCGTGCCCTGTCGGCGCGCATGCTGCTCGGCAGCGCCCCTGCGCGCGCCGTCGTCGACATGGGCGAGGTCGAGGCCGAGGTCGTCCTGCTGGTGGCACGGCGTGAGGCGGACGGGCGGCTCGCGATCGTCGCCAAGCCGATCGCCGAGAAGGCCCTGGTCGACAAGGCGCTCCAGCGCTTCGCTTGCTGAAAACCGACTTTACCGAAAGGCCAACGCCTCCAGCGCCGCACTGACCTGAGCGCGCATCTCCGGGTCGCGGGTCACCTCCAGCATCGCGCTCAAACTCTCGCGCGCGCCCTCGACCTGACCATCGGCGAGTTGGAAGCGCGCAAGATCCCACCAGCCTTGCCCATAGGATGGCGCCACCGTGGCGATGCGCTCCTGCACCATCAGCGCGCGCGCCGAATCCTTGCCCTGCTCGGCGCGGATCACCTGGTTGGTCAGCAGGCGGACGAGCGCCAGTCGGTTGGACAGCGGCGCCATATTCTGCGCGTCTATCGAAGCCCCCGGCCCCAACGCCTGCCGGATCAGGCGGACAATCGTGTCGCGGCTGACGATCGCGCCCTCGTGAAAAGGGTCGATCACCACCGCCCGCTCGTCGGCGCCGATCCGGACCATGACATGCGCCGGGGTGTTCAGCGCATGCGCCGACCAGCCAAGCCGCCGCGCCTGCCCCACATACAGAATGGCGAGCGCGATCGGCAGCCCCATGCGACGGTCGATCACGCGGATCAGATCGGCGTTGACCGGCGCGTCATAGCTGTTGCGGTCGCCGGTGAAGCCCTGGCGAACGGCGAAGACTTCGGCCAGCGCGGCCGCCTGCGCCATCACGTCGTCAGCCGCCACGGCCATTGCGCGAAGATCGACTTCGATCGCGTCGAGCAATTCGACATAGGAGGAGAGGTCGACACCCGGATGATCGAGCGCGCTCAGTTCCAGCGCGGCGAGGTCCAGCCGGATATCCTCGTCGTCCAGCAGGCCCAGATGGGCGATCGCTTCGATCATGGCGGCTATCCCTTTCCTCTCGCCTCGACCGGGATCGCGGTGCGATAGACCACGGGCCTCAGCGCAAAGCTGGACGTCACCTGTGACACGCCCGTGATGCGGGTCAACTTCTGACGCAGAAAATCCTCGAACGCAGCAAGCGAGGCGACCAGAACGCGCAGCTGATAATCGCTTTCGCCGGTCATCAGATAGCATTCCATGACCTCGGGAAAGCCCGACACGGCCTCTTCGAAAGCGGCGAGGTGGCGATCATCCTGCCCGTCGAGCCGCACCCGCACGAAAGCGCTGACGTGCAGGCCGAGCGCCGCAGGGTCGACGAGCCCAACATAGCCAGACAGGACCCCCATCTCCTCGAGCTGACGGACACGGCGCAGGCAGGGGCTGGGGGACAGGCCGACGCGCGACGCCAGCTCGTGGTTGGTGATGCGTCCATCCCCCTGCAGTTCCGCCAATATCCGCCTGTCTATCGCATCCAGCGCGTTCTCTGGCATCATCATCCTCATTCATGTCCGTAAGCGCAATTTTCTGCCGAATCACAGGAAATTGCCAAGCATATTCGCAAGAAGGAGCATGCAACTTTGCATTATCCTGCGACAGCCGGTCGCCCGGCGCTTCAGGGAGCATGCCGATGCAGCACGACGTCAAGCCGCAGGACCCCGATACCGTCGCCGCGCTGGAGGCGCTCGAGGGGCGACTGCGCTGGCTGTCGAGTTGGACGATCCACAATGCGAACCATTTGCGCGAGAGCCGCGATGGGCTGAAGGTGGGCGGGCATCAGGCGTCCTGCGCGTCGATGACGGCGATCATGTCCGCCCTCTACTTCCATGCGCTTCGCCCGCAGGACCGGGTCGCGGTCAAGCCGCATGCCGGGCCGGTGCTCCACGCGATCCATTATCTGCTCGGCAATCAGAGCCTCGACCAGTTGCAGCGCTTTCGCGCTCTCGGCGGCGCTCAAAGCTATCCCAGCCGGACCAAGGACCGCATCCCGGTCGACTTCTCGACCGGATCGGTCGGCCTCGGCGTCGCCGTCACCGCGTTCGCCAGCCTGGTGCAGGATTATCTGATCGCGCACGGTCAGCTCGACGAGGCCGATGCCGGGCGGATGATCGCGCTGATGGGCGACGCCGAGCTGGACGAAGGCAATATCTACGAGGCGCTGATCGAGGGCTATAAGCACGACATCCGCAATTGCTGGTGGATCGTCGACTATAACCGGCAGTCGCTCGACGCGACGACCGCCGACCGCATGTTCGGCCGCTTCGACGACATCTTCCGCACCTGCGGCTGGCGCGTGCTGACGTTGAAGCATGGCCGGCTGCAGCGCGAGGCGTTCCGCCGGCCCGGCGGGCAGGCGATCGCCGACTGGATCGACACCTGCCCCAATGCCGATTTCGCCGCGCTGACCTATCAGGGCGGTGCGGCCTGGCGCGAGCGGTTGACGCGCGATCTCGCCGGACAGGACGAGGCGCTGGCGCTGATCGACGGGTTCGACGATGCCGGCCTCGCCGCGCTGATGACCAATCTCGGCGGGCATTGCATCGAAACGCTGCTCGACGCCTTCGCCCGCGCCGACGACGACCGGCCGACCCTGTTCATCGCCTATACGGTCAAGGGCTATGGCCTGCCCTTCGCCGGTCACAAGGACAATCATGCCGGGCTGATGAACCCGACCCAGATCGACGGCCTGCGCCAGTCGATGGGGATCGCCAAAGGCGAGGAATGGTCGCCCTATGCCGGGCTCGGCGACAATGTCGAGGCGGTCGTCCGTCGCTTCGTCGCCGCCTCCCCGCTCGCGCGCCGCCCCGCGACCGCCAAGGCGCAACCGGTGCCGGTGCCGGCCCTGCTACCGGTTCCCGAGGGGGACGAGCAGTCGACGCAGGCCGCCTTCGGCCGCATCCTGCTCGACCTCGCCAAGTCGGGGCATCCGCTGGCCGACCGCATCGTCACGACATCTCCCGACGTGACCGTCTCGACCAATCTCGGCGCCTTCGTGAACCAGCGCGGCCTGTTCCGGCGGCAGGAGCTGCGCGACGTCTTCCAGGCGGCGCGCATCCCGTCGGCGCAGAAATGGTCGGGCCATCATGCTGGCCAGCATATCGAACTGGGCATCGCCGAACATAATCTGTTCCTGATGCTGGCCGCGCTCGGCCTGTCGGCGCCCACCTTCGGCACGCGGCTGATCCCAATCGGGACGGTCTATGACCCGTTCATCGCGCGCGGGCTCGATGCACTGAACTATGGCTGTTACCAGGATGCCCGTTTCCTGCTGGTTGCGACGCCATCGGGTGTCACGTTGGGGCCGGAAGGCGGTGCGCACCAGTCGATCAACACCCCGCTGATCGGCATGGGCCAGCCCGGCCTCACCTATTTCGAACCGGCCTGGGTCGACGAACTGGCGCTGATGATGCGCTGGGCATTCGAGCATCTGCAGGCAGACAATGGTGGATCGGTCTATCTGCGCCTGACCACGCGCAGCATCGCGCAGGTCGCCCGGCAGGACGATGGCTGGCAGGCCGATGCGTTGAAGGGCGCCTATTGGCTGCGCAAGCCGGCCAGAGGCGCCGAGGCGGCGATCGCCTTCACCGGCGCGATCGCCCCCGAGGCGCTGTCGGCCTGGGAAACGCTCTGCGAGGATCTTCCGGGCCTCGGGTTGCTCAACGTCACTTCACCCGATCTGCTCCACCGTGACTGGTCCGCCAGCCGTGCCGCGCGCTGGCGGGAGGGAAGCTCGCAGCCTTCGCATATCGCCCGACTGCTGGGAGATCTCTCACCGACGGCCGGGCTGGTGACGGCGATCGACGGCAGCCCGTCGGCTCTCTCCTGGCTGGGCGGCGTGCGCGGCCAGCGCGTGAGCCCGCTCGGTCTCGACCGCTTCGGGCAGACCGGCGACCTGCCCGATCTCTATTCCACCTACCGGCTCGATCGGGACGCTATCGTCGAGGCGGCAGCCGAACTCTTCCTGCGCGATTAGGCTGCATCGGTCGGGCTGCTCGGCACGAGGCGGTGTATGTCGGTGGGAGCCAGCGGCCTGCCGAAATGATAGCCCTGCGCATAGTCGCACCCCATAGCGCGCAGGCGGCTTGCACCCTCGGCCGTCTCGATTCCCTCCGCGATGACGCTGATGCCGAGCGCGCGTCCGAGGCCGAGCACCGCATCGACGATGCAGGCGCACTCGGTCGATTCCAGGAAGCGCCCGGCGAAGCTCCGGTCGATCTTGATCCGGTCGAAACTGAGCAACAGCAGGTGCGAGAGCGACGAATAGCCTGTCCCGAAGTCGTCGAGCGACAGGCGGAAGCCCGCGTCCTTCAGCTGGCGGAGATTGTTGAGAACCGCAGGCGCCTTGCCCAGCGCCGCCGTTTCGGTGATCTCAATCTCGATCCTGCCCGGATCGACATCGTGCAGGCGCGCGAGTTGAGTCACCGTCGCGGCCAGCCCTTCGCGGCGAAGCTGCATCGCCGAAAGATTGACCGCAACGCCGATCTCGGGCGGCAGCGATGCGGCGAATTGCAGCGCCTGACCGAGCAGGGCCGCGCCCATCGCATGGATCTGCCCGGTCTTTTCCGCAACGGTCACGAACTCGTCGGGCGACACGGTACCGAGGCTCGGATGCGTCCAGCGCGCAAGCGCTTCATATCCTACGATGCGCTCGTCCGACAGGCGGACGATAGGCTGATAGTGCAGCACTATGGCGCCCTGGCGCAGAGCTCCGTCCAGTTCGCGCTCGATCAACTGGCGCCGCTGAATGCGGGCATGGAGCGCCTGATCGAACAGACGATAGGTGCCCCGCCCCGCCCGCTTGGCTTCGGCCAGGGCGGAATCGACATAAGCGAGCCAGTCCTCGGCCACGCTCGCCAGCCCAGCGTCACCGCCGAAGACCGCCACGCCGATCGACGCGCCGACCGAGAGCCGCTCTTCCTGCACGTCCAGCGGCTGGGGAAGCTCTCCCAGCAACCGCTCGGCCAGCTGTCGAGACAGGTCTGCGTCGGCCGACGTCGTCGGCGCGACGATGGCGAACTGATCGGCGCCGAGCCGCGCGACGAAATCCTGGTCCCGTGCGACCGAGCGGACGCGCTGGCCCATGACCCAGAGCAGGGCATCCCCGGCCTGATGCCCATAGGCATCGTTGATCGTCCGGAAACCGTCGAGGTCGACCACCAGCACGACATGCGCCTGACCGCGCCCCGTGTCCTGCGCCAGCGCCAGTTCCTGAAGGTGTCGCGTGAAGGCGACGCGGTTGTGCAGGCCGGTCAGAGCATCGCGCTCGGCGAGATAGCGGGCCTCCTCCTCGCGGCGTCGTTCCACCCGGCGCTCCAGCGTCCGGTCGATCGCGAACTCGACGATCTTGATCGGCAAACCGCTCGAATCCGTGACCGGACTGTAGAAGGCATCGACCCACAGCTCGCGCCCATCCCGACCGAAGCGCCGATGCCGTGCCACCTGGCTCCGACCGTAGCGCAGCGAGGCCCAGAACTGCCGATACTCCTCCGTGCCGGCATAAGCGGGGGTGACGAAGATGGCGTGATAGCGTCCGATCAGGTCGCCAAGTTCATAACCATAGGCCGCCAGAAAATTCTCGTTTGCGGCGAGGATGCGGCCGTCGAGATCGAACTCGGCAACCAGCATCGTCCGTTGCACCACAGCGAGTTGGTCGCGCAGCATCGCGACGACGTCGCTCTGTCCGGTGATGTCGAAGCCGGCTACGACCAGCTGTCGCCCGGCTGCCGAAAGCCGCTCGCAAAGGCGAAATCCGCCTTGCAGCAGAACGGCGCTACCGTCGCGCCTGCGGCCACGGATCGTCGCTGACGGGGAGTTGCCGCCCGCCGCACTCCAGGCCGCGCCAAAGTCCGCTCCCTCCCCTCCGGCCGAAGCAAGAAATAGCGCATAGGGCTTGCCGAGCGCCTCGGCCCGTCGATAGCCGAACAGCGACAGGAACGCGTCGCTGGCATCTTCGAGCAGGCCGCCCTCATCGAAACGTGCGAGCGCCAGCCCTTCGGGAAGCGACGCACCGGCAAAGGCGTCCAGTGCGGCAGCCAGCCCCCCGCCGTCGACCGGAAAGTCGGAGAAGACATAGCTCATATCGCCGGGCGACCGTCCCGCCTAGAAGAGCGCATCGTCGAACAAGGCGTCGTCGTCCCCATCGTCGCCGCCCATCGTCGCTGCTGCGGCAAGGGCGATCGGCTCACCGATACGAAACTGGTCATGGATGCGACGCTCGCTGGCCATGGTATAGGTCCGGGCGATCTCGTCCAGTACCAGGCGCGCAGGGTGGTCGACATCGGGTGGAAGCGGCGCGCCGGATCCGACTTCGTCGGCGAGCGTGGTCGCGATACCCTCGATGATCCCGCCCAGGTCGAGGCCGGCTTCCAGTTCGTCGGTGGTCTGACGCAGCATGCCCAATATGCCATTGGCTTCGGTCGTGGCGCTTTTCATCGCCTGCTCGGTGCGGCGGGCCCCTTCGCGAATGGCGTCTAGCGACCGGGTAAGCTCGTCGCCCGCCCCGGCGCCAGCCGCATTGGAGCGGTCGCGCATCCGCAGCGAGATCATGTTGAGCTCGTCGGCCGACTTGGTGATGCCGCCGATCGTCGCGTCGAGCTTTTCCGAATAGCCGCGTATCTCGTTCGAGATGACCGTGACAGCGCGGCCGATGCTTTCGACCCGGCGACAGCGCAGGCCGATGTTGATCGCCATCTGCTGCACGTCGAGCCGCAGATCGCGGATCGCGACCACCCGGGTCGACAGGTCGGCCACGGTTGCAATGATAATCTTCAGCGTCTCGTCGGCCTGCCGGTCGGCGCAGTGAAGCTGGGCCAGCATGGCAGCCGCATCGGCAATGCCGGTTTCCAGCCGGCGCAGGAATATCTGGCCATCCTCTCCATTGCCGCCATGATCCTTGAGCGCCAGCAGGCGGCCAGCCTGCGGGCCCAGTGCGCGCAGCGATCCGATGACGACTTCGGTCTCGCGCCGGAAATCGCAGGCAGTGTCGACCAATTGCGCAACCAGCATCGCGAGCACGTGATGGCGGGTCTGAGCACCGATGTCCGCTGCGCCTTCGGGGCCCGCCAGAAAGGCATCGAGCAGCGTGCAGCCGGTCAGGACATGTTCAAGCCGCTGCCGGGCGATGTCTCCGATCTGGATCGCACCCAGCACCGCCGCGACATTGCCCTGAATAGAGCGAGCCATCTGCCCCGTCGATTCGGCAAGCTTGGCGAGTTGCGCCTGATGCTCGCGCAGGTCGCTGGCATCCTGCAGCAGACGTTCGGGCACCTGCGGCACGACGCGCGCGCATTCGGACGCGAGCAGCCGATCGGTACGCTCCATGCCGGCGAGGCTGGCCTCGAGTTGCTCCAGCTTGATGCCGAAGCCATCGGCTTCGATCTTACCGTCGGTCAATTGCTGGCGCATCACGTCGGCGAATTCGACGAAGTCGGGCGCCCCCGACGCAGCGATCTTCACGTTCATGCTGTAGATCTGCAGCACTTCCAACGTGCGCTGAACCTCGTCGACATATTTGCGCAGCGTCGAGGAGGCAGACCGGATCAGCGACACTTCGGACGCACGGTCGGACACCTGCGCCGAAACGTCGAACAGCCGCCGCGCAGCGCTCGTCAGATTGTCGACCGCTGCTGCGGCGTCCCCGCTCTGGAAGACGGTACCGACTATGTTGAGCGAGGCCACGACCTTGTCGATCGCCTCGACCGCTGCGGCGAGCGTCGTGCCCACCTGGAGAAAGCGCGCGTCGAGGCTCGTGACGATCCGCGACAGTTCGTCCTGGGAGGCGAAAACCTGTCCCGGCCAGGGCTGCTCGATCGAGAGGACTTGGTGCTGCATCCGATACTCTCCTCAGCGCGCCGTAGCGTGCAGCAACTCGCGGGCGATGCCGCCGAGCGGGACGATCTTGTCGACCGCATTGCGGGCGATCGCTTCCTTCGGCATGCCGAAGACGACCGAGGTCGCCTCGTCCTGCGCGAAGGTGCGCGCTCCCGCCTGCTTCATCTCCTGCATACCACGAGCACCGTCGTCGCCCATGCCCGTCATGATGATGCCGACGGCGTTCGAGCCGGCGCAGCGTGCCGCCGATCGGAACAGCACGTCCACCGACGGACGATGCCGCGAGACCAGAGGCCCCTCCCGTACCGAGACGAGATAGCGCGCGCCCTGCCGCTCGAGCATCATGTGGCCGCCGCCCGGCGCGATCAGCACATGGCCGCGCATGACGGTGTCGCCATTCTCGGCCTCCTTGACGCTGACCTCGCACAGCCCGTCCAGCCGCTTGGCGAAGGCGCGGGTGAAATTCTCTGGCATGTGCTGAACCACCACGATGCCCGGCGAATTGGCCGGCAGCGCCTCCAGCACCTCGCGCAGCGCCTCGGTTCCGCCGGTCGATGCGCCGATGCAAACGACCATCTCGGTCGTGCGGCTCATCGCCTTTCCGCTGGGAGGCGGCAGCACGGCATCGGCGGTCAGCTTGGCCTGTGGCTCGATCCGCGCCGGCGTGGACGACACTGCGCGCCGCCCTTGGACGCGCGCCCTGGCAGCGCCCTTCACCGTCTCGCGGATCATCATCCGCGCTTCGGACAGATGATCGGCCACCCCGACGCGCGGCTTCAATATGACGTCGACCGCACCCGCCGCCATGGCTTCGAGCAGTGTTTCCGACCCTTCTTCCGTCAACGAGGAGCACATGACGACCGGGATCGGGCATTGCTGCATGAGCTTGCGGAGGAAGGTGAGACGATCCATCCGCGGCATCTCGACGTCGAGCGTGATGACGTCGGGAAGCTCGCCCTGAATGTAACGTGCCGCAGCGAAAGGATCGGCGGCGGTGGCGACGACCTCCAGTTCGGGGTCTTCCTCCAGGATCATCTTCATCGTCTGGCGGACGCTGGCGCTGTCGTCGATCACGAGGACACGGGTCTTGGCCTTGGGCATGATCAGTTCCTCCGGAACACCGTGTTCGCAACCGCTTTGACGGGCAGGTTCATGCCCGCGATGGACTCGGAATGCCCCAGCATCAGATAGCCACCGGGCCGCAGCTTAGCGCACAGGCGGTTAACGACCTTCTGCTGCGTGGGCTTATCGAAGTAGATCAGGACATTGCGGCAGAAGACGATGTCGACCGGTTCACCGATCGGATAATTCTCGTCCATCAGGTTCAGGCGGCCGAAGGCGACCTTTGATCGCAAGGACGGGCTGATCCTCACGTCCCGCCGCTGCGGCGAGCGCGGTCGCATGACGTAGCGCCGGTGCAGATCGGGCGGCACCGGAGCCAGCATCTCGGCAGGATAGATGCCCTTGCGGTGGTCGCCCATGAAGTGCGTGCGCTGACCCAGCGCAGCGCCGAGGCGGCGCAGGAGATCAAGAACCTGATCACCAACAGCACCGAGCAGGTCGAGATCGGCG
>NZ_JAGMXV010000290.1 GCF_018006725.1 Rhizorhabdus sp.
TCACCCTGGATATTGCCAATGAAAGCTATGCACAGGGCAGCAGCGCGACGGCGCTTCTGGAGATGATGGCCGTTCTTCGTCCGCGCGGGGTGGCGATCCACATGCTGCGTCTGGCGGGAAGCACGGCCGCGACCGGCGGGGCGCTACCGCGCAAAGAGGTAGAACGCCTCGCCGTCACCCTGCTGTCGCGCGGTTTTTCCGTCGCCCAGCTCAACTTCGACGGCACCGATGATGGCGTCCTGCCATTCGGCCTGATCGTCCGCAGAGACTGACCACGATGAGCCTCGATTCCGTTCGCATCTTTCTCGCCACTCATGCGCCCGATCTGGAGATCATCGATCAGGGCCGCAGTACTGCGACGGTGACCGAGGCGGCCGAAACGCTTGGCGTTTTGCCGGGGCAGATCGCCAAGACCCTATCGGTCCGCGTCGGGGAACGCCGGCTGCTCGTCGTCGCGCGCGGCGACGCGCGTCTGGACAATCGCAAGACCAAGGATGCCTTGGGCGGGCGTCCGCGCATGCTGGATGCTGACGAGGTCGAGGCGCTGACCGGCCATCCGGTGGGCGGCGTGTGCCCGTTCGGCCTTGCCACGCCTCTGCCCGTCTATTGCGACCGGTCGCTCCGCGATTTCGCCATCGTCTATCCGGCTGCAGGTTCGCGGACCGCATCGGTCGCTCTGACGCCCGACCGGCTCGCGGCGCTTACCGGCGCGACCTGGATCGATGTATGTCAGCCCCCTGCACTGCCGGGAGACGGGGCATGAAAAAAGCCGGCGAACATCGTCCGCCGGCTCGATCCTTCGTCTGACTTGCGATCAGGCCTTGCAGCTCTGGGCGGCCTTGCCCGGCATCGCAATCTCGACCTGCGGACCATCGCCGCTGATCGAATAGCCCTCCGCCGTATAAGGCTTGCCGGCCGCTTCGGCCTTCAGCTGAGTGCCGGCCTCGCCCTTGTCCTTCTTGAGCGTCGCGCTGTTGTTGCTCAGGAAGTCGACATAGACGAGCGCGCCGTCCGCGCAGCGATAGGTGCGGCTGTGGGTGACCATCGGCGGCAGTTCGACCGGGGCTGCGGCGTTGAGCGCCTTGGCGTCGGGGTCATCGCCCCCGGCGGTGATCGTTTCGGGCTTTCCGCAAGCGGTCAGCATAAAAGCCGTTCCGAGGACGGCGGCGGTGATGAGGCGGGAATGGATTTGCATAGCGCTCTGTCTCTTGCGGGCCTTGTGTGCGGTGCGTCAAGTAGAGCGATTGCATGAAGGGTGCATGAACGGACATTTTTTATCTTTTACAGCCCCCTCCAGACATCATTGCTGCAGGCAGACGCGCATCATCGACCAACGCTCGGTCTTTGCCGCTAGCGCCAGCGTATAGGCGGGACTGCTGGACGGCAGGTCGAAAAGCTGGATTTCTGCCACTCCCTCCAGCAATTTTCGACCGATGCGCGCCGCAGTGCCGCCGTTGAAACCGACCCCACGAAGCTCGGGGAGCGTTTCGATCAACGCAACGAGATCGTTCGTTCGATGATCCCGTATCGCAGCATCCAGGCTGCCGCAGCGCAACGCATCCGACACGACGTCCCACAGCCCGATGCCTGCGTCGAGCAGCGACGCGAGCCGGTCGTCATAGGGCCGCTCGGGCAGATCGACGAGACCCGCTACGGCGCCCGCCAGTTTCCAGAACTGGTTCTGGGGATGGGCATAATAGCGATCGGCCCGCAGCGACGCCTCGCCGGGCAGGCTCCCGAGCAGAAGCAATTTCGTGTCGGCCCGGACAACGGGCGGGAAGCTGGCCTTGCGCGTCATGGAGTGAAGCTGGGCATGGGTGGACCGCAACACAAGCTATGTTGGCAATAGGCGGTGCACTCGGCTAGGCAGACGCCATGCTACGCCAGACCATTGCCCCCGACGCCATCTCGCTGATCGGCAACACGCCGCTCGTCCGCCTCAAGGGCCCGAGCGAGGCGACCGGCTGCGACATCCTCGCAAAGTGCGAGTTCATGAATCCGGGCGGATCGGTCAAGGACCGTGCTGCGCTGGCGATCATCACCGATGCCGAGGAGCGCGGCCTGATCGCGCCGGGCGGGGTGATCGTCGAAGGCACCGCCGGCAATACCGGCATCGGCCTCGCCTTGGTCGGCAATGCGCGCGGCTATCGCACGATCATCGTGATGACCGATACGCAGAGCCAGGAGAAGCAGCAGACGCTGCGCGCGCTTGGCGCAGAGCTGGTGCTGGTCGCACCGACGGCTTACTCCAACCCTGCCCATTATGTGCACACCTCGCGCCGGATCGCCGAGGAGACACCCGGCGCACTATGGGCCAACCAGTTCGACAACACCGCCAACCGCCTTGCGCATATCCGCACGACTGCGCCGGAGATCTGGGCCCAGACCGAGGGACGGATCGACGGTTTCACCTGCGCCGTCGGCACCGGTGGCACGCTGGCGGGCGTGGGCCTGGGCCTCAAGTCGTTCAACGAGGATATCGTGATCGGGCTGACCGATCCGCATGGCGCCGCGCTGTATAATTATTTCGCGCATGGCGAATTGAAGGCCGAAGGTTCCAGCGTCGCGGAGGGCATCGGTCAGAGCCGCATCACCGCCAATCTCGATGGCGCGCCGATCGACACGCAGTTCCGCATCTCTGACGAACAGGGCCTCGAGCAGGCCTTTGCCTTGCTGGAGAATGAGGGCCTGTGCGTCGGGTTGTCGTCGGGCATCAATGTGGCGGGTGCGATGGCCCTCGCGCGCGAACTGGGCCCCGGCAAGCGCATCGTCACGATCCTGTGCGATCCGGGCATGCGCTACCTCTCCTCGCTGTTCAATCCGGCATGGCTCGAGTCCAAGGGGCTGCCTGTTCCCGATCTTCTTCGACGCTGAGACGAGGCGTTACCGGGGTCCGGCATGTGCAGGGTCGCGAGCAGACCCGTCGCTCCCTATATTGCCGATTGACCTGTACGCCGGGCTGATCGAAAAAAGAGCTATGGGGAACAACGTCTGATGCATCGCGTGCGGATCGGCATCACCGGCCTCGCCGTGGTGTTCCTCATCGTTCTCTTCGCGGCCGCGATCGTCGGCTTCCGGTCCAAGGATCGGAGCGAGGAAGCCAATCTCGCCTCGGCCGCCAACAGCAGCGCCCCCTCGGGCGATCCCCTTGCTGAACTCGGCGTGGCCCCCGGCGGTACGAGCGGCGAAACGCAGACGACTCAGCCGGGACCCGCCCAGCCCTGACCGCCCGGCCCTGACCGCCCGGCCCTGACCGCATAGTCGCCGGCGGCACCGACCGTCGGGACATCACAGCCCGTTCCGGATCGTTACCGGGGCGGTACATGGCTTTTCCCTAAACTTATCCACAGGTTCATCCCGGGGCATTCCCCGCGGATTTCGGCGCTTTGCGCATTTTACACGCATCGAACGGAGCCAAGCTGTCCCGCGAAATCCACAGCCCGAACCACATAGAACCATGAAATGGTATAAAAACCCTTTGTCAAACCAGAGCGATCCAAGTACATCCCAATGGTGCAATGGGGTGGGGAGTATCGCCCTACGCATCGACGCCTCCCGCGGCCCTTTGGGCGGCATGGCGCAGCGGTTCTCCCCTCAGAAAACGGGGTTTGTTCGGTGGCGGCGGGTGGTGCGGTCTTCAATGACGTTCATATGAACGGCGTGGACCTGAAAGGGCGCGTTTCGCTCCCGGCTGCCTTTCGTCAGACCATCGAAATCCGCTGCGGATCGGGCAAGGTCGCCTCGGGTCTCGAAAAGACCCTGCGGATGACGCGCCACCCCACCCTTCCCTGCATTGAGGTGAGCGACGGTCTTCAGATCGCCGAGACCGAGGAGCAGATGACCGCGCATGCGGCGCGCATGTCCGAGCAGACCGGCGAGTTGATGGGCGACATTCTCGACCGGCTCGAGGCCGAAGCCTTCCCGCTGATGAAGGACGTCAATTTCGACGCGGCCGGCCGCATGATCCTGCCCGAACGGCTGCGCACCAAGGCGAGCATCACCGGCGACGCCTTCTTCGTCGGTCGCGGCCGGCGCTTCCGCATTTGGAGCCCCGATATCCTGCGCGCCACGCCGGGTGGCGAGTCGGAAGAAGTGATCGAGGAGATGGAAGAGCTCCTCGCCAAGCGGAAGGAGCGCGGATGACCGCCACCGCGCCCCATATCCCCGTGCTTCTGGATGAGGTCCTTGCCGGCCTCGGCCCGCAGGCCGACGAGATTCACGTCGACGGCACCTTCGGCGCCGGAGGCTACACGCGTGCGATCCTGGACAAAGGCGCTCAGGTCTATGCGTTCGACCGCGATCCCGATGCGATTGCAGAGGGTCAGCCGCTCGTCGAGCAGGCCGGCGGCCGGCTGACGCTCGTTCCCGAGCGCTTCTCGCGCATGGCCGAAGCGCTGGCCGAACGCGGCGTGAGCCAGGTCGACGGCGTGACGCTCGACATCGGCGTGTCGTCGATGCAGCTCGATCGCGCCGAGCGGGGCTTTTCCTTTCAGTCCGATGGTCCGCTCGACATGCGGATGGAGCAGGACGGCATGAGCGCCGCCGACTTCGTCAACACTGCGGACGAAGCCGAGATCGCTGATGTCCTCTTCGAACTGGGCGACGAGCCCCGCTCGCGCCGGGTCGCGCGGGCGATCGTCCAGGCACGCCCGCTGACGCGGACCGGCGAACTGGCGGAAGTCGTGCGCCGCGCGCTGGGCCACCGGCCGCATGAGAAAAAGGATCCGGCGACCCGGACCTTCCAGGCGATCCGCATCCACCTGAACGCCGAACTCGAAGAGCTCGAGCAGGGCCTGGCTGCGGCCGAGCGCGTACTCAAGCCCGGCGGCCGGCTGGCCGTCGTTTCCTTCCATTCGATCGAGGACCGGATCGTGAAGCGCTTCCTGCGCGAACGCAGCGGGGGCAATCCCGCCGGGTCCCGTCACCTTCCAGATGCGCGCGCCGGGGGGCCGCGTCCAAGCTTCGAGGCCGTCTCCAAACCCGTCCGTGCAAGCGATGCGGAGATTGCCCGAAACCCCCGGTCACGGTCCGCCACGCTTCGCGTCGCGCACCGGACCGAGGCCTCACCATGGGGTCTCAGCGTAAAAAGAGAAGGACGTCAGGGATGATCACGACCCGCTTCAAGGAGGTGGTCTGGACGGGAGGCATTTGTGCTGCCGCCCTGACCTTCTACATGATCTCGCAGACCGTCGC
>NZ_JAGMXV010000291.1 GCF_018006725.1 Rhizorhabdus sp.
TCTGGGGGCCGCTGCCGGGGCGGCCGAAGTTCAGGATCTGGGGTTCCTCGTGCATCTCGCGGCCGATCCCGTGGCCGCAATATTCGCGGACGACCGAATAGCCGTTCTTGCGCGCATGCCCCTCGATCGCGGCGCCGATGTCGCCGAGATGGGCGCCGGGGCGGACGCGGGCGATGCCCTTCCACATCGCTTCCTGCGCCACCTTCGCGAGGCGGCGGGCGGCGGCGGGGACGTCGCCGACCAGATAGGTCTTGCTGGAATCGGCGATGAAGCCGTTCTTTTCCAGCGTGATGTCGAAATTGACGATGTCGCCATCGCGGACGATCTCGGTCGCGCTCGGCACGCCGTGACAGACGACATCGTTGATCGAGCAGTTGAGCACATAGGCGAAACCGTACTGCCCTTTGCTCGCGGGGCGCGCGGCGAGATCGTCGACGATGAAGCGCTCGACCAGATCGTTGACCGCCATGGTCGACCGGCCGGCAAGGTCGAGCCCGTCGAGCATCTCGAACACCGAGGCGAGCAGGTGGCCGGAGATGCGCATCAGGGCGATCTCCTCGGGCGTCTTGACCATGTCAGGCGGCCTCGGCCCGTTCGGGTATCGGGGCGGGCTCCTGCGCGGCCGCGTCGAGCTGGATCTTGACGATCTCGTTGAAGGACAGGGTCGGGTTCGCTTCGGCCAGCCGGCCGATCTTCATCCAGAACTCGGCCTGCGCGTTGATCGAGCGGCACATCACCGTGCTCGCACGGCGGATTTCCTCGTGCAGTTCGTCATCTATCTTCACTATGCCCATGGCTGCCTCGCTAGAATATATGGTTCGTATATGATCCATATATTCGAGCGTCAATGCAGCGGGAGAGTTGGGCTCGGCCTCAGCGCGCGGGCTTCGGCTCCGCACCGCCGCCCAGCGCCCGGTAGAGCCCGGCCGCACTCGACAGCTCCTGGCGGCGCAGTTCGAGCAGCGTCTGTTCGGCGGCATAGCGGCTCCGCTGCGCGTCGAGCAGTTCGAGCCGGCCGTCGACGCCCGCACGGTAGCGGAGCGCCGACAGCTCGGCGCGCTTGACCGCCGCGTCGCGCGCCTTGCGCTGCGCATCCTGCTGGCGCGCGAAGGTAGCGCGCCCCGCTAGGCCGTCGGCGACCTCGCGGAAGGCCGACTGGATCGCCTTTTCATAATTGGCGACCGCGACCTGCTTCTGGATCTTGGCGACGTCCAGCTGCGCGCGCAGGCTGCCGCCCCGGAAGATCGGCTGGGTGATCTGCGGGGTGAAGGACCAGGTGCGGTTGTCGCTCTTGAAAAGTTGGTCGAAGGACAGGCTGGTGAAGCCGAACAGTCCGGTGATCGACAGGCTGGGGAAGAAGGCCGCGCGCGCCGCGCCGACATCGGCATTGGCGGCGACGAGCTCATGCTCGGCCTGACGGATGTCGGGCCGGTTGGCGATCAGGTCCGACGGCAGGCCGGCGGGCAGCTGGGTGACGATCGGCTGGTCCATCAACGCCATCGGCGCAGGCAGATCGGTGGGGATCGGGCTGCCCACCAGCAATTGCAGCGCATTGGTCGCCTGCGACAGGCTGCGCTGCGCCGCCGCCAGATCGGCTTCGGCCTGCTGCGCCTGACCCTCGGCCTGCGCCAGGTCGAGACCGCTCGCCTGCCGCGCCTCGTGCCGGCGGCGGGCGATGTCGAGCGAGGCGCGCCAGTCGACTAGCGTGCGCTCGATCAGGCGCGATTGCTCGTCGGCCAGCCGCTCGGTCAGATAGGCGTCGACCACCGATCCGATCAGCGAGATGCGCGCCGCCTGTTGCCCTTCGTCGGTCGCCAGATAGCGTTCGAACGCGGCCTGGCTCTGCGAGCGGAGCTTGCCGAACAGGTCGAGCTCGAAGCTGGTGAGCGCGGCATTGGCCGAATATTGCTCGAACTCGAAACCGCTCGGCGTGTTACCGTTGCCGCCGATCGCGCCGCCCACGCCGGCTGCTGCGGCGGCGGTGGGAATACGCTGGCGCCTGTAGGAGCCGTTGGCGTCGACCTGGGGCAGCTGCGCCGCACGGGCCACCCGGAACTGTGCCCGCGCCGCCTCGACATTGAGAGTCGACACGCGCAGGTCGCGGTTATTCGCCAGCGCCAGTTCGATCAGCGCCTGGAGACGCGGGTCGCGGAACATCGTCCGCCAGTCGATCGCGGCGGCGCTGGCGGCTTCCGTGGGCGACGCCTGCGGGAAGCTTTGCTGCACCGGCGGCGGGGGCACGTCGAGGCGCGGGTTCATCGAGCAGGCGCTGGTCAGCAGCAGCCCGATCAGGGCGAGTTTACGCATGTCCATTCTCCAGCGCCGGATCTTCGCCCGCGCCCTTGTTCTCGTCCTTGGTCTTCGCGCGGCCGCGCAGCCGCTCGACCAGCTTCATCACCACCACGAAGAAGATGGGGACGAAGAAGATGGCGAGCAGCGTCGCGCTGATCATCCCGCCGAACACGCCGGTGCCGATCGCGCGCTGCGTTTCCTTGCTGGCCCCGGTCGCCAGCATCAGCGGCATCACGCCCAGGGTGAAGGCGAGGCTGGTCATCACGATCGGCCGCAGGCGCAGGCGCGCGGCGTGGATCGTCGCTTCGACCGTCGACATGCCCTCGTCGTGCGCCGCCTTGGCGAACTCGACGATCAGGATCGCGTTCTTCGCGGACAGGCCGATGATCGTGATCATCCCCACCTTGAAGAAGACGTCGTTGGGCATGCCCGCGATGAACACCGCCGCGAGCGCGCCGATCAGTCCGAGCGGCACGACGAGCATGACCGAGAGCGGGATCGCCCAGCTTTCGTAAAGCGCGGCGAGCACCAGGAACACGATCAGCATCGACAGGCCCAGCAGCAGCATCGCTTCGTCGCCCGACTGCTTTTCCTGCAGCGACTGGCCGGTCCATTCGACCCCGAAGCCCGGCGGCAGCTGGGCGGCGAGCCGCTCCATCTCGCGCATGGCGGCACCGGTCGATTGGCCGGGGGCCGCCTGTCCGGCGATGCGGATCGCGGGATAGCCATTGTAGCGCACCAGCTGGAGCGGGGTCAGTTCCCATTTGGTCGTGACCAGCTCGCCGAGGCGGACCGGATTGCCCTCGGCATTGCGGACGTAGAGGTTGAGCACATCGTCGATGCTCATCCGCGACCTGGCCTCGGCCTGCACGATCACCTGCTGGAGACGTCCCTTGTTGGGGAAGTCGTTGACATAGGTGGAGCCCATGGCGGTGCTCAGCGTCGACGCGATGTCGGGGAAGGCGACGCCCATGATGCGGGCCTTCTGCCGATCGATCTGCAGCTTGACGCTGCTGCCGGGCGGCAGGCCTTCGGGATAGACGCCGGCCACGACCTTGCTCTGTGCGGCGAGGCCGAGCAGCTGGCCCTGTGCTGCCATCAGCGCTTCCTGTCCGCGGTTGGCGCGATCCTGCAGGCGCAGAGAGAAGCCCGACGAGTTGCCGAGACCGTCGATCGACGGCGGCAGCAGGCTCATCACCATGCCCTCGCGGATTTGCGAGGTCGCCTGGTTGGCGGCGCCCACCTCATCGGCGGCGGAAACGCCGCTGCGGTCGCCCCAATCCTTGAGGACGGTGAAGACCAGCGCCGCGTTGGAGCCCGAGCCCGAAAAGCCGAAGCCCTGGACGACGACCGTGTCGCGCACCGCCTCGCGGCTCTTGTTGTGCTTCTCGAGAACGGCGGTCGCTTCGGAGGTGCGCAGGGTCGTCGAGTCCGCCGGCATCTGGAAGGCGGAGATGAAGAAGCCCTGATCCTCCTCGGGCAGGAAGGACGAGGGAAGCTTGTAAAAACCGAGCGCCAGCAGCGCGACGATCACCGCGAAGGCGGCCATCATCCGGCCCGAGCGCTTGAGCAGGCGCGTCACCCAGTTCTCATAGCCCAGCGTCATCGCCGCAAATTTGCGGTCGAACCAGCCGAGAAAGCCCTTCTTCTCCTGATGCCCGGTCACCGGCTTCAGCAGCGTCGCGCAGAGCGCGGGGGTCAAGGTCAGCGCGAGGAAGGCGGAAAAGAGGATCGACACCGCCATGGCGACGGTGAACTGGCGATAGATCGCGCCGACCGAGCCGCTCGACAGCGCCATCGGGATGAACACGGCGGTGAGCACCAGCGTGATGCCGACGATCGCGCCGCTGATCTCCCACATCGCCTTGCGCGTCGCGTCGCGCGGCGACAGCCCTTCCTCGGCCATCAGTCGCTCGACATTCTCGACGACGACGATCGCGTCGTCAACGATGATGCCGATCGCCAGCACCATGCCGAACATCGTCAGCACGTTGATCGAGAAGCCGGTGATCGACATCACCGCGAAGGTGCCGAGCAGCGCGATCGGGGCGACAATTGCCGGGATCAGCGTGTAGCGGACCTTCTGCAGGAACAGGAACATCACCAGGAAGACGAGGATCATCGCCTCGGCAAGGGTCTCGACCACCTTCTCGATCGAGATCGAGACGAAGGGCGCAGTGTCGAACGGGATCTTGTACGACACGCCCGGCGGCATCGACTTGGACAGTTCGTCCATCCGCTCCTTGACCGCCTCCGAGGTGCGCACGGCATTGGCCCCGGGCGACAGCTGGACGGCGAGGATGGCGTTGGGCTTGCCGTTGACGCGGCTGCTGTTGGCGAAGGTCGCCGCCGCCAGTTCGATCCGGGCAACGTCGCCGAGCAGGACGGTCGAACCGTCGCTGTTCGCGCGCAGCACGATCTGGCTGAATTCTTCGGGGGTCTGGAGCTGGCCGTCGACGGTCAGCGGGATCGTCACGCGCTGTTCGCCGACCGTGGGTTCGGCACCGACCGAACCTGGGGCGATCTGGACATTCTGGCTGGCGATCGCGTCGGTGACGTCGCCCATGGTCAGCTTGTAGCTGAGCAGCTTGGCCGGATCGACCCAGACGCGCATTCCGCGTTCCGAACTGAACAGCTGGACGCGCCCGACGCCGGGGATGCGCTTGAGCTCCTCCGACACGTTGCGCGCGGCATAGTCGCCCAGCATGCCGGCATCGGCATTGGGGTTGTTCGACTGGATGCTCACCATCATCAGGAAGCCCGACGAGGCTGCCTCCACCTGAACGCCGGTCTGGCGGACGATCTGCGGCAGGCGCGGCTCGGCGGTCTTCAGGCGGTTCTGCACGTCGACCTGGGCCAGTTCGGGATTGGTCCCCGGCTGGAAGGTGGCGGTGATC
>NZ_JAGMXV010000072.1 GCF_018006725.1 Rhizorhabdus sp.
CTGCAGCCGGGCGACAAGATGGCCGGCCGTCACGGCAACAAGGGCGTCATCTCGCGCATCCTGCCGCAGGAAGACATGCCGTTCCTCGCGGACGGCACCCCGGTCGACATCGTGCTCAACCCGCTGGGCGTGCCGAGCCGCATGAACGTCGGACAGATCTTCGAGACCCATCTGGGCTGGGCCGCGCGTGGCCTGGGCAAGCAGGTCACCGAGGCGCTGGAAGCGTGGCGCGAGGCCAATCCCGATGCAGCCCCCGGCACGGCGCCGGCGGCGGTCGTGGATCGCCTCAAGACGATCTACGGCGAGCAATATCATGACGAGATCGACCGCCTGTCGGGCGATCAGGTCGTGGAGATGACCAAGCTGCTGAAGAACGGCGTGCCGATGGCGACGCCGGTGTTCGACGGCGCCCGCGAAGCGGACGTCGCCGAGATGCTTCGGCGCGCGGGTCTCGACGAGAGCGGCCAGGTGGAACTGTTCGACGGACGCACCGGCGACCAGTTCGACCGCAAGGTCACCGTGGGCTACATCTACATGCTGAAGCTCCACCACCTCGTCGACGACAAGATCCACGCGCGTTCGATCGGGCCGTACAGCCTCGTCACCCAGCAGCCGCTGGGCGGTAAGGCACAGTTCGGCGGTCAGCGTTTCGGCGAAATGGAAGTCTGGGCCCTCCAGGCTTACGGCGCCGCCTACACGCTGCAGGAGATGCTGACGGTGAAGTCGGACGACGTCGTCGGACGCACCAAGGTCTACGAAGCGATCGTCAAGGGCGACGACACCTTCGAGGCCGGCATCCCCGAGAGCTTCAACGTGCTGGTCAAGGAAATGCGCTCGCTGGGCCTCAACGTCGAACTGTCCTCGATCGAGGACGCGGACGGCGACGACGGCATCGCGGAAGCAGCGGAATAAAGGCCGTGGCGCCGGTCCCGGCCGGCGCCCGCCCCTTCCGCTCCGAAAGATCGACCCTCCAGAGGGACTGAAAAATGAACGAACTGACCAATTTCGCCAACCCGATCGCGAAGCCCGAAACCTTCGACCAGATCCGGATCGGCATCGCCAGCCCGGAGCGTATCCGCAGCTGGTCCTTCGGCGAGATCAAGAAGCCGGAAACCATCAACTATCGCACGTTCAAGCCCGAGCGTGACGGCCTGTTCTGCGCGCGCATCTTCGGTCCGATCAAGGATTACGAATGCCTGTGCGGCAAGTACAAGCGCATGAAGTACAAGGGCATCGTCTGCGAGAAGTGCGGTGTCGAAGTCACCGTGTCGAAGGTCCGCCGCGAGCGGATGGGCCATATCGAACTCGCCGCCCCGGTCGCGCACATCTGGTTCCTGAAGTCGCTGCCGTCGCGCATCGGCCTGCTGCTCGACATGCAGCTGAAGCAGCTCGAGCGCGTCCTGTATTTCGAGAGCTACATCGTGATCGAGCCGGGCCTGACCCCGCTCGAGAAGTTCCAGCTGCTGACCGAGGACGAACTTCTCGAGGCGCAGGACGAATATGGCGAGGACGCCTTCTCGGCCGGCATCGGCGCCGAGGCGGTCCGCCGCATGCTCGAGGAACTCGACCTCGAGGGCGAGAAGGAGCAGCTGCTCAAGGAACTGGCCGAGACCAAGTCCGAGCTTAAGCCCAAGAAGATCATCAAGCGCCTCAAGGTCGTCGAGAGCTTCCTGGAATCGGGCAACCGTCCGGAGTGGATGATCCTCGAAGTGATCCCGGTCATTCCGCCGGATCTGCGCCCGCTCGTTCCGCTCGACGGCGGCCGCTTCGCGACGTCGGATCTGAACGATCTCTATCGCCGCGTGATCAACCGTAACAACCGCCTCAAGCGGCTGATGGAGCTGCGCGCGCCGGACATCATCGTCCGCAACGAAAAGCGCATGCTGCAGGAAGCCGTCGACGCACTGTTCGACAATGGTCGCCGCGGCCGCACGATTACCGGCGCCAACAAGCGTCCGCTTAAGTCGCTCAGCGACATGCTGAAGGGCAAGCAGGGGCGCTTCCGTCAGAATCTGCTCGGCAAGCGCGTCGACTATTCGGGCCGTTCGGTCATCGTGACCGGTCCGGAGCTCAAGCTGCACCAGTGCGGCCTGCCGAAGAAGATGGCGCTCGAGCTTTTCAAGCCGTTCATCTACGCCCGCCTCGATGCCAAGGGTCTGTCGATGACCCTGAAGCAGGCGAAGAAGTGGGTCGAGAAGGAGCGCAAGGAAGTCTGGGACATCCTCGACGAGGTGATCCGCGAGCATCCCGTTCTGCTGAACCGCGCGCCGACTCTCCACCGTCTCGGCATCCAGGCCTTCGAGCCCGTGCTGATCGAGGGCAAGGCTATCCAGCTGCATCCGCTGGTATGCTCGGCCTTCAACGCCGACTTCGACGGCGACCAGATGGCGGTCCACGTGCCGCTGTCGCTGGAAGCGCAGCTCGAAGCCCGCGTTCTGATGATGTCGACCAACAACATCCTGTCGCCCGCGAACGGCAAGCCGATCATCGTGCCGTCGCAGGACATGGTGCTGGGTCTCTATTATCTGTCGATGCTGAAGGAAGGCGAGCCGGGCGAAGGCACGCTGATCTCCGACATGCAGGAAGTCCACCAGGCGCTTGCCGCCAAGGCGGTGACCCTGCACACCAAGATCATCAGCCGCGTGCCGCAGACCGACGAAAACGGTCAGCAGTACATGAAGCGCGTCGAGACCACGCCGGGCCGCATGCTGCTCGGCGAGACGCTGCCGAAGAGCCACAAGGTTCCGTTCGAGACGGTCAACCGCCTGCTGACCAAGAAGGAGATCGGCGACGTCATCGACATCGTCTATCGCCACACCGGCCAGAAGGAGACGGTGCTGTTCGCCGACGCGATCATGGCGCTGGGCTTCCGCCACGCATTCCAGGCCGGCATCTCGTTCGGCAAGGACGACATGATCATCCCCGAAGCCAAGGAGAAGGAGGTCGAGGAGACCCGTCTGCTGGTGAAGGACTTCGAGCAGCAATATCAGGACGGCCTGATCACGCAGCAGGAGAAGTACAACAAGGTGATCGACGCCTGGTCGCGTTGCGGCGACCGCGTGGCGGCCGAGATGATGAAGGAAATCTCGGCGGTCAAGAAGGGCGAGGACGGGCGCGAGAAGCCGATCAACGCGATCTACATGATGGCGCACTCCGGTGCCCGTGGTAGCGCCGCGCAGATCAAGCAGCTCGCCGGCATGCGCGGCCTGATGGCCAAGCCGTCGGGCGAGATCATCGAGACCCCGATCATCTCGAACTTCAAGGAAGGCCTGACGGTTCTCGAGTATTTCAACTCGACCCACGGCGCCCGCAAGGGTCTGGCCGACACCGCGCTCAAGACGGCGAACTCGGGTTACCTGACCCGCCGTCTGGTCGACGTGTCGCAGGACTGCGTGGTCGTCGAAGTCGATTGCGGTACCGACCGTGCGCTCGACATGAAGGCGATCGTCCAGGGCGGTGCCACCATCGCGTCGCTGGGCGAGCGCATCCTGGGCCGAACGCTGGCCGAGGACATCGTCGACAGCAAGACCAACGAAGTGCTGGTCGCGGAGGGCACCCTGCTCGACGAAGCGATGGTCGCACAGATCGAGGCGATCGGCACCCAGGGCGTCAAGATCCGCAGCCCGCTGGTCTGCGAATCGAAGGGCGGCGTCTGCGCGGCCTGCTACGGCCGTGACCTTGCCCGCGGTACGCCGGTGAACATCGGCGAAGCGGTCGGCGTCATCGCGGCGCAGTCGATCGGCGAGCCGGGCACCCAGCTGACGATGCGGACCTTCCACATCGGCGGCGCGGCCCAGCTCAACGAGCAGTCGAACCTGGAATCGGTTGCCGACGGCACGATCGAATATCGCGAACTGCGCACGATCACCGATCCGCGCGGCCGCCGCGTTTCGCTCAGCCGCAACGGCGAACTGGCGATCATCGACTCCGAAGGTCGCGAGCGTGCGACGCACCGCCTGCCTTATGGTGCGCACCTGCTCGTCGCCGACGGCGCCAAGATCGCCAAGGGTGACCGCATCGCCGAATGGGATCCGTTCACCATGCCGGTGATCACGGAAACCGGCGGTACGATCAAATATCAGGACCTGATCGACAACCAGACCCTGACCGAGCAGACCGACGAAGCGACCGGCATCAGCCAGAAGGTCGTCATCGAATATCGCGTCACCAGCCGGAAGGAAGATCTCCGTCCGCGCCTGACGCTGCTCGACGAAGCCTCGGGTGAAACCGCGCGCTACATGCTGGCACCGGGTGCCATGCTGTCGGTGGAGGACGGCCAGACGGTACATGCGGGTGAGGTTCTCGCCCGTGTCAGCCGCGAGTCCGCCAAGACCCGCGATATCACCGGCGGTCTGCCGCGCGTCGCCGAGCTGTTCGAAGCCCGCAAGCCGAAGGAGAACGCGATCATCGCGAAGGTCTCCGGCCGGGTCGAGTTCGGTAAGGACTATAAGGCGAAGCGCAAGATCATCATCCGTCCGGACGATGGTTCGGAGCCGGTCGAGTATCTGGTGCCGAAGTCGAAGGTCATCGACGTGCAGGAAGGCGACTACGTCAAGCGCGGCGACAATCTGATCGGCGGCTCGCCTGATCCGCACGACATTCTGGAGGTGCTCGGCATCGAGCCTCTCGCCGAATATCTCGTGTCGGAAATCCAGGAAGTCTATCGACTGCAGGGCGTGAAGATCAACGACAAGCACATCGAGACGATCGTTCGTCAGATGCTGCAGAAGGTCGAGATCACCGACGGCGGCGACACCACGCTGCTGCCGGGCGAACAGGTCGACCGCGAGGAAATGGACGAGATCAACGCCAAGGCAGAAGCCGAAGGCCGTCAGATCGCCCATGGCAAGCCGGTGCTGCTCGGCATCACCAAGGCCTCGCTGCAGACGCGCTCGTTCATCTCCGCCGCGTCGTTCCAGGAAACGACCCGCGTCCTCACCGATGCCTCGGTGCAGGGCAAGGTCGACACGCTGAACGGCCTCAAGGAGAATGTGATCGTCGGCCGCCTGATCCCCGCCGGCACCGGCGCGGGCATGAGCCGCCTGCGCGTCACCGCCAGCAGCCGCGACGCCGCCCTGCGCGCCTCGCAGCGCAACTGGCAGGAGTCGCTGATCGCGCCGCAGTCTGCCGCCGAGGAGCATGCCGCCGAGCTGCGCCAGCCGGTCCAGGCCGATCTGGGCGACGATCCGCTGGGCGAAGTCGTGGGCGAGACCCACGGCACCGACGAGGATGCGGGCGACTACCTGAACAAGGAGTGATCCTCCCCGCCCCCGTGGCGGTCAGGATCAGGAAATGGCCCCGCCGGAGCGATCCGGCGGGGCTTTTTCGTGCTATTCTCGGCACCGCAGCTTACGAAGCCCCCCGTTCCGCCTCGTCCATGGATCTGGGGGAGCCCGCCCGCGAAAATGCAGAGTTGAGGCGGCGGTTTATGATTTGTTAACTTCATGAAGTAAGGGTTTTCCCGGAGAGCGTCCGCATAGGTAGAAAGTACATTATGCCGGAGCCGCGCAGGAACGGTTGAACCTGAAGCACCGTGAACTTTAGGGCCGAAAAGGGAAATGCATATGGACGAGCAAAAGCAGGTTGCGTCGACTGCGGCATCGAACGATCGCGCATGGCGCGCGCCGAAACTGACCGAACTTCGCATCTGGTCGGGCACGGAAGCAAAGGGCTCGCAGGTCACAGAAAGCTCCACAACCAGAAACTCAGCATCGTAGGATTATTTTACGATTGGGTAGTCGAAACCGCCCGCGGTTCGCAGACGCCGGTCGCTCCGCCATGAAGGTGTGATGGAAGGCGACCATGCTTCACTTTCTCGGCCTGGCCTCCTTCGGGGCGCCGTTGCTCTCCTCGGCGCAAATGCTACAGGCCGCTCGCCGCCTGGGTGGGCCAGATTTCGAGGCGCCGCAGAGCTGGTCCTCCGACACGTGCATATTCGCGTGGCGCCGGATGGCGCTACGGCCCGAAACGCGTTCAGCGCCCATCCCGATCGTCGATCCCGAAAGCGGCACCTGTCTGATCGGATCGGGGCGCATCGACGAACGGGCCGAACTCTCCGCCGCGCTGGGAATGCACTCCCGCGGCGCAAGCGACACCGAGTTGATGGCACAGAGTTTCGCCCGCTGGGGCGAGGCCGGCGTCGATCGGCTGATGGGCAATTTCGGCTTTGCGCTGTGGGACGGCAAGGCCGGACGGCTGACGCTCGCCAAAGACTATTTCGGCACCACCCCGCTCTTCTATCATCGGGGCGACGGCTTCGTGCTTTTCGGGACCAACCCGGCCGCGCTACTCGCCACCGGCCTCTGCTCGCGGGAGATCGACCATGCGACCTTGGGCGAAAATCTCATGGGGCGATCCGCCGATCCGGAGGCAACCCTCTATCGCGACCTCCGCCGCGTGCGGCGCGCAGCCACGCTGAGGATCGACCGTTCCGGCTGCCGGGAAACTATCTACTGGCAGCCAGAACGCGGCGCGCCCTTGCTGCTGAAATCCGACGCAGACTATGTCGAGGCGACCCGCGCCATGCTCGACCGGGTTCTGGTGGGACATCTGCGCAGTCCCGCCCCGCTGGGCGTCATGCTGTCGGGCGGGTTCGACTCGGGGTCGATCGCCGCGACCCTGGCTATGCTCGCGCCCGACCGCACCATCGCCGGATTTACCTGCGTTCCCGCCGGCGGCGATCCCGATCGGATGCGGCGCATGGCCCGCGAATGGGCCCATGTCGAGGCTCTCGCCCGAAAGCACCCGAATATCGAAGCCCAGGCCGTCGTCGACAAGGACATGCTGCCCTGCGACGATCGCTATCGCGACCTCTTTGCCGACACCGGCCTGCCGATCGGAGCGCCGGCGCTCATGTGTCGACGCCTGGCGCTGGCGGAGGCCGCGCGGCGCAGCGGCGTCCGTACGCTGTTCAACGGAGACGGCGGCAACCGGACGCTGACGTCGGAGGGGCCGCAGCTGTTCGCCCATCTCTTTCGGTCCGGCCGCTGGCTCGATCTGGCAACAGAAGCACGTGCGGCCGCCGCCTTTTCCGGCAAGCCGTTGGGGAAGATCATCTGGCGTGATGTGCTGCGCGATATCGTTCCACGGCAGCTGCTGAAGGCGTGGTATCGCCTGCGAGACATGCGGGTGCCGGACATCACCGAGGGCAGCCTGCTGCGTCGCCCCTTCGCCAACGACAGCGGGTTGATCGATACATGGCGTGCGGCGCCCAACTCGCCCGACCGGATACGGCTCCTGCGGACCGAGGAGATCGAACCCGTCTATCTGAACGTCCAGCCATCCCATACCGACGGCATGACGCTGGCCTACAACAGAATGGGGCTCGACGTGGTGGCACCCCTGCGTGACCGTCGCCTCGTCGACTTCATCCTGTCGCTTCCACCCACCCAGTTCCGTCGCGGCGGCGTTCCGCGTTTCCTCGCGAGGCGGGTGCTGGCAGACCGGCTTCCCGCGGCGACGCTGGACGAACGCGGCTATTTCGATCCCTTCGCCGATCTCGGACTCTGGGCAGAAAAATGGTGGGACGAGGCAGGACGGAAAATTTCCGGCCAACGTCCGGCCGAATTGGCTGGCCGGGCGATCGATCTCCCGCAGCTACGCCAGTGGCTCGCCACGCCATTGCCGGATTTTATGGGCCGTGAAGCGGGCAACGCCCGGATTGTCGGCAGTGCGATCGCCAATGCCCTGCACGTCAATCACTTTCTCCGTTGGCATGAGCGCCTGAACGACTGAAACGATCGGCTCATCACCTGTGATAGCCGAAATGGGCCATCATGGTGCCGTGGTCGCACTCGATTCGACGGATTTGCTCCGCCGTCAGCATTTCGCGCCACTGTCCGGCCCGCCCCGCCCGGAAAAAGCGTCCCATGCCTTCGGGACGTTCGCGAAACCCGTTGAGCGCCTCGTCCGCCGCGAGCTTGTCGAAGCTCGTAGCGGCGATCGCGCCCGCTATGGCCTCTTCGCTGACAGCGAACCCGCAGAAGGTCGCGAGGCCCGTGAAATGGCGTAGAGGGTCGGCAATCAGATCCTCATAGCGAAGCGTCAGGCGCCGAAAGGGTGACGCCTCCCAGCTGGCCGTATGGGACGACCAGCTCCCGCGCCGCTCTCGCAATTGCCGCTTGGCTGTTGCGGCAGTAGCGGCAGTTTCATCCGCAAGCTGGTCGATCGCAGCGTCGATGGACATTACGCTATGGGCCGCCAGCGACAGACACACGTCTCGCGGATCCCGAACGACGTGGATGCAGCCAAGGGTCACGTCGGTCGGAAACAGATCCGCTCCTGACTTCGTCTGCCCCCAGGCATCGTGAACCTTGCAAAATCGAGCAGTGTTGGTGGAGGCTACCAGCGATCGATATGCAAGCGGACGAAGCTCGGCAGCTTCGTCTGCGGTCAAGTCGGCGACGTCCAGGTCAAGATGGCGTTCGACCAGCCAGCGGCCACTCGCCATGGCACCGGTGCCATCCATCTCCGTCAGATCGACTTCGGATTGGTAGCGCAGGGCCGCAGTGAACAGCCTGACCCATGTATTCCCGGACTTGGGGTAAGAGGCGATCCAGTAGATGCCGCTGGGCGAAGAACCAAGACTATCCACGCTCAGATGCCGCCTTGCGCCGAAACCATCTGGTCCATCAACCAGTCCGCTGCAGCATCCAGATTGTCCAGCCCGGCAGGATAGCGGCAATCGAGCACGGACGCGGCACCGGCCATGCGCGCCGTCGACCGCAGGATATCGGGATCGGCACCCAGAGCATGGGTCACCGCCGGCAGGCTCGTCATCTTCGCGACCGCCTCGAATGCAGCCCCTCCGTGAAGCCGCTGGCTCCTCGTCGAAATCCCTCCGTGGGCGGGCGTCAACAACAGCGCCGCAGCGAGCGGCTGGGGCTCGGCTTCGTACCATGGGTCGGCCGAAATCGCGAAGCGACCGCCGGCCCCAGGCCCTTCCGGGGGAGATGGCGAGAGCGTGGAGCGAGTCCGGCCAGAGCTTCAAAACCGGAAAGCCCGGCCATATGATGGGATGACCAGCCCTCATGTCCAGGGCACAGAGGCCGTCCGCCATCCAGCTGAAGCCGCGTTGCACAAGTGCCATCGCCAGGCTCGTCTTGCCTGTCCCGGGTGGCGACCAGAGCAGGAAAGATCGCCCGTGATAGGCCAGGCAAATGGCCGATAACGGCATGAAACCCTGCTGCAGGCAAATAAGCGCGGCCGGGGTACCGCGCAGAAAATCGAGAGCGCGCGGCAAACAGGTGTCGTCCTTTGGCGAGATGGTGATGCTGTTCCGGTCGGTCAGCAGATAGCTTGCAACGCCCGGCACGCGAAATAGGAGTGAACCCCGCCCGTCGATCTGCAGCAACGGCCGCGACAGGACAGGGTTTTCGAGAGCATCAGGCACATTACCGGTATCGAGAAAAATCGAATGGCCGGAAGCATGCGGTCGCGAAATGCCGAAAAACGGACATTCGAACGGGGAATGGAAGCTCTGTCCCAGAGCGGAATAGATATAGCCCAAGCGCACCCGCTCTCATCGTCCGTCGAGAAGGTTGCAATGCATCCATGCACGCGCGGCATCAAGTCTCCCCACTTTCTCCACGGTGCTATCAGGAATGACGCCGCCGCCCCTGCTGGCTCGCCTACCTGTATTTGGCGGTCCCTGCCTATCGGCCCAGTTCACTATCGGCAATTCTTGGATGTCGATGAATATCGCGCAAGTTGAATCCTCCCAGATTTCGATACAGGATCCGAATTTAAGCACGTCCGAAAGATCGAAAATTTTTAGAATTATCGTCATAAAAGTGTAACAACAAAAATCTTTCCGATTCGCGGTTTTGTGTCATCATGGTGCAACAAACAGCGTTTTCGAATCGGAGGGTTTGCCAGATGTTCAAGGTTGTTCTTGCCGGTGCCGCGCTTGCTATTGCGGTCCCTGCCCTTGCTCAGCCGACCGAGGTCGCCGATCCTTATGGCGCCGGCTCGATCTCAAAGGGCCGCTACACCGCAGTCGAGCGCAAGCTGCAGGCTGCCTATGAAAAGGGCGATCGCTCGCCGGAGGTGCTCCTCAACCTCGCCGCGATCCGCCTTCAGGAGAAGCGCGCGACGGAAGCCCGCGACCTGTACAAGGCGGTGCTGAGCCAGCCCAATGCCGATATGGCGACGCTCAACGGTGCTGCGGGTTCGCACGAAGTCGCCCAGCGTGGCCTGGCCGGTGCATTGGCGATGCTCGACTGAGCCGACAATAAGCGAACGAAGTTCAAGGCCTGCCGGGCAGCCGGCGGGCCTTTTTCGTCTATACTCTCCCATAGATAGCGGAACCGTCACGCAGATCGGCAATTGTTCCGATATGCGCGCATGGCTCATCAGCAACCTCGCCTCCGGATCGACCGATGCCGAAACGCTGGACCGGCTGCCAGCGCTCTTTCCGGCACTGGACTTCGTTGGTCACAGCCGCTTTCCCGACGAGCCCCTTCCTCCGGTCGCCGCGCTGCGTGGCCGAAGCGTCTCACTGATCGTCCTGCTCGCCGGCGATGGGACGATCAACGCCGCTGCGACGCTCTACGACAGCTGGGAGGGCGCCGCCCTGATCCTGCCGGGTGGCACCATGAACATGCTCGCGCAACTGCTCCATGGTCCGTCAACGGTCGGCGACATCGCCGCCGCGATCGGCCGGGGCGACGCCGTGCGCGAGACTCTGTGTTACGTGGCTGCCGAAGACCGGCGCGCCTATGTCGGGGCGATAGCAGGCCCGGCCGGGCTTTGGGCGCATGCGCGGGAGGCGGTGCGACAGGGTCGGTTCCGGAGCGCCTGGCGAGCGGCGCGGCTCGCCTGGCTGCGCCGCTTCGCGCGTGGCCCCAGGCTGCGCGGACAGGGCCGGACGCGGACGGCAGCGGTGTTGCTGCTGCCCATTGCCGGCGCCATGGAGATAGCCTGCATCGACGTTGCGGGCTGGATGGATGCAGCCCGTCTGGGGTTCGACTATCTCAGGAGCGACTGGCGCCGGTCAGCGGCGGTCGAGATCAGTGAGGCCACCGAAGCGACGCTCGACGGTCGGCGGAGCGTCCATATGCTGTTCGATGGGGAAGCGGCACGCATGCGCCTGCCCCTGACCCTGCGCCATGGCAGGTCACGGCTTGCTTTCCTCGCGACGCGGGCTCGAGATGACAGTGGCCGTGCCGAGGACGCGCAGGCGGCATGATTCGGCTGTTCCATGTCAGCGATCTGCACTTCGGATGCGAGGATCGCGAAGCGCTCGATTGGTTTGCGGACAATGTGCGGAGCGAGCGCCCCGATGCTGTGGCGGTGACCGGCGACCTGACGATGCGCGCGCGTCGTTCCGAATTTGCAGCCGCAGCCCGCTGGCTCGAGGAGCTTGCCGTGCCGCTGACGATCGAACCGGGCAATCACGACCTGCCCTGGAACCCGCTGACCCGGCTGCTGCGGCCCTATCGGCGCTTCCACAAGCTCGAACGCGCGCTCGAACGGCCGATCGACCTCGGCCATGTCCGGATCGTACCGCTTAAATCGACGGCGCGTGCGCAGGCACGGCTCAACTGGTCGTGGGGTTTCGTCGGGCGGTCGTCACTCGAAGCGGCACTGGACGAGCTTGGCGCGCTTGCAAAGCACGACGTCGGCATCGTCGCGACCCATCACCCGTTGATCGATCAGAACGCCCTTGCTTCGCAGGGGCGCACGCTGCGCGGGCCCAAGGCGGCTGCGCGACTGGCGAAGGCCGGCGCGCGGTTGATACTGAGCGGGCATGTCCACGATCCGTTCGACGCCGTCGTGGAGAGCGAAGGCGGACCGATCCGCATGGTAGGAGCGGGTACGCTTTCGCAGCGGACGCGCGACACACCGGCGTCGTTTAACCGCATCATGATCTCCGGCGACAGCATAGAGGTCGATCTGCGCCGCATGGGTGCATGATCGGGCGGTGCAGAGGCGCGTTCAGGCCGGCAGACTGTGGCCGGCTATCGACGGATCATAAGCCGAGATGCCCGTCGCTCCGCGCTTGCCCTGGCGCAGCGCCCGTTCTGCCGAGGCAAGCAGCCGCTTGAGGTCGGCACTTTCCTGCAGGTCGACCGCATAGCCGATATTGGCGGTGATGATGATGTCTTCACCGGCAACCGCATAGCTCTTGTCGAGAGTGGAGACGATCTGCTGTGCAAGAAGCTCCGCCTCGCGCCCGTCAGCCATGTTGGGCTGGATCACCACGAAATCGTCGCCGTTGAGGTGGATAACCAGATTGTCGCCGCGCACCACCCGGCGAAGCCGCTGCGCCACCGCCTTGAGCAGCGCATCGCCCGCCCTATGGCCATAGGTCTCGTTCACGGGTTCGAGCTGATTGATGTCGACGCAGTGGACGGCGATCAGATCGCTGTCATCGGACCGGCCGACGATCTGGTCGAAGCGCTCGCGCAGGACGAGGCGATTGGGAAGGCCGGTCAGGTCATCCTGCCGTGCGAGCGTCTCCATGAGGTGGCGCATCGAGATTTGCGCGGCAGCACCACGATAGCGCTTGATCATGGACAGCAGACCGCCCGCCAGGAACAGCGCCATGAGCAGGCCCGTTCCCCAATGCGCCACGCCCGGCGTCAGCAGCGCGGCGATGATCGTGGGAACAACCGCCAGCACGCTGGCAGTAAGGCTGATCCAGAGGCGGAGCGGTACCGTCGCCGCGACGCCGGCAGCATAACCGAAAACCAGCGCCACGATCAGCAGATGCTGGTCGATGTCGACCGTCGCATAGCCCCATCCACCGAACAGACCGAGCGCCGCCGCGAAGGCAATATAGCCATAGCCGAATCGCCGCTCGATCGAACGGGCGACGTTGAGCCCCAGTCCGGGATCGAAGACGCGCCGACGGAAACCGAAGAGGGCTAGGAGACGCATCGACGAGGCGAGCAGCCCGATCGCGTAGAGCAGCAGCAGCACCGGGTCGTTCGACAGCAGGGCGAGGTAGGCCCCCGTGCACACGAAACACAGTGTCATGATGAGCGCAGGCACCGTATATTCGAACAGCGACTGGACCAGCTCGATATAGGTCGCTGGAGACAGCCTCTCCCGACCGGCGGCCGCAAGGCGGCGGCGCCCCGTCAGAAGGGTACGCATGGACATCACTCTTGCTCCAAAGCCCGAAGTGCGCCGCCCTGACGCACCAGCTCCTGCGCCATTGCTAGCAAAAGTCATCAATGACCGTAATTACGCAATATTGGTTAAGAACGTCAGTTATCCGGACTGTGATCCGCAATGGCGCCGTCACGATGTAGCCAGAAAGGATCCCGGCGCGCGCTCCGGGACCAGTCGCTTATGGCTGAGCCGGGTTGTAGAGTGGCAGCGCAGAGACCGCTATGCGCCAGGTCACAGGTAGCGCGCACAAAAGAAAACAGGCCCCCGAAGGAGCCTGTTCTGTCCGATAAGCCATTGAGAATGGCGCGAGTGACGGGGCTCGAACCCGCGACCTCCGGCGTGACAGGTCCGTGCTATATCTCGCCGACGATTTTATTCAGCCCCCATATGGCTTCAAAAATAAGGGTTTTCCGGCACTTTCATCGTCATTTGCCATCATCACCCTTCACAGGTTTCCGGCAGCGTGATAGTCCGGTGCTTATCCAGAGGGGATTTGAAGCGTGGCGACGGGGAAAATAACGAAGCGCTCGGTGGAGGCAATTGAGGTCCCCGCCAAGGGCAGTCCCCGCTCCTATTTATGGGACAGCATTCTCAGGGGCTTCGGGGTGATGGTCACCGATGGTGGCGTGCGTTCCTACCTCGTGCAATATCGGATCGGCGGGCGCGCCGGAAAAACCCGCCGCTACACCATAGGCCAACACGGATCGCCTTGGACCGCCGACAAGGCGCGCGATCGGGCTGCCGAGGTGCTGGAGGAGGTGAGACGCAAGATCGACCCCCTCGACGCCGAGCGGGCGCGGGTTGCCGCCGACCAGGACCGAAAACGCGACGAGGAGGAAAAGCGGCACGCCGCCACCCGCCTCGCCTTCTCCAAGTTCGCCGACACGTTTGTGGATAGATATGCGAAGGTCCAGCAGCCCAAAACATGGAAGGACACCGAAAGCGTCGTTCGCCGCGATCTCAAGCCGTTCTTCAAGGATAAGCCCGTGCCCGCCATCAAGGCCGGCGATGTCATCGAACTGATCGACACCGTTCAGGAACGTGGCGATGGGGCCGCCTTGAAGGCGTATAAGGCCCTGAGGTCGATATTCGGCTTTGCGATCGACAAGCACCACATCGCATCCTCCCCCATGGCCAATATCAAGCCGCCGGCAAAGATGGGCGTGCGGGATCGGACGCTGGACGACGAGGAGTTGCGATTGGTGTGGATCGCGGCGGGGGAGCTTGGCTGGCCCTTTTGCCCAATCGTCCGGCTCCTAATTCTTCTCGGTCAGCGCCGCGACGAGACCGCCGGGCTGGCTTGGCCCGAAATCGACAAGGCGAAGCGGCAGTGGTTGTTGCCGGCAGACCGATCGAAGAACGGGAAACCAAACCTCGTCCAGATTTCCGAGCCGGCCTTCGCGATCATCGAGGGGCTACCGGTCATCAAGAGCAAGGCGAAGCTCCTGTTCTCGACGACAGGCGAGACGCCCGTGTCGGGCTTTTCCAAGGTCAAGAAGCGGCTCGACGCCGCGATCCTCGCGCTCATGCAAAAGGAAGCGTTGAAGGCAGGCGTGGCGCCAGACGACGTCGACAAGCTCGCCGTCAAGCCCTGGACGTTCCATGACCTTCGGCGGACCCTCGCCACCGGTTGCCAAAAGCTCGGGATCAAGCTGGAGGTTACCGAGAGCATATTGAACCACATCTCGGGCACCCGCAGCGGCATCGTGGGCGTGTATCAGGTCTACAAATATGAGGACGAGAAGCGCGCCGCCTTGGAGGTATGGGGCAGGCATGTGCTTGCGATCGTCCAAAAGGCTAGCACCGCGAACGTCGTCAAGATCACGGCGCGGGCGAACTGATGGACGCGGTCGACCGACACCTTCACGCCGAATGCGTGCGGGCGCTTAACATCGACTTTTGGGACAACCCCTCTCGCTGGCCTCGGGGCGGCGAACAGTATGTGTTTCTGGCCAATGCGGTAGCCGAAGCTGGAGCGGCACAATTTGGTTCGGATTGGACTGGAGAGGAGATCAGGGCCTTCGACTTCGTTCCAGACTTCCCCACGCTGGACCGCTATATGGAACTGTTAACGTCTCGGCCCGGCTTGCTCGGCGACCTGGAAACCCACCGCTTCAATTGGCAAGACCGGCGAGACAAATGGAACGCCTTCAAGGCGCGTCAAAGCGGAATCCTCGATCGCTTAATGTGGAGCGCGAATTGGATTGGGGACCACGCGCGGGATGGGAAACTCGGCACCACCCTTCGGCGCGTTGACACCCGTGGTGGTCATGGAGCCTTCTTTACCCCCGCCGATAGCAGCCTGTGGAATACCGAGCCGCTCCTCGACAATCGTTTTTACAACGGCAGCTTCAAGTGGCCGACACCACGACTGGAGCATGAACCCCCGCCCGTGTACGCCTTTTTCAGGCGGGATAGGTTCATCGAGTGCATCGCTGGGCTGCGATCAGGTCAGAGCCATCCTCCCGCCGCCGCCGAGATCGGCGCCTTCTCGCCGGTACTTCAGTTCGCTATCCGCTTCGCCGAGCAGAGGAACATCATCTCGCCAGCACAACATTACAACGAGTTAGCAATGCGCGCCGAGATCAGGGCCGAATGGCAGGTTCAGTTCGGTGCCAACCCGACAACCACCCAAGAAAACGCCGTCTACACGGCGGTGCGCTTTCCCAACCAGACGGCGATTAAGCGCGGGCGCGCAGGCGGTCCAAAGAAAATCGGTTCAACCTAATTTGTCACGGATTTCCGAGGAAATTTGCCCTTCTTGAACCTCACCATCGGCGTTCACCCCGCCTCTTCCTCAACCTCCTTGTGTTTCCGCCCGAGCATAAATGCTGACATTTCGCCTCCCCGTCGCCGCACGGCATTGCCAGCGCCGATGCGCCACCTGACGCAATCAGGCGAGCAATGATGGGGTTACATTATGACGCAGGGCTATGTCCGCACCGCCGACGCCGCGAAATATTTGGGCATTGGCCAGTCGACTCTGGAGCGCAAGCGTATTGACGGGACCGGGCCGAAGTTCCGCCAGCTCGGGGCGAAGATCATCGTCTACGCCCTCGCCGATCTGGACGAATGGGCGTCCCAAAGCGTGATGAGCAGCACGTCCGAACGCCTCGCGGGCTAAACGACGGTGAGGAACCTGAATCCTCGGCGGATTGGCAAAAATGGGCGCTCGCTTGGTGTCCCTCACGTCCGCCTGGATAATTCCATCTTCCACTCAGCATCGTTCCGCGCGCTCGCGGCGGTGGAGCGAGCGATGTTGTTCGAGCTGTGCGGCCTATATAACGGGTTCAACAACGGTGAAATCTATCTGGGCTTGCGCGATGCTGCGCGCCTGGTCGGCGTGGTTGAACCCGAAACTGCGGGTAACGCCATCAGGGCGCTGATCGCTCATGGCTTCGTGGCGGTGACGAGGCCCGGCTTTTTCGCTATCAAGGAGCGTCACTCCACCTGCTATCGGCTCACGTTCCATCCCACCAAGGGCGCGGCGCCGACCAATGAGTATCGGAATTGGCGGGCCGAACCGGGTTCGAAGGCTGCGGCGCGCCTGACGGCAACCACCGAATGCAATTTGCGGTCCGAATTTGGCGGGCTCGCTGTCGGAAAAATCCGGCCAGAAGCCGCAAGCGGGGAGATCGATCCTTGCGCGTCTGTCCGTTCCGGCCGGACCGTGCTCGACGCCAAGCTCGAAATTGCTGAAAACGCTTCTGTCCGGTCAATGCCCACACAGATAGATTGCCAAGGGGTTGGGGGCGAGAGGGCCTCCCAAGATGTGTGCAAGAAGATTGTCTCCAAGGCGCGCGAATGGGTCAAGCGCCACGGCCATGGTTCCCAACAACGGCTGGCCGCCGCCGCAGGGCTGTCGCCTTCCAAGCTTTCTCGGCTGCTCAGCGACGAAAATAGGCGGCGCGCGCTCACCCTCGCGCAAGTCGATCGGCTCGAAACGGCGCTGCTGAATGTGCGTGGCCATCACGACGCATAATCGGCTGGACGACCCGCTCCGACGTCGGGCGGCGGAAGGAGAGACGACCCTATGTGTCATCGCGTGGACTATGCTCAGCCTGCGATAAGGTCGGCCACGAAATCGGAAACGGGCCGCACGCCGCTGATATGGAGCCGATCTCGGGCGCGGGTGCAGGCGACATAGAAGAGGTGCCGTTCGGTCTCGAACACCTCGCGCAGCTCGTCCTCGTCGGTCGCCTCATCGACGCGCGATTGCAGGGGAAGGGCCTCGTCATCGCAGGCCATCACCGCGACCGCCTTGAACTCCAGCCCCTTCGCGAAGTGCATCACGCCGATCGAAACGCAGCCCTCCGCCGTCTCGGCGCGCTCGGTCAACTGGCGGGCCTGGAGCCCCGCGAGCCGCACGGCCTCCCGCGCGCGGGCGAGGTGCTCATTGGCGCGCACGAACACTCCCATCTCCTCGGACGCGATGCCGTCATCGCGGGCATCACTCAAGAATGCCGCCACCGCCATGGTCTCGTCGTCGCCGTCGTTGCATTCCGCTATCTGGGGTGCCGGCCCCTCGAAAACCGATTGGGCACCCGTCCGATCATCCTCAACCCCATCGACATCGCGGACCTTGGGCGGCAGGAGGCGATCCGCCGCCTCCCTGATCTGACGCGACGTGCGATAGTTGATCCGAAGGCTCGACGAGCGACCCCGCACATCAACGCCCAGTGACCGCCACGAGAACGGCAACTGGAAAATCCGCTGGCCAAGGTCGCCAGCGAAGAAATGGCTGTTCCCGCCGGAGGCCAAGGCGCCCATCATCCGCAATTCCGAAACGCCGAGGTCTTGTGCCTCATCGACGATGACGTGGGTGAAGGGCTTCGCCGATTGGCCCGCGAACGCGTCCGCGACGGCATCACAAAGCTGGGCCGAGGTCATAAGCCCGCGCGACGCGAGCGATGCTCGAATAGCCTGAAACACCGGCCACATCGCCTCGCGCTGCTTGGACCCCAGCCGGTTGCGCCGTCCGATCCGGGGGACGTTCGCATATTCATCCATATCGGATATATTCCACGCATCCACGACGTTGCGCCATTCAGCAAGGACGAAGCGCGCGGGGAGGCCGGCATAGGCGGTGTCGGCGATGGCCCGCTCCAAAGCCGCCTGCTGTACCTCCACCGTGGCCAAGGTAGGCTTGCGGCCCGTTGCGAGTTGCCGAAGCTCGATGGCGGCATCCTCGAATGAGGCCACGGAGACGCGCGAGAGCGCGCTTGCATCGTCGGCGAGCAGCACCGCCAGCTTTGCGTTCAGAGCGTTCGCCAGAGGCCGTGAGAAGCTCGTCAGGAGCACTTTGGCCGCCGGGTCATCCCGGACCGCTATTGCGGCCCTGTGGAGCGCCACGATCGTTTTTCCCGTTCCCGCTGTGCCGGTGACCCGCGCCGGTCCCGCGAAGTCGCGATCGACGACCGCGCGCTGCGATGGATGGAGAAAAACGCTCCACTTTTCCCAAGGGAAATCGAGCGCCAGACGCAGCTCCTCCTCGCTTGCAATCGGCTGGACGCGGCGGAGGGTGTCAGGATGGGTAAAGGGATCGGCAGGAGCCGGCTCCAGCGCCGGCAGGCGACCGGTGGCCATATAGTCGAGCAGGCGCTCTCCGACCTCCGCAGGCAGCCTGTCGGCCATCTCAAAGAAGCGCTCCTCCGACCAGGAGAGGATGTCGTCGATCCAATCGGCGGGAGCGCCAACATCCAGCAGGTCGTCCCCCGACAGCCCGGCAAAGATCGGCGGGCCAGGCGAGGCTGGCACTACCTCCGCCACGGGGGCGGTCAGATCGAGAGACGGCTGCGCCTCCTCGATCCGCTCATGGACCTCGACGATCTGGATCGCCCCGGTGCGCGGGTGCGCTTCGATCCGGCGCCGTGCGGCCCAAGCATAGGCTTTGTCGTGGTGGTCGACATAGGCCAACATGAAGCTCGCGTCGGTCTTGTGGACGATGATGCGGATGTCCTGGTTGACCCGGATCGACCAAAAATTGGGATCGCGACTGTTGGTCAGCCGATGCATCTGGAGGCCGGGCTGGGCAGGATTTAACTGGAGGTCGAACGCCGCCGTCTTCGCCTGCTTCTGCTCCTGGCCGGTTAGACGAGCAAGGGCGGCGGTAAAGCTATCTGCGATGTGGAAATTCACTTACGCCGCTTCCTCTTTCGCGCATTTCGCTTCCGCGTCGATGATACTGCCTTCGACCCCTTGCGTTCGATTTGTACCACTTGTGGGGCGAACTTATCGAAGCTGAAAAACGACATGTAATCACCCTTCAGGAATACCGTCTCCCCCGCGCCGGGCAGGTCCGATCGGATCGAAGTCGAGAACCTCATACTTTTATTCGCCGGATCAGATGAGTTGTAGACGACAGAGTAGGATCGGTCGCCGCGCTCGGCGCGTTTCTTAACGATGCAGCGGTCCCAATCATCGCCGGTTCGGATCGGAGTTATGTATTCGATCTCCTCGGGATTTTGCCCATCGGACGAGGATATTGAGGTTAGACGTAAATGTTGCTCGTTCTGGCGGGCTGGTGCGCTCCCATAGGAGACACCGGCGGAAGGAGCCGACCGACCCCAACGGTCGACCGAGTTATCTGTACATGGGTGCTTGGGCCAAGGAGGGCCAAGGTCATCAAAATAGACCCGACTGCCATGCTCATTTTGATAAAAGAATACGTACGCTCCGCATACGGGACAGTTGACGTTCGGTATGGTGAATGAAGCCCGAGTGCCATCAGGCGAGCCCGGTCCCCTGATTGGTGACGAAGGGGCGGTTGGCGGCGGCGGCGGAGGAGGAGAATAGTAGGAATATCGTCCCCAATCATAGCGGTCCACCCAGTGTCCCTCCACCCAGTGGACATTGCCGTCTCTGCTCGTTCGATAATGGCCGTCGCGCCAAAACCTGCTCACGGCGTTGACCTCTCAGCCGTCGCGTCCCCATTGACGACAGCTTCAGCGAGCGGTGGCACCATCGTCCATTCATATTCGCGCCTCGGAGGATACCAGCCCTCCGCCACGGCACTCATCCACACCGGGGTGCCGTCCGCCCGGCGATCAGGTGCCCAGCCGAGCGCCTCGGTCAACCTCGCAGCTAGCCGACCGTAGGCTAGGTTCGCCGCATAGGGCTTGTCGGTGCCCAGCACCCCCTTCGCTATCGCGCGCATCGAAAGAGTGCGGCGATCCGCTGCCGCATGAAGGCGCAGGATGGCCGCCTCGGTATCGGAGAGGCCGATCGCGAGCATGGCAGTGGCATAGTCCTCGGCGGCTGGACGCTCACGGAGCGGACGCGGGCGCGCCCAAGGCGCTTCCAGTGACTCTGGATCGAGGGTCAATGTTTGCCACCAATGCGGTCCCGGTGAGCAGGGGCGGACGCGAGCGAGCGACACCGCCTCGCCACTCGCCAAATGCTGCGACAAGTCGCGCCGCTCGGCCAGCGTCAACCGCTTCACGAACTCCGAACCATAACCGCCCGATTCGAGATGGAGGCAAAACAATTCCCATTCTCCAGCCGGGGCATTGAAGCGCTTGTGGAGCCGCCCATGGCACGGTTTGCACAGAGGGTAGCTCTCGGGCGGCTGAAAGCTGAAGGGTTCTGAATAATCCTCCGAGTGCCATTCGCCAGGTGCACGGTCGGGATCGCCGCACATAGCGCAGGGCTCACCCTCAAACGGCTCGCGCCGCCCAGTCGCGCGCCGGAATGCGGGAATGATCCGAGCCCGCTGCCCCCAATCGTATCCGTTATATGGTGCACCCGCCACTGAGGGCTAACTCCCCGAGATCATCATGACTTGTTTTCCAGATCAGTTCGTCAGCGCCTTGATGGGTTTTTTGCCCGTGGGCGCGATTGCCCAAGTTGGCTTTTTTCCGGAAGCCTTGAGCGGCTTGTTCCAACCTCTGCCCAACTTGAGCCTCTGATCGGAGCCGGCATTTTTGTTCAATAGCGGAAACTTCCCCCCGCCTATGCCCTTCCGAAAGCTCGCGAGCAGATCATGCTCCAATTGTTTGAAATAGCCCTCCCCATCGATGTCCTTGGGTTCGGACAGATAGAAGCTGAAGTTAGCGCCCGCCAATCCCATCATCACTTCGAAAAGGCTCTGTTCGAAATGCGACTTCAAGCGCCCGCTGATGTTGCCTCGCCCAATATATATAATGTTGGAGCATCCACCCTCGTATTTGATGGTGAAAGGGTCAGACAAACAT
>NZ_JAGMXV010000292.1 GCF_018006725.1 Rhizorhabdus sp.
GCATCAACTGCGACAACCCGCTCCTGTCGGCTCAGCAGCGGACGCAGATCTGCGCTCCCGGAAACCTCATCACCCGCTTCACCGAGACCGGCTTCCCGCTGGTCGATGCCGGTGTCGCGCCGATCGACTTCCGCGATCCGCTGACCGGCAACATATACAATCGCGCCTTCCTGCAGGCTCTTCGTCGTAACGTCGAGGGCGGCCCGCGCCGCAGCGACCTGCAGCACACCGCCTTCCGCATCGTCGGCGGCGCGAAGGGCGAGATCAGCCCGGTCTGGTCGTACGACGCCTATTATCTGTTCGGTCGCACCAACTATTCGCAGACCTACTCGAACGAGTTCTCGGCCTCGCGTCTCACCAATGCGATCGACGTCGTCACCGATCCGCGCACCGGCCTACCGGCCTGCCGCGTGTTCGTGCTGGGCACCGACACCAACTGCCGTCCGTACGACATGTTCGCTCTCGGCGGCGTGACCCAGGATGCACTGAACTATGTGCAGATCCCGGGCTTCCAGCGCGGCAACACGCAGGAGCGCGTCCTCAGCGGCACCATCACCGGTCTGCTCGGCGAATATGGCCTGAAGTCGCCTTGGGCGAACGACGGTCTGGGCGTTGTGTTCGGCGCCGAGTACCGCAAGGAATCGCTCGAGCTCGACACCGACGTCGCGTTCCGCACGGGCGACCTGACCGGTCAGGGCGCGGCCACCGTTCCGGTGTCTGGCTCGTTCGACGTCAAGGAACTGTTCGGCGAATTCCGTCTGCCGATCGTCGAGGAGCAGGGCATTCATGCTCTGACCCTGGAAGGCGCCTATCGCTATTCCGACTATAGCAGCGGCTTCACCACCGACACGTTCAAGATCGCGGTCGACTTCGCTCCGGTTCGCGACATCCGCTTCCGCGCCAGCTTCAACCGCGCGGTTCGCGCCCCGAACGTCCAGGATCTGTTCGCTCCGAACATCGTGGCGCTCAACGGCAACAGCGATCCTTGCGGCGACGGCTCGGCAACGGCGGCCCAGTGCGCCCTCACCGGCCTCGATCCGGCCAACTATCCGGTCGCGGGCAACCCGGCCGGCCAGTATAACGGCTTTATCGGCGGCAACCCCAACCTGCAGCCGGAAAAGTCGGACACGAAGACGATCGGTATCGTGTTCCAGCCGACCTTCCTGCCGGGCTTCAACGCGACCGTCGACTGGTTCGACATCAAGGTGAAGGACCTGATCCAGAACTATGGTCAGGACGTGATCATCAACCAGTGCATCACCACTGGCGATCCGACCTTCTGCTCGCTGATCAACCGCGACGCGACCGGCTCGCTGTGGCGTTCGGCCAACGGCTTCGTCCGTGACCTTCCGCTTAACATCGGTGGTCTGAAGACTCGTGGTCTGGACCTCTCGGCCGGCTACAACACCCGCATCGGCACCAACTCGCTGTCGTTCAGCATCATCGGCACCTGGCTCGACAAGCTGCAGACCGACAATGGTGTGACGGCGCCTTATGACTGCGCCGGTCTCTACGGCCTGGTCTGCGGCATTCCGAACCCGGAATGGCGCCACAAGGCTCGCGTGACCTTCAACATGGAGAACGGCCTCGGCCTGTCGCTCGCATGGCGCTACTTCGGCAGCGTGAAGATCGACCGCAGCAGCAGCAACCCGACCCTGACCGGCGCTTTCTCGCCGTTCAACGAGAAGCTGCCGTCGCAGAGCTACTTCGATCTGGCCGCGACCTATGCGATCAACGACCAGTACACCTTCCGTCTGGGCGTCCAGAACCTGCTCGACAACGATCCGCCGATCATCGGCGCGAACGGCGCGTCGGCAGTCAACAACGCCTGCACCGCGGTGTTCTGCTCGGGTAACACCTTCCCGGGTGTCTATGACTCGATGGGTCGTTACATCTACGCTGGCGTCACCCTCAACTTCTGATAGTCGAGGCGAAGCCGGAAGGAGGCGGTGGGGGCGACCCCGCCGCCTCTTTCTTTTGGCCCGGCGTTCCGGCTCGATCCCGATCCAAGACCGGCTTTCCGCGACGCGGACCGCTTTCCCCGCTGACGATCAGCCCCTAAGGTAGCGCATGGCCTCCACCCCCACGCCCGCCGAACTGGAACGCGCGGCCGATACCGCCGCAGCCAGAGGCGCCTTCCCCGAAGCTCTGAGCTTGCTGGCCCGTGCCGCAATCGCGGCGCCAGGATTTGAACTGCACCTCAAGCGGGCGGCACTCTACCGGGCTTCGAACGATCCTGCCGCTGCGCTCGACGCCGTGTCTGCCGCGCTTGCCTTCGCGCCGCTCGACTTCATGGCGCTGATGCTGCGCGCAGGCCTGAAGGAACAACTCGGCCATGCCGATACCGGCGAAGCTTATGATCAGGCGCTCGCCCGCAAACCCGACAGCATAGCCAATCCTCAACTGGCGGCGGCGGTAGCTCGTGGCGAAAAACTCCGCGACCGCTGGCGCGCCGATAAGGAGGAACGCCTGCGCGACGCCATGGCAGAGGCGGAAGCAACAGCCGATCCGGAAGCAGCGGCCCGCATTGCGCGCTTTCGCAGCAATGCCCTGCGTCAGACCCGCGTCTGGCACAGCGAGCCGACCCACTTTCATTTTCCCGGCCTGGTCGAGCGCGAATATCATGATCGCAGCCTGTTTCCGTGGCTCGGAGAATTGGAGGCCGCGACCGACCTGATTCAGGCCGAATTCGAGGCGGTGGCCGCCGCCGAACGCGCCGAACTGACCCCCTATATCCAATATCCGGAGGGCGCCCCGCTCGCCCAATGGGCGCCGCTCAACCATAATCGCGACTGGACCGCGATCCACCTGTGGCAATATGGCCGCCGGATCGACGCCAATGCCCGCCATTGTCCCGGCACGATGGCGTTGATCGATCGCTTTCCTCAGCCCCGGATCGGCGGCTGCTCACCCAACGCCATGTTCTCGCTCCTGGCGCCGAACACGCGCATTCCGCCACATCACGGCGTCGCCAACACCCGGCTGGTCTGCCACCTGCCCCTGATCGTGCCCGAAGGCTGCTGGTTCCGCGTCGGCGCCGAAACCCGCCAATGGGAACGCGGCCGGGCCTGGGTCTTCGATGACACGATCGAGCATGAGGCGCTCAACCCCAGCGACGCGCTACGCGTGATCCTCATCATCGACATATGGCATCCGGGTCTCGACCCGCAGGAGCGCGCAGCCGTGACGGCGCTGCTGGAAGCCGAGAGCGGCGTGGTGGCACAGGGACTTTGAAGCCATGATCGACGACCTGATCGCGCGGATGAAGCTCCGCCCGTCCGATGCCGCAACCGCAGAAGCGCTCGCGGCAAAGGCGCTCGAACTGCAACGGGAGGAAGACGCCCTTCCCCTGATTGCGCTGGCGGCCGAACGGAACGCCACCAATGCCCGCCTGTGGCAATGGACAAGCCTGCTCCACCGGGCTCTCGACCAGCATGCCGAGGCCATGCCCGCTATCAACGCGGCAGCGAAGCTCGCGCCGCAGGATGCGCGGATCGCACAGGCGCGAGCGCAGATTGCTCTTGAAGCCGGGCTCGACGCGCTGCCACTGATCGAAACAGCAATCGCTCTGGAGCCCAATAATGGCGACCTGTTGCTAAGCCGCGCGGCGGCGCGCATGGCGCAGGGCGACGCTGCGACCGCGATTGCCGAACTGGAAGCGCTGCTGGCGGTGCATCCGGGCTGGTATCCCGGTCATGACCGCGTGATCAAATTGCGCTGGATGATGGGAGACGGCCTTCGCTCGACCGAGGCGATCGAGCGGGCGCTCACGAACAATGGCGGCGATCTCAATCTGTGGCGCATTCTGATCGTTTCGCTGGTCGAGGCCGGACAATATGAGGCCGCGCTCGACGCCGTCATGCGCGGCCGGGCGGTGCTCGGCCCGCAGCTGACTTTCACTGCGAACGAAGCGGCGGCGCGGTCCGAGCTTGGCGAAAGGAGCGAAGCGGATACACTGTTCGAGGTCATGGCGAAGGTCGACGACCTGTCGGTCGCGATCCGTCATGTCCGCCACTTGCTGCGCACCGGCCGCGTAGAGCGGGCCTTGCCGCTGATCGAGCGCTGGGCACGCCCTCAAGGACCGAACCGGGCGATGTGGCCCTATGCTGCCATCGCGTGGCGGCTCGCGGGCGATCCCCGCGCCGACTGGCTGGACGATCCGGCCTTCATACGCGTCGTCGACCTCGCAGACCGTATCGCCGACTTGCCGGCGCTGGCCCGGCGCCTGCGCACTCTGCACCGCGCGAGCGCCCCGCATCTGGATCAGTCGGTGCGCGGCGGCACCCAGACCGATGGCCCGCTGTTCAGCCGCGTCGATCCCGAAATCCGCGCATTGCGGGCGCTGGTTCTGGAAGCCGTTCGCGAGCAGATCGCCAGCCTGCCCGAACCCGACCCGCGCCACCCGCTGCTGGCTTATGGCCGACCGTCGCGGCCCCGCTTCGCCGGGTCCTGGTCGGTCCGACTGACCGGCGAGGGTGGCGGGCATCATGCCAATCACGTCCATCCCGCCGGGCTGATCAGTTCGGCCTTCTACGTGACCGTGCCGCGCGAAGCCGCCACGGGGACCCAAGCCGGGTGGCTCACGCTGGGCAGCCCGCAAGCGGAACTCGGCCTCGACCTGCCGGCTACCCGCCTCGTCGAGCCCAAGCCCGGCCGACTGGTGCTGTTTCCTTCGACGATGTGGCATGGCACGCTGCCTTACAGCTTCGGCGAACGCATGACCGTCGCCTTCGACATCGCTCCCCCTCTGGCCTGAGATCGACATCATGACCCTGCCGCCTCCGCATCTGTCGCCCGTCTTCGCCCGGATCAAGATCGGCGACCTGCCCGGCGCCCTGGCCGCCGCACGCAGCATATTGCGGACCACCCCGCACGATCAGCCTCTTCTGTCGCTTGCCGGAATGCTGGCATGCCGGACCGGCGATTTCGATAGCGGGGTGGCCATGCTCAGGCAGGCGCGTGCGCTCGATCCCCGCGATCAGGCGACGCTCAACAATCTCGTGCGCGCGATGATCGAGACGGGCGACCTCGACGGGGCGGCGGCCCTTGCCGCAGAGGGTGGCGACGATCCGAAGCTCCTGCGCCTGTCGGCCCATGTCCACCATCTGCTGCACCTTGGAGTGATCACGTGTACGGGCGGCGACCTGGCTGTTGCGTATCAGGTATAGCCG
>NZ_JAGMXV010000293.1 GCF_018006725.1 Rhizorhabdus sp.
CCCTTGGGGAGCTTGATCTGCGAGAGGTGGATGTTGTCGCCAACTTCCAGGCCCTTGAGCGACACGACGATCTCGTCGGGGATCATCGCGGCGTCGACGGTCAGGCCGAGGTCGTGAACGACGATGTTGAGAACGCCACCGCGCTTCAGGCCGGGCGACAGATCCTCGTCGACGAAGCGGACGGGAACGTCGACGCTGACGGTCGAATGCTCACCGATGCGGAGGAAATCCGCATGGAGGGGGCGGTCGGTGACCGGATGGAACTGAACGTCCTTCGGCAGGGTCCGGATCTTCTCGCCGCCAACGTCGAGCATGACGACGCTGTTGAAGAAGTGCCCGGTGTGAAGCATCTTCATAAGGACCTTCTCCTCGATGTGAATCGAGGTCGGTTCCTGCTTGTTGCCGTATACAACGGCGGGGACGCGGCCTTCGCGGCGGATCGCGCGGGAGGCTCCCTTGCCTGCCCGCTCGCGCACCTCGGCCGACAGGTCGAGCACTTCGCTCATGACATGTCTCCAGTTCGCTTAGTGTTACAAAAAGACCCGCACTGCCTCCAGGGATGACCAGAGCGGGATGGGGGCGCATAGCGGCGAAGCGGGGAAAAGGCAAGGAACCACTTTGCAGCCGCGCTCCGGCAGTGCATGGGGACGGGGTGCTGGACGAACATATTCTTTTCATCGATGGCGAGGCCATCGTCATCGACAAGCCTGCGGGCCTGCCCGTCGATCCCCCGCGCGACGGAAGTCTGAGCCTGGAGAACCATCTCCAGTCGCTCACCTTCGGTTTCAAGCGCTGGCCGAGCGCGGTTCACCGCCTCGACCGCGACACGTCGGGCTGCCTGCTGCTTGCGCGCAACCCGAAGGCGCACCGGCGCTATGCGCAGAGCTTCGAGGAGGGGCGGGTCGAGAAGGTCTATCTCGCCATCCTCGACGGCATCCCCGACGCATCGGAAGGCTTCGTCGATCTGCCGCTGTTGAAGCAATCGAGCCGGGAAACTGGCTGGCGCATGGTCGGCGATCCCAAGGGCAAGCCGGCGACCACTGCCTGGCGCGTCCTCGAAAGCGTCGACGGTAAGGCGCTGGTCGAGTTCCGCCCCACCACCGGCCGCACCCATCAGATCCGCGTCCATGCCGCGACCGGCGTCGGCGTGCCGATCCTGGGAGATCCGGTCTATGGCCGTGGCGGCAAGGATGGCCGGACGATGCTTCACGCTGCGCGCCTCGTCCTCCCGCGAGAGGGCAAGCCGGCGATCGAGGCCGATGCCGCCATGCCCGACCGCTTCCGCGTGCTGGGCTTCGGCAACGGCGCCTGACCCGTGCCGCGGATACCGGTCACGCAGCATATTTCGATCGACGAGGAGGAGATCGAGGAGCGCTTCGTGCGGGCAAGCGGCCCCGGTGGTCAGAATGTCAACAAGGTGTCGAGCGCAGTCGAACTGCGTTTCGACGTCCGCCACTCGCCTTCGCTTCCCTCGGCGGTGGCCGAACGGCTGGAGCGGCTGGCTGGGTCGCGGCTGACGCAGGAGGGCATCATCGTCATCCAGGCGCAGGAATATCGCGATCAGCCGCGCAATCGCGAGGCGGCGCTGCAGAGGTTGCTCGACCTCATCCGCGACGCGACCTTTGTTCCCAAGAAGCGCAAGCCGACCAAGGCGACCTATGCGTCGAAGTTGCGGCGGCTGGACGGTAAGACCAAGCGGTCGGGGGTCAAGGCAGCGCGGGGCCGGCCGAAGATTGACTGAGCGGGTCCGTCAGAACCCAGCAAGGTGGAAGATACCGAAGGCGGCGATAGCCCCCATGCACAGTCCCCCGGACAGAATCGCCACCGTCATCGCGGTGGGCTGGACGACGTCTTCCTTCAGCGCTGCGCGCCAGAGCAACAGCGACAGGGGCAGATAGACCAGCGCGCTCGAGAGCATGCCGGGCGAATAACGCGCGAACATCAGCATCAGCACGGCGTGGAAGACGAAGTTCCAGAACTGGTGGGCAGCGCTCCAGCCGATCAGCCAGGCATTGGCCCTGTCGGTGCGCAGGCGGACGGCCCGGCGTTGCAGCAGGACAAGGATAGCGAGAAAGGCCAGATTGCTGCCGAGGAACAGTGGCAGGTCCATCGCATGACCGCTGATCTCGCCTGCATAGGCCGGGAAGCCGGTGACATATTCCTCGGCGACGTGCAGCACGAAGGCCGGCGCCAGCAAGGCGGTCAGTCGATAATAGGACAAGGCCATCGGCGCCGCTCCCCCCGGATTTTTGTCGAGGATATCGCTCGACGCTTGAAGCGCAAGCCAAGTGCCGCCAGATGGTGGCCATGTACAGGTTCGATATCGACAAGCATGGCGACAAGGCCGTTCTCTACGACGATCTCTCGGCGGCGCTCGCGGCGTTGACGGCGGACGAACCCGATGCGATCGCCAACATGGCCAATGCGGCCGCATTGATCTGGGAATATCTGCCCGATCTCAATTGGGCGGGCTTCTATCGGGCGGTCGACGACGAACTGGTGCTCGGACCGTTCCAGGGCAAGACGGCCTGCATCCGTATCCCATTCGGGAGGGGCGTCTGCGGTACGGCCGCCGCGACGCATGAAGCGCAATGCGTCGCCGACGTCCACGCCTTTCCGGGGCATATCGCCTGTGATTCGGCCTCGGCGTCGGAACTGGTAATGCCGATCGTCCATCAGGGGCAACTGATCGGCGTGCTCGATCTCGACAGCCCGATCAAGGGGCGCTTCGACGAGCAGGACGTCAAGGGTTGCGCCGAAATGATGGCGGTGCTCGGTCCGCGTATCGTGGGCTGAACGCGGGTCAGCTGACGCGGTCGAGGGCCTCGTCGCTCAGCGATCCGGGAATGATCATGACGGGGCAGGGGAATTGCCCCGCATCGGTTCCTGCGAAATGAGACACCAGCTTGCCGGGATTGCCGCTTGCGGCGGCGCCCAGGACGAGAGCGGCGACATGCGGCTGCTCGCCGAGAATTTCGCGAACGACTGCGACCGGATCGCCCTGCCGGACGGTGATCGATGGCATCACGCCGGTGTCCTCGATCAGTGCGCTCGCCGCCTGGGCGACCATAGCCTCCGCGCGCAGTCTGGCTTCCTCCTCCATCGTCGCCTGGACCGCGCCCCACTGGACGAACTCCTGCTGTGGTACCAGCGCCAGGATTTCGACGGCCCCGCCCGTTTTCGTGGCGCGACGCGCAGCGAAGCGCAATGCTACCCGCGAGGCATCATTTTCGTCGATTACAACCAGATAGGTACGCACCCTTCGCCTCTCCCCTGATTTTTCACCAGATAGGTGAAAGGGCCTGTGAATTTACCGCTCAGCGACCATTCCCGGCCTTGACCTGCCACCGGGGAGGGGGAATGAGTGTGGACCGCATCGACCCCAATTCCTTCCCCAGGGGACAGTTTATGCCGATAGAGTTGAAGATGCCCGCCCTCTCTCCGACGATGGAAGAGGGTACTCTCGCCAAATGGCTCGTCAAGGAGGGCGACAAGGTCGGTCCCGGCGACCTGCTCGCGGAGATCGAGACCGACAAGGCCACTATGGAATATGAGGCGGTCGACGAAGGTACGATCGCGAAGCTGCTGGTCGAGGAAGGCGCCGAGGGCGTCAAGGTCGGCACGGTGATCGCTCTGATCGCGGAAGAGGGCGAGGACGCCTCGTCGGCCTCCCCTGCGCCTGCGAAGAAGGAGGCCGCGCCAGCGCCTGCCGCACCCACCGCCGAGGCAGCCAAGCCGGCTGCAGAGGAAAAGCCTGCGGCTCCTGCGCCAGCGCCCGCCAAGGACAGTGGCGGTGATCGCGTCAAGGCCAGCCCGTTGGCCCGCCGTCTTGCCGCAGCGCAGGGCATCGATCTCGCCCAGATCGAGGGGTCGGGCCCCGGCGGCCGCGTGATCAAGGCCGATCTCGAGGCTGTTTCTGGCGGCAAGAGCGCGTCTGCGCCGTCGGCCTCGGCTCCTGCGGCGGCCAGCGCTCCGGCGGCTACCCCCAAAGCGGCGCCTGCGCCGGTGGTGGCAGCGGACGACATCCCTCACGAGGTCGTCAAGCTGTCGAACATGCGCAAGACGATCGCGCGCCGGCTCACCGAGTCGATGCAGCAGAGCCCGCACATCTTCCTCACGGTCGACATCATGCTCGATCCGCTGTTGAAGCTGCGCGGCGAACTCAACAAGTCGCTCGAAGCGCGCGGTGTGAAGCTGTCGGTCAACGACCTGCTGATCAAGGCGCTGGCCGTAGCGCTGGTCGAGGTGCCGGACTGCAACGTCTCCTTCGCGGGCGACACGCTGATCCGCTACCAACGATCGGACATTTCGGTCGCGGTCGCCATTCCGGGCGGCCTCATCACGCCGATCATCAAGGGCGCCGACACCAAGTCGATCGCCACCATCGCGAACGAGGCAAAGGATCTCGCGCAGCGAGCCAAGGACGGCAAGCTGCAGCCCGCCGAATATCAGGGCGGTACCGCCTCGATCTCGAACATGGGCATGTTCGGCATCAAGCAGTTCACCGCCGTGATCAATCCGCCCCAGGCGATGATCATGGCGGTCGGCGCAGGTGAGAAGCGGCCTTATGTCGTCGGTGACGAGCTGACGACGGCGACTGTGATGTCGGCGACCGGCAGCTTTGATCACCGCGCTATCGACGGCGCGGTCGGCGCTCAGCTGATGCAGGCGTTCAAGCGGCTGGTCGAGAACCCGCTGGGCCTGCTCGCCTGATGGACGAGGCGGTGGAGCAACCGCCGGCGGGCGATCCGGCCATCCGGGTCGTCGCCATGCCGGCGGACACCAATGCCAATGGCGACATCTTCGGCGGCTGGCTCGTCAGCATGATGGATCTCGCAGCCGGGACGATCGCGTCCCAGCGGAGCCGGGGCCGTACCGCGACGATCGCGATCGATGGCATGACCTTTCATCGTCCGGTCAAGGTTGGCGATGTCGTGTCGGTCTATGCCGATCTGGTGTCGATCGGGCGGACCTCGATGAAGATCGACATCACCGCCTGGCGGCGCTCGCGCGATGGGCTCGAAGTCCACAAAGTGACACATGCGACGTTCACTTTCGTCGCGATCGATGAACAGGGACGGCCGCGCGCCGTCGACGAATAGAGCTGCAAGGAGCGGACAGTGGCGGATACCTACGATCTTATCGTTCTCGGATCTGGTCCTGGGGGTTA
>NZ_JAGMXV010000294.1 GCF_018006725.1 Rhizorhabdus sp.
CCGTTGCGAGCGCGGCGAGCACGCCGCCGATGGCGCGCCGGTCTGGCGGGTCTGGCTGATCCAGTCCGAGCCGCTGCCCCTCACCGGGCTCGGTGCGCGGCGAGTTTGGCCGATCACGCGGGGCGAAGGACATGCGCGCGATGTGCTGGAGCCGCTCCGACAGGGACAGCCCGCCGACCTTGGCGCAATGCCCTTGGTCGACCTTACCCGGTTCCTCGCCTGTCACCTGACGGACGAGACGGAAGACGTCTCGATCCTGTTCAGCACCGGGCTCAAGATGGAGGGGCTGCCCGCAGAGCGCCACGCCGCCATCCTGCGCTGGGTGATCGACAGCAAGGACGCCTTCTTCCGCTATCTCCGGCTGCTCCTCTCCGAATTGGGCGATCCCTTCGCCGCAGCCCTCGCGGCGCAGGACGGGTCAGGTCAGGGCGTCTGGCGCGCGGCAAGCGACGACGCGCCCATCCTCGAGGAGATGGTTCGGGCCTTCTGCCGGGGCGGAGACCAGCTTCGCGCCATCGAACGGCTGATCGCACGCCTGGAAACCGGCGACAGTGACGCTACCGATCCGATTCCGGCCGAGTTCCGCGCACTCTGGAACACATTCCGAATTGCGCTCGCCACGCAGGATGCCGCGCATGCCGAATGAACGGTTTCGCGCCGACGCGGCGCTCGCTCCCCTCAAGGTCTTTCAGCGGCGCACCGTCGACTACGTCTTCGATCGGCTCTACGGCCAGGACGATCCTGTCCGCCAGTTCCTGGTCGCCGACGAAGTCGGCCTCGGGAAGACGATGGTGGCGCGCGGCGTCATCGCCCGCATGATCGAACACCTGTGGGACAACACCAAGCGGATCGACATCCTCTACATCTGCTCGAACCAGGCGATCGCCGCCCAGAACCTCAACCGGCTGAACGTCCTCGGGCGACGCGAGCTGGCCCTGCCGACCCGCATGACGCTCGTTCCCTTGCAACTGCGCGACCAGGCGGGCCTCGACGCCAACAGGGTGAACTTCATCAGCCTGACGCCGGGCACAACCTTCGATCTGCGCTCCGCGACGGGCGTGACGCAGGAACGCGCCTTGCTGTTCCATCTCCTGCGCGACCTCGTTACGCGCCCGCGCGGCCTGCACAACCTGTTGCAGGTCACGGCCGGCGTCGAGGGTTGGAACCGCGCTGTGGACAACCTCACCCTCGAAGGCGTCGACAAGCGCATCATCGAGCGTTTCCGCCGCGACGTGCAGGCGGATCGCGACCTCTTCGAGGAACTCGAACGGATTTGCGAACTCTTCCCGCGCCGCCGGGACACCTATCCCGCAGAAATGACACAGCCCCGCAACAGCCTGGTCGCCCGGCTCCGCGCCAAGCTGTCCCACGCCTGCGTGGATGCGCTGCAACCCGACCTCATCATCATGGACGAGTTCCAGCGGTTTCGGGATCTGCTGCATGGCGACAGCGACGCGGCGATCCTCGCGCGCGAACTGTTCGACTACTCGGGAGGCGACGGGCACGCCGCCCGCACCTTGCTGCTCTCCGCCACACCCTACCGGATGCTCACGCTCGCCGGCGACGAGCCCGACGAAGGCGACCACTATCAGGACTTCCTTGAGACCCTGAGTTTCCTCTACGGCCGGGAAAAGGGGCCGGAGGTGGCAGCCACGCTGGCGCGTGAAATGCGCGCCTTCCGCGGCCTCTTGCATGCCCTGCCACAGTCACATGCCTCAGCGGTCGAGACCCGCCAGACCATCGAACGGCGCCTGCGCCGTGTGATCGCCCGAACCGAGCGGGTCGCATCCACGGTCGAGCGCGACTCCATGATGAGCGAGCCTCCCATTACGGTCTCGATCGCGCCCGCCGACCTCGCGCAGGCATCCGCCGTTTCTCAGGTGGCGCGCACGCTCGATGCGCCAGAGATCATCGAATACTGGAAGTCTTCGCCCTATCTGCTCAACTTCATGCGCCACTACAGCCTGAAGCGGCTGCTGGAAGACCAGATCGACGCGCCTTCGGCCGTGCTCCGCACCGCAATCCAGGCGGCTCGACCGGCCATGCTCGATCACGACGCCATCGACGCCTATGCGCCGCTGGACCCGGCCAACGGTCGCATGCGAGCAATCATGGACGACATCTTCGGCCAGCATCTGGAACAGAACCTCTGGATACCCGCCGCCATGCCCTATTACGGCGAGGCACGAGCCGGGGCGCCGCTGACCAAGGCGCTGATATTTTCGTCCTGGTCCATGGTGCCCGATGCGATCGCAGCCCTGCTGTCCTACGAAGCCGAACGGCGCATGGGCGTCGGCGAATCCGGCCGGCGCTATTTCGAGCAGCATCGCCTGCGTCCCTTGCAGTTTCGGCAGGATCACGGCCGGCTCGCGGGTCTGCGCGCGCTGCTGCTGATCTACCCCTCGCCGGCGCTGGCCGAGCTGGCCGATCCGCTGGCGGTGTTCAGCGAAACGAGGGCCACCTTGTCGCTGGAGGGAATGCGCTCCGCTGTGGGCGACCGCCTCAAGCCCGCCTTCGGTGCTTTGAAGGAAGGCGCGGTGTCGCATCAGGACGCGCACAGCGCCGAGTGGGCCGCCCCAGCCGTGATCGATGACCTGCTGGGCACGCGATCCCGCGCCTGGCTGGAAGCGCCCCACGGCATGCGCGCCCTGGCGAGCGAAGACGCCTTCCACGATCATGTCGCCGAACTGGCGGCAGCGGTGAAGACGCACGACATCGGCGCTTTGTCCGACGATCTTTCGGACCTGCTGGTTGACGTCGCGCTCGGCAGTCCGGCCGTCTGCGCGCTTCGCGCCCTCAAGCGGATCGCGCCCGAGCTGGCGTGGGATGACCCACGCTTGCTCAGCGCCGCCGCCGAAGTCGCGTGGTCGTTCCGGGCGCTGTTCAATCAGCATGACGCGGTCGCCTTGCTGCGACGGGATACCGACGATCACTACTGGCGCCGCGTGCTGGCCTATTGCGCCCAGCACAACCTACAGGCCGTCCTGGACGAATACGCACATTACCTCGTCGATGCCGAAGGTCTCGGAGCCCGCCCAGCCGACGACCGCGCAATCGGTGTCGCTCGCGCCATGGCACAGGCCCTCGCTATCCGCCCGTCGCAGATCGACGTCGATGACGTGCGGGTCGATGGAGAGTCCCTCGCCATCAGCAAGTTCCAGATGCGCGGACGCTTCGCGATGCGGCTCGCCGACTACAAGGACGAAGACGGTGCCGTCGCGCGGCTCGGAGGCGTGCGTGACGCCTTCAACTCACCGTTCCGGCCGTTCGTTCTCGCCACCACGTCGGTCGGCCAGGAAGGGCTGGACTTCCATCCCTATTGCTATCGCGTCTATCACTGGAACTTGCCAGGCAACCCGGTGGATCTCGAGCAGCGCGAAGGCCGCGTCCACCGCTTCAAGGGCCATGCTGTGCGCCTCAACCTGGCCGAGCGCCAGGCCGCGGTCGTCAGGGGCCGTGGGCAGGCTCCTGACGATCCGTGGAAGCTGATGTTCGAGCACGCGCGATCCGAGGCGGCGGTCGACACCGATCTCATCCCCTATTGGATCTACGAAGGTTCCGTGCGCGTCGAACGGCGCGTGCCGATGCTGCCGTTCAGTCGGGAAGTCACGCGACTCGCCTGGCTCAAACGCAGCCTCACGGTCTATCGACTGGCCTTCGGTCAACCACGGCAGGACGATCTGCTCGACTACCTGCAAACCCTGGCCGGCGACGGCATGGACTCCAACTTGCTTGCAGATCTGCAAATTCGGCTTGAGCCAGAGGTGTTCGACAGGTCAGCGTGATGACCTCACCGCGCCTCGCTCCAAATGCCCTTTGCGAGCGGGAAGACCACTCCGCATCCCCGCCTATTTATATCCCCCACCATCCGCCTTCCCTACGCCTGACGATTGATACTTCCCTGGCCACTTCCGCGCGCTCATGTTCGGTCGTGCAGGAGCGTGCGCCATCGAAGCTCGGCCAGCGTGTCGGTGCCTCTGAATGACCAACTCATTGCGAAATGCGTCTCGCGCTCGACCATCAACGATCATCAGCGGCAGGTCTCCTGCCGAAGGAGGGCGTATGTCAGAGACCACATTCCTCACGCCGGAAGAGGTGGCCGAACGCTATCGTGGCAGCGTTTCCGTCGGCACCCTTCGGAACTGGCGTGCGATGAAGATCGGGCCGTCGTTCGTAAAAATCGGCAAAGCGGTGCTCTACCGGATCGACGAGCTTGAGGCGTGGGACGACAGGAATCGTGTGCAGTGCCGCGCCCCGAAGCGAATTGAGCAAAGCGCCATGGATCGAGCTTGATCGCTCAGCACAAATGGCGGGCGCGCCGGTTGGCGCTCCCGACGCGCCCGCCCGCCTTCAGTTCATGCGAGGCGAACCGCCCCTCATGCGGCTGGACCATATGACGGCCAGCCTGGTGGGCCTCATGCGGGTTCGCCGCCATTCCCACCGCCATGCTTGATCCGCCCCACGGTGCGGCTTCTCCCATGGTCCCCGCGCTTATCGGGTCCGGGTCCCCATATCTGACTCAGGCGCTCGGCGTTTCCGCGATCGGGCCGAGCGTGTCGATCTCGGCGATCTTCTGAAACTCGCTGAGATAGTCCTGCTGATGGGTCGCCAACCAACGGACCACGCGATTGTTCGCAAGAAGCTTGGCGATGTATCCGCGCGCGACGGTCAAATGCAGGTTGTCGATACCGTAGGTTTCTTCGACCGACTTCACTTGGGTCTGAAGCGCCGCCAGCTCCCGTTCCATCCGGGCGATCTGTTGACCCGAGGGCGTCGGCTTGCCGCCGCCCTTTCCCTTTCTGGTAGTGGCAAGCTGGTTTTCAGATGTCGCAGCGCGCAGCGCGCGCGCAAACATGACCGTGAAATTGTTCTGGCCGATCATCAGATCAGCGGCTTCAATCTGCCGGACTGCCGTCATCTGACGCAGAATGTCGAACACCTTCATCGAGCAAGGGGTGTCCTTCAGCATCTCGGCCGCTTCGGGGCTGATCCCCTCCAGCAACCTGAAGCGCCGCAGCACGGACTCGACCTGGAGGTTCAAAGCGGCAGCGATGTCGGCGGATGACACGCCTCGATCCATCGCGCGCGCAATCATCCGGTGCTCTTGGATCGGCGGGATGCGGTTGACGCGCTTGTTATAGGTATAGGTGTCGTCCTCAGAGG
>NZ_JAGMXV010000295.1 GCF_018006725.1 Rhizorhabdus sp.
GCCTGTGGGGCTACACGACGAAGAAGGATCTGTCGGGCTTCGGCACCTTCCTGATCATGGGCGTCGTCGGCCTGCTGGTCGCTTCGCTGCTCAACATCTTCTTCAAGTCGCCGGCCCTCAATCTGGCGATCAGCGCCATCGGCGTACTGCTGTTCGCGGGCCTCACCGCCTATGACACGCAGAAGATCAAGAGCATGTACTTCTACGTCGCCGGCACCGATTTCGCCGGCAAGTCGGTGGTGATGGGCGCGCTGACGCTGTATCTCGACTTCATCAACATGTTCACCTTCCTTCTGCAGTTCCTCGGCGATCGTCGCTGATCCTCGGGCCAAAGGCAAAGATCAGGGCTCGGTGGCGACACCGGGCCCTTTTTCTTTCCGCCGGACCGGCTAATATGGCCGGGTTGGGGAACAGCAATGAAGTATTTGGGACTGCGTTTCGATCCCATCGATATGGATGGCGCGTGCGCGATCCTGCGCTCCCGGACGGGCGACGACGCCTATGCCTATATGGTTACGCCCAATGTCGACCATGTCGTCAGGCTCGCTGAACTGCCGACCACTGCGATCGAATGGAACGCCTATCGCCAAGCCGACTGGTGCCTCTGCGACAGCCGGGTGCTGTCGCTCTTCGCAGCTGCGGATGGCGTCCCGCTTCCGGTTGTCCCTGGCAGCGACCTTACGGCCCATCTCTTTGGCTCGATCCTCTCTGCGGGTGACCGGCTTTGCATAATCGGCGGTCATGCCGGAGATTCTGCCAGGCTGATTGAGCGGTGGCCCGGCCTCGACATCGTCCAGTATGTTCCGCCTATGGGGCTGCGGCACGATGCCGAGGCGCGTGAGCAAGCGGCTCGCTTTGCGGCGACGTCGGGCGCGCGCTTCATCCTGCTGGCGGTCGGTTCCCCTCAGCAGGAGTTGATAGCGACTGCCATCGGAAGGCAGCCAGATGCGCGGGGTACGGCACTGTGCATCGGCGCGTCGCTCGACTTCCTCGTCGGTCGAGAGCGCCGCGCGCCGCGGTGGATGAGGCGCATGGCGCTGGAATGGCTGCACCGCCTGTGGGTCAATCCCCGACGCATGTGGCGCCGTTATCTGCCTGCAGGTCCGCGCATGCTGCGCCTGCGCTGGCGCTATCGCCACGGTCTTCGGCGCAGAAGCTGAGCGCCGACAGCCTGCTTTAAGCCGTGGCTAGGGGCGCAGTCCTTCATTGAAAAAGGCGATCGTCCGATCCCAGGACAACTGCGCAGCGGCGGCGTCGAAGCGCGCGACCGACGTGTCGTTGTGAAATGCATGTTGCGTTCCGGGATAGTCGTAGCGCTGCACCGAGGCTCCTGCAGCCTGCAGCGCGGAGACCCACGGACCGGCCCCGGCATTCACGCGCTCATCCGTCCCTGCATAATGGAGCATCAGCGCCGCCCTCACCTTGGCCGCCTCGGAAGGCGGGGGCGGGGGGCCATAATAAGCGCAGGCGGCAGAAAGCGCCGGGCCGGCCGCGACTGCCAGCCGATTGGCCATCGCCCCGCCCCAGCAGAAGCCGACCACCCCGACCTTCCCGTTCAGCAGCGGATGCGCCGCCAGCCAGTCGATCGTCGCGACGCCGTCGGCGGTCGCCTTGCCCAGGTCGAGCGCGCCAATCATCGTCCGGGCCTTGTCCTCGTCCTGCGGCGTGCCGCCCTCCGGCGCGAGGAAATCTACCGCAAGGCCGACGAAGCCCGCCACCGCCAGGCGTCGTGCGACATCCTTGGTATAAGGCTGCAGCCCGCGGTTTTCGTGGACGACGAGGACTGCCGCCGGCTTCTTCGCATGTTTCTTGGGTATCGCCATATAGCCGAACAGCTGGCGGCCCTCGGCGCCTTTCCAGTGGACCATCCGCGCCGTCAGCCGCTTGTCGTCCTCGGCGATGAGCGCGGCTGCGGCCGGGTCGGCAGCGATTGCCCCGACCAGCATCTGTGCGGCTGCCGCGCTGCCTGCAAGGCGGGTCATGTCCGCCATGAAGGCGCGGCGGTCCTGGCTGCCATGGGTGAAGCGGTCGTACAGGGCGATCGCCCGTGCGCGCAGATCGTCATCCTCAGTCATGGCGGATTGCCTCCTATTGCGGCGTGGGCGATGGCCCTGGCGTAACGAGCGGGGGCGCGGCAGGTTGCGGAGCGGCCGGCGGTGGGACGACGGCCTCGCTGGCGGCGGGCGTCTCGGCAGGCGCCGCAGCGCGCGGCGGCGGAGCCTTCACGACTCCGCCGCCGTCGCGGGGCATTCCGCGAGCGTCGCCGGTCGCGGCATCGATCGCGCTGATCTGGTCCGAACGATCCTGCGGCAGCACATCCTCTTCGATGCTCGTCGCGATCTGTGGCGCGCCGCCCTCCTCGGCCGGCGGGCTCGGCGGCTCCTTCGATGGCCCGCAGCCGGCGAGCAGCAGCAGGGCGGTCAGCAAAGGCAGGGTAGGGCGCATGATGTCAGATCCCATGATAATCGCGGAACCACGTAACGAAGCGGGGCACGCCCTGCTCGATCGTGGTGGTCGGGGCAAAGCCGAGGTCGCGCTCGATCGCGCCGATGTCGGCAAAGGTCTCGCGCACATCGCCCGGCTGCATCGGCTTGTCCTCGCGGATCGCCGGTCGGCCGCAGGCCTGCTCGATCAGGTCGATCAGCCGGCCCAGTTCTTCCGAACGGTGATTGCCGATATTGTAGATCGCATGGGGCGACCGGCTGCCACCGGCCTTTTCCATCCCGTCGTCGAGCGGCGGTCGGTCGAGCGCGGCGACCACCCCGCTGACGATATCGTCGACATAGGTGAAGTCGCGCCGCATATCCCCGCCGTTGAACACCGATATGGGGCGTCCGCGCAAGATCGCATCGGTGAACAGCCACAGCGCCATGTCTGGCCGCCCCCATGGCCCATAGACGGTGAAGAAGCGGAGTCCGGTCAGCTTTATGCGATAGAGATGGGCATAGCTTTCGCTCATCACCTCGTCCGCCTTCTTGGTCGCCGCATAGAGCGATACGGGCTGATCGGCGCGGTCCTCGACGCGGAAGGGCAGGCTGTCATTGCCACCATAGACGGACGAGGAGGACGCATAGACCATATGCGCGACGCCTCGCTGCCGGGCGAGTTCGAGCAGGTTCAGATGTCCGACCAGATTGCTCCTTGCATAGGCGCGCGGATTATCGATCGAATGGCGCACGCCCGCCTGTGCCCCGAGATGGAGGATGCGGTCGAATGAAACGTCGATCATGGCGCTGTCGAACGCCGCGTCGTCGGCAAAATCGCAATGGAGGAAGCGGAAGCGTTCGCCGGCCGCCGCCCTGATCCGGGCGAGCCGATCATGCTTGAGCTGGACCGGATAATAAGCGTTGAGATCGTCGATCCCCACGACCGTCTCGCCCCGCTCGATCAGGCGCAGCGCGCAATGCATGCCGATGAAACCGGCGACGCCGGTGATGAGGATCGTCATGCCTCCGGTCTAGCCCCAAGCGAACGGCAGGAAAACCGATCTTCTGCTCTTCCCATTGCCGCAGCGATGAATATAAGGGCGCCTCGCCAAGCGATGCTGGGGCGTCGCCAAGTGGTAAGGCAACGGTTTTTGGTACCGTCATTCGGAGGTTCGAATCCTCCCGCCCCAGCCAGTTTTCGTCAACGCCAGGTCCAACCTCTCGTAGCCGGTTTGCAGGCACGGGGGGCGATCGACGCGGGCGCCGCCGCCCCACCATCCGGCTGTTTGCTTCAGTCCTTCCATCTGTTGCCGGCCAGCCTGACCGTGACCGGCTCCGACATCTGCTCTGCATCCCTGCCCAAAGCGAAGCGATAGTCGCCGGCGGGCAGGATCCAGCCGCCATCCTTCCAGTCGGCGAGGATGCGCGGGTCGATGGTAACCGAGACGGTTTGCGAAGCGCCTGCGGCAAGGTCGACCCGCTGAAAGCCGGCGAGGCGGCGCAGCGCCTTGCCGTTGCGACCGACGAGGTAGAGCTGCGCCACTTCGGCGCCTTCGCGCTGGCCGACATTTCTGACGGTGAAGCTGGCGGTCAGGCCGTTCAGCTTCAGGCCACCGCTTTCGAAGCGGGTGTAGGACAGGCCATAGCCGAACGGGAACAGCGGTTTGGCGCCGGTGCGCGAGAACCAGCGATAGCCGACGTCGGATCCTTCGATGTCATAATCGAGGTCCAGCTTGTCGCTGCCCGAAGTCGGGTTGCCGCCGAAATCGGGTTCCACCCAGTCGCTGCCATCGAGCTTGGGGCGGGGGAGTTGCGCCTCGCTTGCCGGGAAGGTGATCGGCAAGCGGCCCGAGGGATTGGTGTCCCCGAAGAGCACCGATGCGATGGCGGGGCCGCCCCGCGCGCCGGGATACCAGGCCTCGAGCACGCCCGCGACCTTGTCGAGCCAGGGCATCTTCACCGGCCCGCCCGTTTCCAGCACCACGATGGTGTTCGGATTGGCGGCGGCCACGGCGGCGATGAGTTCGTCCTGTCCGTCGGGCAGCGACAGGTCGGGCAGGTCGAGCCCTTCGGTTGCCCATTGCGTCGCGAAGATGATCGCCACCTCGGCCTGCCGCGCCTTCTCGACCGCATCGCTGATATAGCGCCCGTCGCGGAAAGTGAGCTTGGCGGAGCCGGCGAGCGCGTGGATCGCCTCCATCGGGCTGGACCGATGATATTGCTGCGCGATGAAGCCTGCCCAGACCCCCTTGCCGCTGGCGGGACGGCTGACGACCGGGCCGCCCTCGCCATGGACCTGGCTCGACCCGGCGCCGGACAACACGCCGCCATCGGCATAGCCGCCGATCAGGGCGATCGATTTGGCGGTCTTGGCCAGCGGCAGCACGCCATTGTTCTTCAGCAGAACGATGCCTTGGCGCGCGATCTCCTCGGCGATCTTGGCATTCGCCTCGAAGTCGATCTTGCCGCCGGGCGTGACCGGGTGTTTGTCGAGCCCAGCCGCGTAGATGGCCGTCAGGACGCGCCGGTTCATGTCGTCGACGCGCGCTTTCCATCGATGGTCGGCGGCGGCCTTGTCCTTGAGCTTATCGCCGAAGAAGACGGCGGGATCGAGTTGTTCGCCCGACTGCTGGTCGAGCCCGTTCAGTGCGGCCTCGATATTGGGCACCGCGCCCCAGTCGGACATGACGAAGCCCTTATAGCCCCAGGAT
>NZ_JAGMXV010000296.1 GCF_018006725.1 Rhizorhabdus sp.
GATCTGGTCAACGCCTATATCGACTTCATCCGTGAGGGGGGGGCACCGGCCGAGTTCAGTGGCGCAAGTCAGGAGGTCATCAACGCCTATTTCACCTTCCTGCAGTCGAGCGGCCTGGTCGACCTGATCGGCCAGTCGAACCGGGCAATCTTCGATGCCTATGCGCAGTTCCTCGCCAATGGCGGGACCGGCGTGTTCGTGCCTCCGGCCACGGGCGGTAACGGCGGCGGAGGCGGGGGCAATGGCGGCGGTACGGGCGGCGGGACCGTCGTGCTTCCTGAATATGCCAGCGCGCTCCAAGCCTATATCGACTTCCTGCGCGGCGGCGGCAATCCGAACGGCTTTTCGGGCATCACCGCCGATCTGATCCGTCAATATATCAACCTGGCCATCGAAAATGGGCTGTTCGCAGGCATTCCCGAGCCCACCATCCAGTTGATCCGCAATGCCGTCGATCTGCTCGCCCAGACGGGCACGCTCGATGCCGTCGCTTCGATCCTCGCGGGATTGACGCTGACGCTTCCGACGATCCCGGCCACGCCCGGCGTCCCGACCGGACCGGGCACGCCGACGACCCCTATTAACGGGAACGAAATCACGGGCCAGATGGTCGCTTATGCGGGTGATGTCATCGGGATCGACTCCCGGGAGGAGAGCAGCACAACGCTGGGTCCCAACGGGCAACTCCTGAAATATGTCTGGACGGTCAATCCCTCGGGCGAGTCCCCGGAGATCGGGACCAATAATGCCCTGGAGACCGGAAGCGTTGCAGGTGTGATTGGCTGGACCCGCTGGGCCGGCGGCACGACGGCGGGCTCCTACTTCGACAACCCGCCGGTCACGCGCACCGATCGTCAGGGCCTGCATTTTGTCCATGGTACCCCCGCGACCAACATCCCGACGACCGGCACCGCCAGCTACGCGCTGGTCGGATCGACCCGTCCCACGATCAGCGATGGCTCGCTGGAGCCCGGCACGCTCACGGGCAGCGCGGCGGTCGCCTTCGGGTCGACGCCGAAGGTCGGCATCGACCTTCAGGTGGGCATCGGCGGGCATAGCTATGGTCTGGCGACGACGGGCGGCGTTACGGATCCAACCCGCAGCGAGATGAGCGTGGCGAGCGACATGACCTTCTTCGCCAACGGCATGGGCATCGCGCCCGGCGGGCCGGTTTGCACGGGAAGCAGTTGCGAAGCCAACATCAGGGGCTTCCTCGCAGGTCCCGGTGCCAGCCATCTCGGCCTGAGCTTCTCGGTTTACGCGCCGGGAACCAGCACGACCGTCACCGGCGCGGCCGCGTTCGGCAAATAAGCTCGCGGGGGCAGGCACTCCCACCACCTGCTCCCACGGGAAGCGGCGCCGGACCTGGTCGTCCGGCGCCGCTTTTCAATTCTCGGGAGCGGATCGCTACCGTGTTGCCACCAGGATGAAGGGAGCCCAGACCGATGGGTCGGCGCCGTCGGCCTGCGATCGATCGTCGATCAGGTCGAGCATCGCGCGGCGCAGCGCCTGGGCGCGGCTCCGTCCCCGGCCTGCCAGTTGCGCCGTCTCGACCGTGAGCCGGGCGGCGACATCGTCGCGAACCGCCCAGTGGCTGACCAGCAGCGAGCGACCGCCCGCATAGAGGAAGGCGCGCGCCAGGCCCGACAGTGCCGGTGCGGAGGTACTCGATCCGGCAGCGGTATTGCAGGCGGACAGCACAACCCAGTCGGCATCGATGTCGAGCGCGGCGATCTCCGACGCGGTGAGCAGGCCGTCGTCCGTGCTGTCGGGCCGGGCGGGTGGGGTGAGGACCAGCCCCGGTTCGGAAGTGCGATCGACCGCTCCGGCGACGAGGCCGTGGGTGGCGAAGGCGAGGACACGGACATTGCGCAGATCCTGCTGCTTGACGGCGCTTTCGGTCGCCGCCGCACCGACCAGCAGTGCGGGTTGGAGGCGCAGTGCTTCGCGCATGCGGTTCAACTCGCGCTCGGCTTGCGGCAGCGGGGCCAGCCCAGCGATCGCCTCCCGGTTGATCGCTCCACCGCGATAGAAGCTGCGGACCTCGCCGGGGGCGGCCTTACCCTCCAGCAGAGGGGCACCGATACCCACGAAGCGCTCGCCCGGCTTGGCAGAGAGTGTCTCGACACCTAAGCCGGAGACCGCAGGTATCTGCGTGAGCGCAGCGCGACGGATCAGCCATGGCGTCTTGCGCAGCGTGGTGGCTTCACCGTCCGGCCCTTCCGGCGGCTGGGTCACGAGCGCGGCGAAGGGCAGGCCGGCGAGCGGGCCCCCCGGCGCCACGATCCAGTTCTGGCTGCCGGCAAGCGCCTTTTCCAGCCGCTCGGCTATGATGGTACGATAGATGCGATAGGCCAGCGCCCGGTCGAAGGCCGGCCGGGGGGCGGCCTGGTCGGCAAGCGCACCACGTGTCGACAGGTCGACGTTCAGCGAAGAGCGCAGGGCGGATATGTCCGCCAGCACCGTCGATCCGCGCGAACGTGCCCAGTCTGCCCGGTCGCGGCGAACCACGAAGGTCACGATGTCCTTGCCGAGAGGCACCGGCATCAGCAGCGCTTCGTTCCCGCGGAGGCGAGCGGCAACCGACTGTTCGTCGAGCGACTGGAATCGGGTCAGCGCGGCATCGGCAGGACTCAGGCCGCGCAAAGTGGTCTCGGTCTCAGCCAGTGCTGCGTCGACTTTTGCCACGGCGGCTGTCGCCTCGCGATAGTCGGCACCGCCCTTGCCGAAGGCGCGCAGCGCAGCCTGTGTCGACCGGTCGCGTTCGGCGAGCAGATCCTGCCGCCTGCGGATCAGCGCCGCCGCTTCCGGAAGGCGGGCGGCAGTGCGGGCGGAAACCGCGTAGATGGCGCGCCCGGCCTCGTCCAGGGCCATCAGTTGGGCAACGCGAAAGCCGGTGTCCCGGTCGCCGACCAGCCAACTCGCGTCGAGAAGTCGGGCAAGCAGGTCGGGGACCGAGCTGGCACGGCGATCGGGGTCGGCATTGGCGAATAACTCGCGTTCGATATCGGACGCCAGAGCGGCAAGTTTCTCGCGAGCGTCGGGTTTTCCGATCCTCGCCGCGAGCAGCACCGCATAGCTCCGAATCTCGATCCGGTCGGGGTGCGTTTCGGGCAAGGTCCGCGCCTGCCATTGATCGACCAAATCGAACTGCTGGCGGGCGCCCTCGTCGTCGCCCATCTTGAGCAGCGTCTTGCCGAGCGAAGCGCGCAGGCGCATCACCCGCTGCTGATTGCCATTGCCCAACCCTGCGATCGCGCGACGCCGGATCTCGACCGATTCCGATTCCCTGCCGAGATCGACGAGTTGGTCGGCCAGATTGTCGCGGAACGCCGCCAGCACCTGGTCGGCGGGATCGCGCGTCTTTTCGCCTATGGCGACCGCGCGCCGGGCATAGGGTTCCCCCTCTGCCGCCCGGCCGAGAAACAGCAGGTTGCGGGCGAGGTTGTTGTAGGTGATCGCCAGCGGCGGATAGTCGGGCCCGAAGCGCTTCTCGCGCAGCGCGGCGATGCGCTTCAATATGTCGACCGATTCTTCGCGCCGGTTCTGCGCGGCGAGAACGGCGACCCAGTTGGTCAGAGCGACGATCGCGGTCGGATGGTCCTCCGGCAGGATGCGGCCCGCGAGCGTCATCGCCTCGCGGGCATAGGCCTCGCTCGCCTCCAGCTTGCGCGCCTGCAGCGTGATGGTCGACATATTGCCGATGAACCCAACCAGTTCGGCGTCCTCCGGCGCACCCGATTTGCGATAGAGCTCGACCGACTGGACACCGATCCGTTCCGCTTCGGCCAGATCGCCCGCCGCGAAGTGGACCGTTGCCAGGATATTCAGAGCGATCGCTTCCTGCGCGCTGCCTTGCGGTGAAATGGCGCGCCACGCGCCGATGGCGTCGGCCAGTTTCGCCTTCGCGTCGTCGAGACGATTGGCGTCGGCGAGGGCCGAACCCAGCAGGGTCATCGCGCGGGCGCGCTGTGCGGGCGTCGCGTCGCGGGCGTGGTCCACCTGCTCGAGGATCGGCAGGGCTTCGTCACTCCGGGATGCGGTCACCAGCGCCTCGCCGAGGCCCAGCAGAGCGCGGGGTCGTTCGCGAGCACCGGTCGGCGTCGTCGCGAGCACCTGCTGCCACGCAGTGACCGCGCCCGCCGGATCGGCTGCGGTATCGATGCTTTCTGCCTGTGCCAGAAGCGACGGGCTCGCCGCTGCTGCCGGACCGCAAGCCAGAAGGCCGGCCAGAACGGCCGTGCCCAAGATATTCTTCCCCACGCTACTTCCCCCCGTAACGCCACACCCACCAAGGTCATCTTAGCCTGGGCCTGCCGTTGCGTCACCCCTTCGGGCTGCGGGTCAGTCGGCGAGGCGGAGGGCGACTTCGTTCATGAAGCGAACGTCGTCGCCGGCGGCAAGCCAGGGGGCTTCGGCGGCGACGGCGCCAAGCATGTCCGATAGCGGATCGATCTCCGACTTGGCGAAATTGCCGAGGACATGGCCGGTTACGCGATCCTTGTGACCGGGATGGCCGATGCCCAGCCGCACCCTGCGGAATGCGTTACCGATATGCGCCTCGGTCGAGCGCAGGCCGTTATGGCCGGCGGTGCCGCCGCCGGTCTTCACCTTGACGCGGAAGGGGGCGAGATCGAGCTCGTCGTGGAACAGCGTGACGTCGCCGACCTCGCATTTGAAGAAGCGCATCGCCTCGCCCACGGCGCGGCCGCTCTCGTTCATGAAGGTCGCGGGTTTGAGCAGCAGGATGCGTTCGCTGCCGATCCGTCCGGTCGAACTCCAGCCCTGGAACTGCTTCTTCCACGGATCGAAGCGGTGGATCTCGGCGATCGTGTCGACCGCCATGAAGCCGATATTGTGCCGGTGCATCGCATATTGCGCGCCGGGATTTCCCAGTCCTACCCAGATCTGCATCGCGGCTTCCTACAGTCTGAAGAGCGAAGGGCAAAGAAAAAGGCCCTGCCGGACCTGGACCGGCAGAGCCTCTGTCTCGTTCGACGGAAGGCGATCAGCCCTCGGCGGACTCTTCGCCTTCGGCAGCGGCCTCACCCTCTTCGCTCTTCAGAGC
>NZ_JAGMXV010000297.1 GCF_018006725.1 Rhizorhabdus sp.
GCGCGAGTCTGGCTCGATCGAGCAGGACGCAGACATGGTCTGGTTCGTCTATCGCGAGGAATATTATCTCAACCTGATTCGCCCGAAAGAAGCCTCTGCCGCAGCTGGCGACAGTGCCGTGGATGTGACCGCGTTCGAGGACTGGCAGCTCAAGATGGCGCGGGCGCACAATCGCGCCGAACTCGTGATCGCCAAGCAGCGTCACGGATCGACAGGTACCATCCCCATGAAATTCGAGAGCAAGTTCACCAAATTCTCAGACCTGGCGGACGATTATTACAATCCGAACGATTATGAGTGAGCCATTCCTGTTGCGGTGCAACGCAAGCTGACGCTGATTTTCGTCGCGAATGCGGCTTTGCGCAGGTGACAAAGGGCGGAAAAGGTGGTTTTCTTGACCCGCACCCGGAATAGCGGGGCGTTGGGGAGAGGATGCCGCGATGTCTTACATCGATCGCACCATGGATCAGCTGCTGGTGGCCGCCATCATGTGCGTGCCCTTCTACATGGCCTATAAGATCGGCGTGTTCCTGATCGATTGAGGCCGGCGCGGGCACGCGCCAGGATCAGAAGACGGGCTCGTCCCCGGGGTTGGTCAGCGGCTCGCCATGAATGCCGCACTCGACCTTGTCCCAGCCGCGCCAGCGGCCGGCGCGGGGGTCTTCGCCCGGCTTGACCACGCTCGTGCACGGTGCGCAGCCGATCGACAGATAGCCCTTTGCCTCGAGCGGATGGCGCGGCAGGTCGCGGCGCTCGAACCAGGCGTCGAGATCGGGTTTGCCCCAATCGGCGAGCGGGTTGAACTTGATCCGGTCGCCGTCAAGTTCGAACCGGGCGATGCCCGACCGGGTCGACGCCTGGAAGCCCTTGCGGCCGGTGATCGACGCATCGAGCCCGCGCATGGCGACGGCAAGCGGCAGGACCTTGCGGATTTCGCAGCAGCCGTCCGGGTCATAGGACCAGCGCAGGCCGGTGGCGTCCTTTGCTTCGATCGTTGCGGCGTCCGGGGTGATGTTGCGGACGTCCTGCAGTCCGAGGCGCTCGATCAGCAGGTCGCGATAAGCGAGCGTCTCGTCGAACATCTTGCCGGTATCGAGAAAGATCACCGGCGTGGCGGGATCGGCCTGGGCGACGAGGTCGAGCAGTACGGCGGATTCGGTGCCGAAGGAGGAAACGACCGCGACCCGGTCGAGCAGCTTCTCCTCGAGCACGGCCTTGATCATGTCGGCCGTGGCTACGCCTTCGAAGCGCGCGTTGAGCGCGGCGACGTCCGCCGCGGTGAAGCGGGGCGCCGTGTCGATACGGTCGATCCTGCGCGCCGGCTCAGCCATGCCGCCGGGCCCACACGGGCGCACGTCCGTCCACGGTCTTCTGATAGACATGGGCGTGAAGCGAGAGGAGCTTGTCGAGCACGTCGCGGTCGATCTCCGCATCGCTCAGGAAAGCGTCGAAGCCGCAGCGGCGCATCGGGCCGATCTGGTCGACCAGCACATCGCCCGCCGCGCGCAGTTCGCCGGTATAGCCGGCCTCGCGCAGGATGCTGCCGATCGAATAGCCGCGGCCGTCGCGGAACTTGGGGAAGGACACCTCGATCAGCGAAAGGCGCGACAGATGCGGGATCAGCGCGCGGGGATCGTCGGTCGGCTCGAGCCGCACGGCGGTCGCGTTGGACTGGCCCAGAAAGCCGTCGAGCGTGACGGCGGGCTCTTCATGGGCCTCGTCGTCGCGGAACCGGATGAGGTCACCCATAAATCGCCTCCTTGAACGGAGCTTCGCCGACCCGGCGATAGGTGTCGACAAAGCGCTCGCCGTCGTTGCGAAGCGCGGTGTAGACATTCACTGCCTTCTCGATCGCGTCGACCACGCCATCTTCGGAAAAGCCGGGGCCGATGATCTTGGCGAGGCTCGCGTCTTCTGCACCCGACCCGCCGAAGGACAGCTGGTAATTCTCCTCGCCCTTCCGGTCGACGCCGAGAATGCCGATGTGGCCGGCATGATGATGGCCGCAGGCATTGATGCAGCCCGAGATCTTCAGCTTGAGCTCGCCGAGATCGCGCTGGCGCTCGATCGCGCCGAAACGCTCGGAGATCTTCTGTGCGAGGGGGATCGAACGCGCATTGGCGAGGCTGCAATAATCGAGGCCGGGGCAGGCGATGATGTCGCCGACCAGGTCGAGATTGGGGGTGGCGAGGCCCGCGGCGTCGAGCTTCTGCCAGATCGCATAGAGGTCGCTCTTGCGGACATGCGGCAGGACGATGTTCTGTGCGTGAGTGACGCGCAGCTCGTCGAAGCTGTAGGCCTCGGCGAGATCGGCCATGAGGTCGATCTGTGCCGAGCTGGCGTCGCCCGGAATGCCGCCGGTCGGCTTCAGGCTGATGTTGACGATCGCATAGCCCGGCGTCTTGTGCGCCACGACCTGCTGGTCGAGCCACAACGCGAAGTCGGGATCGCTGCGATCGATCTCGTCGCTCAGGCCGCTCTCGAAGGCCGGCGGCGCGAAATGGGCGGCGATGCGATCGAACTCGGCCTGCGGAGCATCGAGGCCAAGGGTGCGCGTGTGGAGGAATTCCTCCTCGACCTGGCGGCGATATTCGTCGGCGCCGATCTCGTGGACCAGGATCTTGATCCGCGCCTTGTAGAGATTGTCGCGACGGCCATGGCGATTATAGACGCGCAGGCAGGCTTCCATATAGGCGAGGAAGTCAGTCTTCGGCAGGAAGTCGCGGATCACCGGGGCGATCATCGGCGTACGGCCCATGCCGCCGCCGACAAACACGCGGAAGCCGGTTTCGCCCGCTTCGTTGCGATGGATCTGCAGGCCGATGTCGTGCAGGCGGACCGCCGCGCGATCCTCTTCCGAGCCGATCACCGCGATCTTGAACTTGCGCGGCAGATAGCTGAACTCGGGGTGGAAGGTGCTCCACTGGCGCAGCAGTTCGGCCCAGGGGCGGGGATCCTCGATCTCGTCCGCAGCCGCACCGGCATATTGGTCGGACGAGATGTTGCGGATGCAGTTGCCGCTGGTCTGGATGGCATGCATCTCGACCGTCGCCAGCTCGGCGAGAATGTCGGGCGCGTCCGCCAGCTTTATCCAGTTATACTGAAGATTCTGCCGCGTGGTGAAGTGGCCGTAATCCTTGTCATATTTGCGCGCGATATGCGCCAGCATGTGCATCTGCCTGCCCGATAGCGTGCCATAGGGAATGGCGACGCGCAGCATATAGGCGTGCAACTGGAGATAGAGGCCGTTCATCAGCCGCAGCGGCTTGAACTGGTCTTCGCTCATCTCTCCGCTCAGGCGGCGGCGCACCTGATCGCGAAATTCCTCGACGCGGGCGTCGACGATCGCCTGATCATATTGGTCGTACTGATACATGTCAGATCACCCAGTCGCCGATGGTGGGGTCGGCCGGCTTGAGGCCGAGGTCGGGACGCACTGTCGGGCCGACGGCGCGGATGCGGTCCTTGATATGTGCGGGGCGGGGGCCTTCGCCGGTCATTTCCGCCTGTATCACATAAGGCGTGTTGACGTGCCGGGCGGCTTCCTCGCGGGCGGCGATCGCCTCGCCCTGGCCGTCGACGTCGACCGCATGTTCGAGGTGGCGCGACCAGCCATCACCGGTCCACCAGATCACGTCGCCCGTGACCAGATCATTGCCCGTCAGAATCTTCACGCTTCGTCTTTCATCCGTTCGGCCTGCACCGCGAAGGCGGCAAGGCGGTTTTGGGCATCCGACAGCAGGACCACTTCGCCCACGACGATGATCGCCGGACTTTCGACGCCCTCGCGTTCGACCAGGTCGCCGAGATCGGCGAGCAGCGTCCGCATGGCGCGCGACCCTTGCAGCGTGCCCTTTTCGAGCACCGCCACCGGCATGTCGGGGGCGACACCGTCGGCCATCAGCTTGTCCGCGATCATCGAAGCGGTGCTGACGCCCATGTAGATCACCAGGGTGCGGCCCTGTCCGGCAAGCCCCGACCAGTCCTGTTCGCTCAGCCCCTTGCAGGTGCCGGCGACGAAGCTGACCGCGCTCGACCAGTCGCGGTGCGTGAGCGGCAGCATCGCTTCCGCCGCACAACCGAGCGCGGAGGAGACGCCTGGAATGACCTCGACGGGGAGGCCGGCGGCGCGCACTGCCTCGACCTCTTCGCCGCCGCGACCGAACACAAAGGGATCGCCGCCCTTCAGCCGCACGACGACCGAGCCGGCCTTCACATGGGCGATGATCAGCGCATTGATCGCGTCCTGGGGCAGGGTGTGCCGGTCGCGCTTCTTCGCAACCGAAATTCGCTGCGCGGTGTCTGGCGCATAATCGAGGACGCGCGGATCGATCAGCCCGTCATGGACGACGACGTCGGCCGAACGCAGCGCATCGACCGCGCGCAGCGTCAGCAGTCCGGGATCGCCCGGGCCGGCGCCGACGAGAATGACGCGCCCACGCGCTTCGGGATCGAGCAAGGATGCCATGGCCGCCAAATGGGGCTTGGCGCGGTAACGCGCAATTCAGCGTTGCTTGGGGGGCAACCAAGTTTTCTTTGTTCAAGTGCTTAGGCGCGAGAGCCCCGCTTTCACGCGCCGTCGAGCAAATCCTCGATATCGCTCTTGATCGCCTCGGGCTTGGTGGTGGGGGCGTAGCGGCTGACGACCTGACCGTTGCGGTCGATCAGGAATTTGGTGAAGTTCCATTTGATGCCTTCGGTGCCCAGCACGCCCTTCGCCTTGCTCTTCAGCCAGGCGTAAAGCGGGTGGGCATTGGGTCCGTTGACGTCGACCTTGGCGAAGATCGGGAATTTCACGTCATAGCTGGTGCGGCAGAAGGTCGCGATCTCCTCCGCGTCGCCGGGCTCCTGGGCGCCGAACTGGTTGCAGGGGAAGCCGAGGACGACCAGCCCCTTGTCGGACATCTCCTCGTGGAGCTTCTCCAGCCCCTCATATTGGGGCGTGAAGCCGCATTTGCTGGCGGTGTTGACGATCAGCAGCACCTTGTCGCGATATTGGTCGAGCGAGACCTCGCTGCCGTCGATCGCCTTTGCCGAGAAATCATAGAC
>NZ_JAGMXV010000073.1 GCF_018006725.1 Rhizorhabdus sp.
GCTGACCACGCTGGCGATCCGGGATGTCGTGCTGATCGAAGCGCTCGATCTGGAGTTCGGCCCCGGTCTGGGGACTCTCACGGGCGAGACCGGCGCGGGCAAGTCGATCCTGCTCGATTCGCTCGGACTCGCCCTCGGCGCGCCGGCCGATAGCGGGCTGGTTCGCTCGGGCGCGGCGCAGGCGATGGTCTCGGCAGGCTTCGACCTGCCCCCAAACCACCCCGCCTTCACGCTCCTTGCGGAGAATGGCTATGAAGCCGAGCCCGGCGAGGCGCTGGTCATACGGCGCGTCGTCAAGGCCGACGGGGGGAGCCGCGCCTATGTCAACGACCAGCCCGCCTCTGCGGCGACGCTGCGTGAACTGGGCGCGATGCTGGTCGAGATCCACGGCCAGCATGACGATCGCGGTCTGATCAACCCGCGCGGCCACCGCCTGCTGCTCGACAGTTTCGGCCGGCTCGACTTTGCCCGCATCGCCGGTCTTCACGCGGCGTGGCGCCAGGCTGAGGACGCGCTCGAAGCGGCCCGGACCGATCTCGACAATGCCGCGCGCGATCGCGAATGGCTCGAACATGCGGTCGAGGAACTCAGCCGCTTTGCGGCCGAGCCCGGCGAGGAGGCCACGCTCGCTGCCGAGCGCGCGGACATGCAGAAGGGCGCGCGGCTTGCCGACGATCTGGGCGCCGTCAATGCGCATCTCGAAGGCTCGGATGGCGGGCTCGCGGCGCTGCGGCAGGCCGCCCGGCGGCTCGACCGGATCGCGCCCGAACATCCGCTGCTCGCCGAGGCACTCGAGGCGCTCGACCGGGCGGTGATCGATGCGAGCGAGGCCGAGGACAAGCTGGCCGCTGCCGCCGATGCGATGCGCTTCGATCCGGCGCGCCTGGAAATGGTCGAGACGCGGCTGTTCGATCTGCGCGCGCTCGCCCGCAAGCATCGGGTGGAGCCCGACGGTCTCGCGGCGCTGCGCGACGAACTGGCGGGTCGGCTCGATCGGATCGAGGCGGGTGATGCCGGCCTCGCTGCGCTGGAGACCGCTGCTCGCAACGCCCGCAAGGCCTATGTCGAGGCAGCCGAACGGTTGAGCGAGGCCCGGCGCGAAGCCGCGGGACGGCTCGATGCAGCCGTCGCCGCCGAACTGGCTCCGCTGAAGCTCGATGCCGCGCGCTTCCGGACGGTTGTCGAAACGCTGCCCGAAAGCGGCTGGACCGCCGCCGGGCGCGACCGGGTGGAGTTCGAGATCGCCACCAATCCCGGCGCCCCTTTCGCGCCGCTGATGAAGATCGCCAGTGGCGGCGAGCTTTCACGCTTCATCCTGGCGTTGAAGGTTGCGCTGGCCGAACAGGGCTCGGCGACGACGATGATCTTCGACGAGATCGACCGGGGGGTCGGCGGCGCGGTCGCCAGCGCGATCGGCGAGCGGCTCCAGCGGCTGTCGCGCGGCGCACAGCTGCTGGTCGTCACCCACAGCCCGCAGGTCGCGGCACGAGGGGCGCATCACTGGCTGATCGCGAAGAGCCATGACGGCTTCGTCACGCGCACCGGCGTGCGACCGCTGGACGAAACCGAACGCCAGGAAGAGATCGCCCGAATGTTGTCCGGCGCAGAGATCACCGCCGAGGCGCGCGCGCAGGCGATGCGGCTTCTCGAAGCCGCCTGACCAGTCTCAGTCGACCTTGAGCAGCTGGATGTCGAAGATCAGCCAGCTGTTGGCCGGAATGGTCTCATCGCCTTCCGAACCATAAGCCATGGCGGGCGGCAGGATCAGCGTACGCTTGCCGCCGACTTTCATGCCCACCACGCCAGCGTCCCATCCCTTGATGACATCACCCGCGCCGAGCGTGAAAGTGAAGGGTTCGCCCCCGACCGAACTGTCGAATTTTTTCGTGCGCTTGCCGCCCTGATAGAGCCAGCCGGTATAATGGACCGTCACCGAGCGGCCCGGCGTCGCCTCCTGCCCCTTGCCGACCAGAACATCCTCGACCTGCGTACCGCCAACGAGGGTCTTTGCCTCGACCGAGACGCCAGCCGACGCACCGAGAATGGCCATTGCTATCAGATGCTTGGTGAACCGCATTGTCATTCATCCTCAACCTAGGAAGCGCTCATCCAAGCGCCTGCTTGAGTCATCGATAGGCAGATGGCGCCCGGCTGCCAAGACAGGACCGGGCGGACCGTGCGCGGCGCTTGGCCCTGCCCGCTCGCCCGCCTAGAAGAGCAGCATGATGACCGAATCCGAAGCCGCCGAACGGCTCGCCATCCTTGCGGCGGAGATCGCCCGGCACAACGCGCTCTACCACGGCGAGGACGCGCCCGAGATCAGCGACGCCGACTATGACGCGCTGATGCGGGAAAATGCCGCGCTCGAAGCCGCCTTCCCGCATCTCGTTCGGAGCGACTCCCCCTCGAAGCTGGTCGGTGCCGCGCCGTCGTCGCACCTCGCCAAGGTGCCCCACGCGGTGGCGATGCTCAGCCTCGACAATGCGTTTGCCGACGAAGATGTCGAGGATTTCGTCGGTCGCGTCCGCCGCTATCTCAGTCTCTCGGCGGACGAACCCGTCGCTCTGACCGCCGAGCCCAAGATCGACGGCCTGTCCTGTTCGCTGCGCTATGAGAAGGGCCGGCTCGTTCTCGCTGCCACGCGCGGCGACGGGCAGACGGGCGAGGACGTCACCGCCAATGTGCGGACGATCGCGGACATTCCCCAGACACTGACCGGCTCCGTGCCCGACATTTTCGAGGTGCGCGGCGAGGTCTATATGGCGAAGGACGACTTCACCGCGCTCAACGCCCGCCTGCTGGCGGACGCCGAAGATCCGGAAAAGGCGCGCCAGTTCGCCAATCCGCGCAACGCCGCCGCCGGATCGCTGCGGCAGAAGGACCCGTCGGTCACCGCCGCCCGCCCGCTCCGCTTCCTGGCCCATGGCTGGGGCGAGGCGTCCGCTCTTCCCGCCGACACGCAGAAAGGCGTGATGGATGCGATCGCCGGCTGGGGCCTGCCCGTTTCGGACGACCTGATCCGTGTCGATGGCGCAGCCCAGGCGCTGTCGCATTATCGCGGGATCGAAGCGCGGCGCGCCGACCTGCCCTTCGACATCGACGGGGTCGTCTACAAGGTCGACCGCCTCGACTGGCAGAAGCGCCTCGGCTTCGTCGCGCGCGCACCGCGCTGGGCCATCGCGCACAAATTCCCGGCGGAGAAAGCGCAGACGCTGCTCCGCGCGATCGACATCCAGGTCGGGCGCACCGGCAAGCTGACGCCGGTTGCGCGGCTCGAGCCGGTCACGGTCGGCGGCGTGGTCGTGACCAACGCAACCCTCCACAATGCCGACGAGATCGGTCGCCTGAACGTCTGGCCGGGCGACCGCGTCGTGTTGCAGCGGGCGGGCGATGTGATCCCGCAGATCGTCGAGAATCTGTCGCGCGACGAGACGCGGGGAAGCTGGCCCTTTCCGACGCATTGTCCCGAATGCGGATCGACCGCCGAACGCGAACCCGGCGAGGTCGACTATCGCTGCACGGGCGGCCTGATCTGCCCGGCACAGCGCGTCGAACGGCTCCGCCATTTCGTATCGCGCCATGCGCTCGACATCGAAGGGCTCGGCCTGACGCATATCGAGAGCTTCTTCCGCGACGGTCTCGTACAATCGCCCGCCGACATCTTCCGCCTGACGAAGGACCAGCTGGCGACGCGCGAACGCTGGGCCGAAACATCGGCATCCAATCTGGTCGCCGCGATTGACGCCAAGCGCGCGCCGCCGCTCGACCGCTTCCTGTTCGCACTGGGCATCCCCCATGTCGGCGAGGTCACGGCACGCGATCTGGCGCGCCGCTATCGCAGCTGGGACGCGCTCATGGCGATGATCCGGCGAGGCATTACGGCACGCGACGAAGCCGTGCAGGCGGTCGGCGAAGCTGACGAGAAGTTCGCGGCTCGGGTCGCCAAGGAACTCGCTGCCATCGTCGAGACGCCGGGCGTCGGCCCAGAAGTCGCGCTGGCGCTGGTCGACTTCTTCGCCGAACCACATAATCGCGAAGCCGTCGACGACTTACTGAGCCAGTTGGCGCCCGCCGACGTCATCCACGAGACGCGCCAGTCCGCCGTCAGCGGCAAGACCGTGGTGTTCACCGGCACGCTCGAAACCATGTCGCGCGAGGAGGCCAAGGCGCAGGCCGAGGCTCTCGGCGCCAAGGTTTCGGGATCGGTGTCGGCCAAGACCCATCTTGTCGTTGCCGGGCCGGGCGCGGGGTCGAAGCTGAAGAAGGCAGCCGAACTCGGCATCGAGGTGATCGACGAAGCCGCATGGGCGAGGATCGTCGCCGAGGCGGGCTGACGCAGCCTAATATCGCTTGCAGGCCGAATGCCCGGCCTTACAAGGCGAGCATGGCCCATTCGGCGCGTCGCCTGCCCTATCTGCTGCTCGGAGGCCTGGTCGTCGCGATCATCGCTTCGGCCAGCGCCATCTACCTGACCCGCGCACAAAGCCGGGCCGGCGGATGGGCGGCACATTCGCTGCGGGTGGAGGTGATGCTGACAAGCATGGCCGACCGGATGCGCGCGATCGAGTCCGAACATCGGGGCTATCTTCTGGTAGGGGCCCCCGCTTTGCGGGAGCGCGTCGCGGAACTGTCGACACGGATTGAGCCCACGCTCGACCGCATTGAACGCGAGGTCAGCGACAACCCCCGGCAGCTGAGGAACGTCACCGAATTGCGGGCGGCGGTACGCTCCAAGATCGCCTTTGCACAGGACGGCATCCGTGCCGCAGATGCCGGCCGTCGCCGCCAGGCGATCGCCGCCGTCGCATCCGGCGAAGGCCATGTCCGCATCCAGCGGGTTATCGACATCATCAACCATATGCTCTCCGAAGAAGAGCGCCTGCTTGCCGAACGGCGGGCCCAGACCGAGCAACTGGTGATGAGACTCGGCCTCGTGCTGGTCGCGACGGTGATCCTCGTGCTGATCGTGGCCGCAGCCCTGATCCGCGACAGCGCAGCGCGCGAACGCGAATTGCTGACCGAACGTGATCGGGCACTCGCCGCCGAACATGCGATGCGCGTTCAAATCGAAGCGCGCGAAAAGGCCGAGGCGCAGATTCTCCATATGCAGAAACTCGAATCGATCGGCCAGCTGACCGGCGGTATCGCGCATGATTTCAACAATATGCTGGCGATCGTCATCGGCAGCCTCGACCTGGCGAAGCGCAGGATCGGCGGCGATACCGACAAATTGCTCCGCTACATCGCCAACGCCCATGAAGGTGCCCAGCGCGCTGCCAGCCTGACCTCGCGCCTGCTCGCCTTTTCGCGTCAGCAGCCGCTCGCACCGCTCACGATCGACACTAACCGGCTGGTCGCCGGCATGTCCGAAATGCTCAAGCGCACCATCGGCGAGCAATATCTGATCGAGACCGTTCTCGCCGGCGGGCTGTGGCGCTGCCTGGCCGATCCAGGCCAGCTTGAAAATGCGATCGTCAATCTGGTGGTGAATGCGCGCGACGCTATGCCGGAGGGCGGCAAGGTGACCATCGAGACCGCCAACGCCTATCTCGACGACGAATATGCGCGGATCCATCCCGAGGTTCGTCCGGGGCAATATGTGATGGTCGGCGTGACCGACACCGGCAGCGGCATGTCGCCCGAGGTGTTGCAGCGCGCCTTCGATCCCTTCTTCACGACCAAGCCGGTCGGCAAGGGCACGGGCCTCGGCCTCAGCCAGATCTTCGGCTTCATGAAGCAGACCGGCGGCCATGCGGCGATCTATTCGGAGCCGGGCCAGGGGACGACTGTCCGCCTCTATCTGCCGCGCAGCCAGGATCCGCTCCAGGATGCCGACGGCCGGTACATCCTCGACACCGACGAGGCGCCGCGCGCCAAGGCGGGTGAGACGATCCTGGTCGTCGAGGACGAGCAGCGCGTGCGCCACTTCTCGGTCGATGCGCTGCGCGACCTCGGCTATTCGGTCATCTCCGCCGCCAGCGCGGCCGAAGCGATCCGGACGCTCGAACAGCAGCCGGTGGTCGACATGCTGTTCACCGACATCGTCATGCCCGAAATGAACGGCCGCGAACTGGCCGAGCGGGTGCTGAAGATGCGGCCGGGCATCAAGATCCTCTACACGACCGGCTATACCCGCAACGCGGTCGTCCATAACGGCATGCTCGACGCGGGCGTGGCGTTCCTGTCGAAACCCTTCACCCTTCTCCAGCTGGCGATGAAGGTCCGGCAGGTGCTCGACGGCGGCGGCTTCAACCGCCCGGCCTGACGCGCATGAACCCGGTCTATGCCGCCCTGCCGACGACGATCTTCGAGACGATGTCGGCGCTCGCCCGCGAAACCGGTGCGATCAACCTGGGCCAGGGCTTTCCCGATGCGCCCGGCCCCGACGATGTCCGCCGCGTCGCCGCCGATGCGCTGGTCGACGGCTATAACCAATATCCGCCGATGGCCGGCCTGCCCGACCTGCGCCAGGCGATCGCCGACCATTATCGCGATCATCAGGGGCTCGACCTCGACTGGCAGAGCGAGGTGATCGTCACCTCGGGCGCGACCGAGGCGATCGCTGCCGGCATATTGGCGCTGGTCTCGCCGGGCGACGAAGTGGTGCTGTTCCAGCCGCTCTACGACGCCTATGTGCCGATGGTCCGGCGGGCGGGCGGCATTCCCCGCATGGTCGACCTCGACCCGCGCGACTGGTCGCTCGACCCCGTGGCACTCGACGCGGCGTTCAGCGAGCGTACCCGGCTGGTGGTGATCAACAATCCGATCAACCCCAGCGGCACGATGCTCGGGCGCGATGTCCTGTCGATGATCGCCGAACGCTGCGTCCGCTTCGATGCCTATGCACTGTGCGACGAGGTGTGGGAGCATATCCGCTTCGACCGCGACCATGTGCCGATGATCGCCGTGTCCGGCATGCGCGACCGCACGGTCAAGATCGGCTCGGCCGGAAAGATCTTCGCGCTGACCGGCTGGAAAGTAGGCTGGATGATCGCAGCCCCAGCCCTCGCGCGGCAGATCGCCAAGGCGCACCAGTTCCTCACCTTCACCACCCCGCCCGCTCTGCAGACGGCGGTGGCGCACGGCCTGCGCAAGCCGCTGCGGTGGTTCGAGACGATGCGCGCCGGATTCGCCCGTTCCCGCGCACGGCTGGTGCAGGGTCTGGAAAGCGCCGGCTATTGCGTGTTGCCGAGCGAGGCGACCTGGTTCGTCTCGGTCGACCTGCCCGCGTCGGGCATCGACCTGGACGACGTGACCTTTGCCGAGCGCATGGCCCGCGAGGGCGGGGTCGTCACCATCCCCGTGTCTGCCTTCTACGAGGAGCGGCACGTCCGCCACATCGTGCGGCTCTGCTATTGCAAGGGCGATGCGGTGCTCGATGCCGCGATCGAACGGCTGGCTATGATGCGCGGGCGCCTGATCGCGCCCCAATGAAAAGGGCGGCCGAAGCCGCCCTTCCCTTACACCGGTACGGCGGGCCTCAGCGGCTGCCGAACTTCTTCACCGCAGCGCGATGCGCGCCCGGCGCGCCCTTGGGGCGGCTGAAACGACGCTTGGCCGGCTGGGGCTGACCCGCCCGCTCGCCGCCTTCGCGACGGCGCGGACCGCGATCGCCGCTGTTCGCAGGCGCGGCGGGGGCCGCGACCGGCTTCGGCAGCTTCGCCTTCTCGGCCAGGAAGTTCTCCGGCAGCGGCTCGATCTCGAGCTTGATCCGGGTCAGCTTCTCGATCGCCTTCAGATAGGGCCGCTCGTCATCGGCCACGAAGGCGATGGCGACGCCCGCTGCGCCGGCGCGCGCGGTGCGGCCGATGCGGTGGACATATTGCTCGGCGACGTTCGGCAGCTCGAAGTTGAACACATGGCTGACACCGCCGACGTCGATGCCGCGCGCGGCAATGTCGGTCGCGACCAGGATGCGGACCTCGCCCGTGCGGAACATGCCCAGCGCGCGCTCACGCTGCGGCTGACTCTTGTTGCCGTGGATCGCCTCGGCGGGAATGCCGGCGGCGCGCAGGTTGCGCACCACGCGGTCGGCGCCATGCTTGGTGCGGGTGAAGACCAGCGCGCGGTCGATCGGCTCGGCCTTGATCCGCATGGTCAGCAACGCCTGCTTTTCCTGCGCGTTGCAGAAGGTCGCGAACTGGTCGACCCGCTCGGCGGTGGTCGCCGCCGGGGCGACCGAGACCTTGACCGGGTTGTTCAGGAAGCGGTCGCCCAGCTCGGCGATCGCCTTGGGCATCGTCGCCGAGAAGAACAGCGACTGGCGCTTCTTCGGCAGCAGTTGGTCGATCCGCTTGAGCGCGTGGATGAAGCCCAGGTCGAGCATCTGGTCGGCCTCGTCGAGGACGAAGATTTCGACGAACTTCAGGTTCAGCGCGCGCTGGTCGATCAGGTCGAGCAGACGGCCGGGGGTGGCGACCAGGATGTCGACGCCGCGCTGCAGTTGGCGGATCTGGCGGTTGATCGGAACGCCACCGAAGACGGTGGCGACGCTCAGGCGCAGATTCTTGCCATATTGGACGAAGCTCTCGGCGATCTGGCTGGCCAGTTCTCGCGTCGGCGACAGGACGAGCATGCGGCAGCCCTGCGGCGGCGTATGCTTCAGATTTTCGGTGAGCAGGTGGAGCGACGGCAGCGCGAAGGCTGCGGTCTTGCCGGTACCGGTCTGCGCGATACCGCACAGGTCGCGGCCCTCGAGCAGCGGGGGGATCGCCTGGGCCTGGATCGGCGTGGGGACGTCATAGCCCTTTGCGGCAAGCGCGCGGTACAGCGGCTCGATGAGGCCCAGATCGGAGAATTTGGTCACAAGTGCACTTTCAAATGGTGCGGACGCACGAACGGAGTCCATGCGACAGCGGGTTCGCATGACGACCCGCGTGAATAGGGAAGCCTAAGCTATAGATGCGTGCCTGAGGGCCGAGCCGGCCTGCCCTTGTGAGAGGGGCAGGAGTTCACGCTGCTACGGTCCCGACGCCGCAAAACGGCATCGACGCGGTGCAGCATATGCGCCATGATCGTGGCAAATGCAAGGCGAGGTGTTTTCGATGGCGCGTATCGGTCGGTTTTTCGGGCTTTCCCTGCTGATGGCGACCGCCGCCCTGCCCGCCCAGGCCGCGCTCACCCCCGCCGAAAAGACCATGACCCGCACGGTCGAGGCGGACAATGCCGCCACCGTCGCGCTGCTCGAACAGCTGGTCAATGTGAACTCCGGATCACGCAACCTGCCCGGCGTGACGAAGGTCGGCGAGATGATGAAGGCGCAGCTGGCCCCGCTCGGCTTCGACGTGCGCTGGGTGCCGATGCAGGCCGCCGGCCGCGCCGGGCACATCGTCGCCACCCACAAGGGCAATGGGCGCGGCAAGCGCCTGCTGCTGATCGGCCATCTCGATACGGTGTTCGAGCCCGACAGCCCCTTCCAGCGCTTCGCCCTGAAAGATGGCAACAAGGCCGAGGGGCCGGGCGTGGGCGACGACAAGGGCGGCATGGTCGTCATGCTCGCGGCGCTCCGCGCGATGAAGGCGGCGGGCACGCTGGCGAAGGCCGATATCGAGATCGTCCTGACCGGTGACGAGGAGGATGTCGGCGATCCGGTCGAGGTCGCCCGCGCCGACCTGATCGCCGCCGGCAAGCGCGCCGACGTCGCGCTCGATTTCGAAGGGCTGGTGCGCGACAACGGCCGCGACATGGGCTCGATCGCGCGCCGCTCGTCGAACAGCTGGACAGTCAGGGCGAGCGGCAATAGCGGCCATTCGAGCGGCATCTTCAGCGAGAAGGTCGGCTATGGCGCGGTCTATGAACTGGTCCGCATCCTCGACGCCTTCCGCCGCGACCTGCCCGAAACCAATCTGACCTATAATATTGGCCTGATCGCGGGCGGATCGACCCAGACGACCGATGCCGAGGGCATCCGCATGACCGCCACCGGCAAGGGCAACATCATCGCCCCGGTCGCCGAGGCGCGCGGCGACCTGCGCACCTTGTCGCAGGAGCAGACCGAGCGGGTGAAGGCGAAGATGGCGGCGATCGTGGCGCAGCACCTCCACGGCACCTCCGCCGCGATCGAATTCGAGAAGGGCGGCTATCCCGCGATGGCCCCGACCGAGGGCAATCGCGCGATCCTGGCGGCGCTCAACGGCGTGAACAAGGACCTGGGCCTGCCCGAAATGCCCCCGCTCGACCCGCTCAAGCGCGGCGCGGGCGACGTCAGCTTCGTCGCCAACGACGTCGACAGCTTCGCCGGCATGGGCCCCTACTCCACCGGCGACCATGCCCCCGGCGAGACGGTGGACCTGAGCTCGATCCCGCTCCAGGCGAAGCGGGCCGCGATCCTGATGTCGCGGCTGGCGGCGGAGCCGCATGCGAAGCGGTGAGTGGTGATCAGGTAGATGCGCGAGCTAACGAGGCTGCTTTCAAGCGAACGTTCCGACCGGCTCTATGACACAAATGAGATGACTAGCTGCCGTCGCCCGTGCGATCCCTTTACCGCGCGAGGCGCGACTGTTCTTCTGGTCTTATCGGCGTGCGCGTGCGCGCCAACGCAACCATTATCGGTCAGAGCGACGGGGACAGGCGGAATCTGTCGGGTCGAGATCGATGGTGTCGAAATGCTCCACGACAACCTCGACTATGCCAAGCTAAGGACGTTGGCCGACGCCCATCGGAGACGGATGGTTCTCGATGTGGACGCAAACACCCCCTACCGGTGCATTGGCGGTGTCGTATTCAACCTGCAGAGGGCAGGCTTTCGCGGTGTGTCGCTCACGGTGAATGGCGTTCCACTTCCTGCTCAATGATATCCGCAATGGCGTCGGGGCAGATAGGCAAGTTTCGGTATCACGCCCCAACCGTCGGCGACCGGATGCGCTGGAGAGTGATATTGCTCCACAACTGCAGACAGAGCAACTTTACAGGATGAAGCACCCGGAGTCGCGGTTCGTTGTCGAGGTCACAGCAGACGATGAGATTGTCTGCAGAGCAGCAATGCATGCGGAGCAGCGGATCGCAATGGCTGATCTTGCTTCTGTCTATGTCGAGACAAATGACGGCGGCCCTTGGGGAGCCGACCTTTGGTGGCTGCTCAAAGACCACACCGGACAGACAAGGGTCACTTTTCCGCAACTCGCGACGGGAGAGGAGGCTGTGCTCGAACGACTACCACAACTACCCGGATTCGTCGTGCGAGGGATGAATTCGATCGAAAATGCTCAGATTATGTGCTGGCCGACGCCTGAACGCTGAAGGTCTTCAACGGGTTGCTTGCGGACAGTATGTTCTTGCGACGCCACACACCCTTTATCCACTCCGCCGCGCCACCCGATCAAAAATCCGGTTTCTCATAATGCTCCGGCGGGCCGACCAGTTCCATGCGCTCGGCCAGCACGACGCGCAGAGAGCGGCGGGACTTCATGCCCGAATACCATTGCTTGGTCTCGTCATGCCCGCGCCAGTCGATCCCGCCCAGATAGTCGGCGACCGAGATATGCGCCGCGCAGGCGAGGTCGGCCAGGCTGAGCAGCGGGCCGCCGATCCAGCGGCGGCTGCCGACCAGATAGTCGATATAGTCGAGATGGTCGTTGACCGCCTTCATCGCCTGCCGCAGCACGCCGGCATCGGGCGAGGCGCGGTGGACGATCCGCTTCAGCGCGCGTTCGTGCAGCAGCGGACCGACCACGTCGGCATAGAATTTCTCGTCGAAATAGGCGACCAGCCGCCGGATCTCGGCCCGCGCCGCCGACCCGCCGGGGATCATCGGCGCCGCCTCGACCGTCTCCTCGATATATTCGGAGATCGCGCAGCTGTGGATCAGCACCGTCCCGTTCGCCGGATCGACCATCACCGGGGTCTGCCCGACCGGGTTCAGGTCCAGAAACTCGTCGCGCCGCAGCCAGGGGGACTCGCGGACGAGATCATAGGCAACGCCCTTCTCCTCCATCTGGAGCCGGACCTTGCGCGAGAAGGGACAGAGCGGGAATTGATAAAGCTGCCACATGGAGCCGCATGATTATCGGCATGGCGCGCATATGTCAGCAGCGGAGATGGGGGTGCGCGCGATTATTGGGGAACCATAGAGGGCGGGTGACGTCCGGCGTCGAGCAAATCACTCGACCAGCCAGTCCGCCCTGATCGTGCCCCTGTGCCCGTCCGGTGCCAGTGCGGCGCGCAGCGCCTCCAGCAGCGGCGGCAGCGCCTGGGTGAAGGCATAGGGCGGGTTGACGATGAACAGCCCCGCGCCGTTATAGATGCCGGGCTGCTCGGCATCGTACAGCCAATGCTCGACCGACAGGAATTTCGGGATGCCGAGGTTGCGCAAGCTCCCCTTCCACCGCTGATGCGTCACCCGGTCCTTCAGCGGAAACCAGATCACCGTCACGCCATGCGCCCATTTGCGGTGCGCCGCGGCAAGTGTGGCCGTGATGCGGGCGCGTTCGTCGGTCTGCTCATAGGGCGGATCGACCAGAACCACGCCGCGCCCGGTGCGGGTCGGGGTCATCGCCAGCCACAGCTCATAGGCGTCGCGCTCATGCACCGCCGCAAGCGTGCCGCGCATCGCGCTGCGCAGGGCGGCGGCATCCTCGGGATGTTTCTCGTTGAGGATCAACGCGTCCTGCGGACGCAGCAGCTGCGCCAGCACCTGCGGCGATCCGGGGTAGACCTGCGGCTCCGCACCCGCATTCACCGCCTGCACGGCGGCGCGATAGCCGTCGAGCAGGGGGTTCGGATCGGAAAAGGCCCGCAATACGCCCTGCGCCGCCTCGCCGGTGCGCTGCGCCTGCTCGCCGCCAAGATCGTACAGCCCGCACCCCGCATGGGTGTCGATCAGGGTCAGCGCGCCGTCCTTCTGCTGCAAGGCCCGAACGAGCGCGATCAGCAGGCTGTGCTTCACGACATCGGCGCTGTTGCCGGCATGGAAGGAATGGCGATAATTCATGGCGATCCGATACCCTGCCGACATGGCGTCATAGGAGATGCTGGGCGATGAAGCCCCGCTGCGCGACGCCTCAAATCAGCTTTCGCGCGCTGCGGCAACCGGCAGCAGGTCGAGCGTGGATGCGCGACCCCGCCGAACCGCGTCATCGGCCCTGCGCGCCGCTGCCAATCTCGGCCGGGCCGGAGAGTTCCCTATAGGCCCCCTGCGCGATCCCGGCGACGGACCAGTCGCCGATCGACCAGCGCACCAGCCGCAGCGTGGGCAAGCCGACCGCCGCCGTCATCCGCCGCACCTGCCGGTTGCGGCCTTCGCGGATGGTGATCCGCAGCCAGCTGTCGGGAATGGCCTTGCGCTGGCGGATCGGCGGATCGCGCTGCCACAGATCGGGCGGGTCGATCCGTGCGACCTCGGCCGGCAGGGTCATGCCATCCTTGAGCAGCACCCCCTTCCGCAGGCGCTCCAGCTCCGCCGCCTGCGGATCGCCCTCGACCTGCACGAAATAGGTCTTGGGCATCTTGAAGCGCGGATCGGCGATGCGCGCTTGCAGCCGCCCGTCGTCGCACAGCAGCAGCAGCCCCTCACTGTCCCGATCGAGCCGCCCGGCGGGATAGACGCCCTTCACCGCGATATAGTCCGACAGGGTCGCCCGGACCGTCGGCGATCCGCGATCGGTGAATTGCGACAGGACGCCATAGGGTTTGTTGAACAGGAGCAGCCGGGCCATGCCGCGCTCATATCGTCCGGCGGCGGAGATGTCTTGCGCCGCATGCCGGCGGTGGATCGGCCGCCCCTGCCCGTCCGGCTAGGCCTCGGGCCGTCGGTCATGCTAGAGGCACGGCCATGTCAAAGTCTCAAAGCACGGGCGGCGCCGTCCAGGTCGACGGCGTCCTCTACGATTGGAACCTCCACCGCGAACCGCATCTGTCCGATGACGAGGGCTGGAAGGGCATGACCATTTCGCTGCAGGAGCGCGACGCCCGCCGCGAGGCCCTCGTCGAATTCCCCCCGCCCAAGCGTCTGCTCAAAGGCCTGCCCCGCGGCCGCCTCCAACTGGACGACGCCACGATCGCCCGCTGCGTCCGCGCCGCCCTGTCCGCCGGCTGGGACCCGATGACGCGCGGGAAGCCGGTGACCTTCGTGGTGGATTCGGAGGGGAATTGAGGGGGTTGGGAGCAACTGCTGAAAGCAGCGCCCTATAGCCATCCGACATGAGGGTCACCGCCGGCCTCCCCCAAAGCCGGCGGCTCACCCTCACTCCGCCGCGACGATCTCGCTCTCCACATCGTTGAGCGGATGTTCCAGACGGTTGATCATCTCCTTCGGGCAGACCTGCCAGAAGCGGGTCCGCCAGCGGTCCCAGTCGTCGAGGACGGAGTGCGCCCATTTGCTGTCGGTGCGTTCGGCATGTTCGGCGATCAGTGCCTTGCAGCGCATTTCCCACCGCACCGATCCGAAGCGCTGCCAGATGATGCTGTCCGGGTTGGCGTTGCGTTCGAAGTCCCCATGCTCGTCCAGGACGAAGGCCATGCCGCCGGTCATGCCCGCACCGAAATTGGCGCCGACGCGGCCCAGGATCACGGCGATGCCGCCGGTCATATATTCACAGCCGTTTGCGCCGCAGCCCTCGACGACCACGGTCGCGCCCGAGTTGCGCACCGCGAAGCGCTCGCCCGCCTGCCCCGCCGCGAACAGCTTGCCGGCGGTCGCTCCGTAGAGGACGGTGTTGCCGATGATCGTGTTCGACTTGGTCTCCAGCGGGGACGACACCATCGGGCGGACCGCGATGATCGCGCCCGACAGGCCCTTGCCGACATAGTCGTTGGCGTCGCCGAACACTTCCAGCGTGATGCCCTTGACCGCGAAGGCGCCGAGCGACTGGCCGGCCGATCCGCGCAGGCGGATGTGGACATGGCCGTCGGCGAGCGAGGACATGCCGTAGCGCCGCGTGATCTCGGCCGAGAAGCGCGTACCCACCGCGCGGTGCGTGTTGCGCACCGTATAGGTCAGCTGCATCTTCTCACGCCGCTCGAACACCGCTTTGGCATCCTCGATCATCTGCGCATCGAGGCTGTCGGGCACCTCGTTGCGGAAGGTCGGGATGTTGAAGCGGCGCTTGTCGGCGGGCGCGTCGACCTTCGCCAGCACCGGGTTGAGGTCGAGATCGTCGAGATGCTCGGCGCCGCGGCTGACCTGGCGGAGCAGCTCGGTGCGGCCGATGATCTCGTCGAGCGAGCGGACGCCTAGCTTGGCGAGGATCTCGCGCACCTCCTCGGCGATGAAGGTCATCAGGTTGATCACCTTCTCGGGCGTACCGACGAACTTCTTGCGCAGCGCCTCGTCCTGCGTGCAGACGCCGACCGGGCAGGTGTTCGAATGGCACTGACGCACCATGATGCAGCCCATCGCGACCAGCGACAGCGTGCCGATGCCGAACTCCTCGGCGCCGAGGATCGCGGCGATGACGATGTCGCGGCCGGTCTTCAGGCCGCCGTCGGTGCGCAGCTTGACGCGGTGGCGCAGCCCGTTGAGCGTCAGCACCTGGTTGGTCTCGGACAGGCCCATTTCCCACGGCGTGCCCGCATATTTGACCGAGGTCTGCGGGCTGGCGCCGGTGCCGCCGACATGGCCGGCGACCAGGATGACGTCGGCATGCGCCTTGGCAACGCCCGCCGCAACGGTGCCGATGCCGGCCGAGCTGACCAGCTTCACGCACACCCGCGCGGTCGGGTTGATCTGCTTCAGGTCGTAGATCAGCTGCGCCAGATCCTCGATCGAATAGATGTCGTGGTGCGGCGGCGGCGAGATCAGCGTCACGCCCGGCGTCGAATGGCGCAGGCGCGCGATCATCTCGGTCACCTTGAAGCCGGGCAGCTGCCCGCCCTCGCCGGGCTTGGCGCCCTGCGCGACCTTGATCTCCAACTCCTCGGCGGCGCCCAGATATTCGGCGGTGACGCCGAAGCGGCCCGACGCGACCTGCTTGATCACCGAATTGGCGTTGTCGCCATTGGCATAGGGGGTGTAGCGGCTCTTGTCCTCGCCGCCCTCGCCCGACACCGCCTTGGCGCCGATCCGGTTCATCGCGATCGCCAGCGTCTCATGCGCCTCGGGGCTGAGCGCACCGAGCGACATGCCGGGCGTCACGAAGCGCTTGCGAATCTCCGTGATCGGCTCGACCGAGTCGATCGGGATTCCCTCGCGCGCCCAGTTGAACTCGAGCAGGTCGCGCAGATAGACCGGCGGCAGATCGCGCACCCCGCGCGAGAATTGCAGATAGGTCGAATAGCTGTCGGTCGCGACCGAGGTCTGCAGCAGGTGCATCAGCTGCGCCGAATAGGCATGCGCCTCGCCCCCTGCCCGCTGGCGGTAGAAGCCGCCGACCGGCAGCGAGACGACGGTGTCGTCGAAGGCGGCATCGTGGCGCAGCTTGAGGTTCAGCTGGAGCGAGTTGAACCCCTCGCCCGAGATCTTCGCCGGCATGCCGGGGAAGAAGTCGTTGACCAGCGCGCGGCTGAGACCCACCGCCTCGAAATTATAGCCGCCGCGATAGCTGGAGATCACCGCGATCCCCATCTTCGACATGATCTTGAGCAGGCCGTCGTCGATCGCCTTGCGGTGGCGCTTCAGGCATTCCTCGAGCGAACGATCTCCGAACAGGCCGCGCGCATGGCGGTCGGCGATGGCGGCTTCGGCCAGATAGGCGTTCACCGTCGTCGCGCCGACGCCGATCAGCACCGCATAATAATGCGTGTCGAGGCATTCGGCCGAACGCACATTGACCGACGCATAGGAGCGCAGCCCCTTGCGGACGAGGTGGGTGTGGACGGCGGCCGCCGCCAGCACCATAGCGATCGCGATCCGGTCCGGCCCGACATGCTCGTCGGTCAGGAACAGCTCGGCCTTGCCCTCGCGCACCGCCGTCTCGGCCTCGGCGCGGACGCGCGCAATGGCCTGGCGCAGCGCGTCGGGGCCGCCATGGGCGTCGAAGGTGCAGTCGATCTCGGCCGCCTGCGCGCCGAAATGATCCTTCAGCGCATGCCAGTCGCGGCAATGGAGCACCGGGCTTTCGAGTACCAGCACGTCGGCTTGCTGGCCCTCATTGTCGAGGATGTTGGCAAGATTTCCGAAGCGCGTCTTCAGGCTCATCACCTGCGTTTCGCGCAGCGAGTCGATCGGCGGATTGGTGACCTGGCTGAAATTCTGGCGGAAGAAATGGCTGATCAGGCGCGGCTTGTCGGAAATGACCGCGAGCGGCGTATCGTCGCCCATCGACCCGATCGCTTCCTTCGCATCCTCGACCTGCGGGCTGAGGATCAGTTCCATATCCTCCAGCGACATGCCGGCGGCGACCTGGCGGCGCAGCAGCTCGGCACGCGGCCAGCGCGGGATCATGTCTTCCGCCGGCGCCGGCAGATCGGCGCGGGTGCGGAAGTTCTTGACCCATTCGCCATAAGGCTTCTCGGCGGCGATGCGCGCCTTGATCTCGGCATCACCGTAGATCCGTCCCTCGTCCAGGTCGACCGCGATCATCTGCCCCGGGCCCATGCGGCCCTTGGCGACGATCGTGCTCTCGGGCACGACGACCATCCCGGTTTCGGAGCCGACGATCAGCAGATTGTCGGCCGTGCGCGTGGTGCGCAGCGGGCGCAGCGCGTTGCGGTCGACGCCCGCCACCGCCCAGCGGCCATCGGTCATCGCCAGCGCGGCCGGGCCGTCCCACGGCTCCATCACCGAGCCGAAATAGCTGTACATCGACCGCAGCTCGGCCGGCATGTCGGGGCTGATCTGCCACGCCTCGGGCACCAGCATCAGCTTGGCCGTCGGCGCGTCGCGGCCCGAGCGGCAGATCGTCTCGAACACCGCGTCGAGCGCGGCCGTGTCGGAGGCGCCGGCCGGGATCAGCGGCTTGATCTCGTCCGAATGCTCGCCGAACGCCAGCGAGGCCATCTTGATCTCGTGGCTCTTCATCCAGTTCTTGTTGCCGCGGATCGTGTTGATCTCGCCATTATGCGCCAGCGACCGGAAGGGCTGCGCCAGCCACCATTGCGGGAAGGTGTTGGTCGAATAGCGCTGGTGGAAGATCGCGACGCGACTGACGAAACGCTCGTCCTTCAGGTCGGGATAGAAGACCGACAGCTCTTCGGCGAGGAACAGGCCCTTGTAGACGATCGAGCGCGCCGACAGTGAGCAGATGTAGAAGCCCTGGATTTGCGCCTCGATCACCTTGCGTTCGATCCGGCGGCGGATGAGGTAGAGGTTCTTCTCGAACTCCTGCAGGCTCATCGCATCCGGCATCGGCCCGGCGATCATGATCTGCTCGATCTCGGGGCGCGTCTGCAGAGCCTTCTCGCCGATCACCGACACGTCGACCGGCACCTGGCGCCAGCCGTAGATGGTGTAGCCGAAATCGATGATCTCGCTCTCGACGATCGTGCGGCAGGTCTCCTGCGCGCCCAGATCGGTGCGCGGCAGGAAGACCATGCCGACCGCCAGGCGGTTGGGCAGCGGCCGGTGGCCGGAATGCTCGATCGCATCGTCGAAGAAGCGGACCGGCAGGTCGACATGGATGCCCGCCCCGTCGCCGGTCTTGCCATCGGCATCGACCGCGCCGCGATGCCAGACCGCCTTCAGCGCATCGATCGCCGCCGAAACGACGCGGCGCGACGCCTTGCCGTCGGTCGCCGCAACCAGGCCGACACCGCATGCATCGCTCTCATATTCGGGGCGGTACATGCCCTCACGGGCAAGCCGCTCGCGCTCGGACGCCATCCAGTCGTTTTCGGTGTGGCTCATCACTTCATCTCCGCGGGGTCCAGCCCCAGCAAGGTCGCAAGGCGTTCACGCTCGGCAGCACTCAGGTCCTGCGGCTTTCTCGGCTTCGGCAGGTCGGCAGTCCGTTGCTCGATCGTCTTCATGATCTGCGGCAGCGCCTTCATCATTGCCGGCATCAGCTGCTGCATCCGCGCCAGGAAGGCAGGATCGGTCTGGATCGTCATCGACCCGGCGGCAAAGGCCTTGCCTGCACCAGTCTGGAAGAACGCGTCGATCGCACGCAGATCGGCCGGGCTGAACTTGCGGGCATAGGCTTCGGCCAGACCTTCGCGGAAGCTCGGCTCCATCGCCGTCATCAGCTTGCCCATCTCGCTCGCCATCACCGCCATCGAGCGGTTGGTCCGCTCCTCAAAAGCGGGATCCATGATGGTCAGCACATCCCGAAACCGGGTCGAATCCAGGGCTTTGATCTTCTCGGGATCCTGTCCCATCGATTGGGCTAGCGCGCCGATCGGCATCGACAGCATGCTGTCCATCATCGATTTGGACATCTGCCCGATCGAAGCATCCATGACCTTCTGAAAGGTGCCGTCGGGCAGGATCGCTCCAGCGATGCGCGATGCGAGCGCCAGCGCTGCGGGATCGGATGCCGCCGGTGCGGCTTCCAACGCAGCCTTGCTGTCCGATGGCGCGGCGGCCGGGGCCGAAGCAGCGGACAGCGCCACGATGGCAGCCGTCAGCGCAAGCCCCGCCCGACGGGCAAAGAGCCGCCTCATGCCGCCACCTTATTGGCAGCGGCCGCCTTCGCCTTTTCGCGCAGATATTTGTGCATCCGTTCGGCGACGTCGCGGCCGTCGCGGATCGCCCAGACGACCAGGCTGGCGCCGCGCACGATATCGCCCGCCGCGAACACGCCCTCGACCGAGGTCTGCATGGTGCGGTGGTCGACGCGCAGCGTGCCCCAGCGGGTCACCGACAATTCGGGCGCGCCGAACATCACTGGCAAATCCTCCGGATCGAAGCCCAGCGCCTTGATGACCAGGTCCGCCTCCAGCCGGAACTCGCTGCCCGGATCGGCTTCGGGCGTGCGCCGGCCCGAGGCGTCGGGCTCGCCCAGCCGCATCTTGATCGCGCGGACGCCGGCCACACTCCCCTCGCCGTCGAACGCCTCGGGCGCGGACAGCCAGACGAACTCGACACCCTCCTCCTCGGCATTTTTCGTCTCGCGCTGCGAACCCGGCATGTTCGCACGGTCGCGGCGATACAGGCAGCGGACCGACTCCGCGCCCTGGCGGATCGCGGTGCGGACGCAGTCCATCGCGGTGTCGCCGCCGCCGATGACGACGACTTTCTTACCCTTGGCATCGAGCAGCCCTTCGTCGAAGGCCGGCACGGCATCGCCGAAATTCTTGCGGTTCGACGCGGTCAGATAGTCGAGCGCCTCGACGATCCCGGTCGACCCCACGCCCGGCGCCTTGATCGCGCGCGGCTTGTACACGCCGGTCGCGATCAGCACCGCATCGTGCCGCTCGCGCAGTTCCGCCAGCGTCGCGTCGCGGCCGACCTCAAAGCCCTGGTGGAAGACGATCCCCGCATCGATCAGCCGCTGCACCCGCCGCATGACGACGGGCTTTTCGAGCTTGAAGCCAGGAATGCCATAGGTCAGCAATCCGCCCGCACGATCGTGCCGGTCATAGACGTGGACGTCATAGCCGCGCGCGCGCATCAGCTCGGCGACGGTCAGGCCCGCAGGCCCCGCGCCGACGACCCCGACCGACTGGCCGCGTTCGGGCCCGACCTGCACCGGCTCGACCCAGCCCTGCTCCCAGGCGGTGTCGGTGATGTACTTCTCGACCGACCCGATCGTGACCGCGCCGTGCCCGGCGAATTCGATCACGCAATTGCCCTCGCACAGCCGGTCCTGCGGGCAGATGCGGCCGCAAATCTCGGGCATGGTCGAGGTCGCGTTGGACAGCTCATAGGCCTCGCGCAACCGTCCCTCGGTCGTCAGGCGAAGCCAGTCGGGGATATGGT
>NZ_JAGMXV010000074.1 GCF_018006725.1 Rhizorhabdus sp.
TCCTCGAGCTGTTCGACGGCAGCCGCGTGCCGCTCAGCGCGACGGAAATCGTGCGCAAGCTCGGCTGGCCGCAGTCGAGCACCGTCGCTTTGCTTAAGACGCTCGTTTCCTTGGGTTATCCTGCATATGATACGTTCGAGCGCACCTATCTGCCGACGATGCGCGTGGCCCTGCTCGGCGGTTGGATGTTCGAGGCACTGGGGCCGGATCGTCGCCTGATCGAGCTCATAAGGACGGTCGGTGCCGAGACTGCGGAGACCGTCTCTCTTTCGACGCAAACCGACTTGGAGATGCAGTTCCTCCACGTCGAGCGAGGAACGAAGCCCCTGGCGCTGACCGTGGAGGCTGGCCACCGAACCGCGTTGCTGACCACCGTCATCGGGATCGTAGCTCTGTCGGGGCGTGCCGACGAGATGATCGCCCGTTACGTCGAGCGCGCCAACCGACGAATGCGCGACCCTGCTCACCACGCCGATCTTCGGCATGTCATGGAGCAGGTCTCACTGGTCCGTGAACAGGGTTTCGGTGAGGGCGACAGTGAATTTTCGACAGGCGTCGGAGCGCTGGCATGGCTGCTGCCGCCGTTGCCGGGAAACCGTCGCATGGTTCTGTCGGTTGCCGGTGCCGCCGACATGATCCGCGCCGAGCGCGATCACATCATCGACAGCGTCACCGGCGCAATGAGGAGTTTTTTCGATGGTTGAGCAGCCTCTGTCATCGGCCCGTCGAACAATACTCAGCCGCGGCTACCTCGATCTTGGGGACGGGCAACTGCATTATGTCCGGCGCCACGGCGACGGGGCCCCCATCGTCTTTCTCCATCAAACGGCGAGTTCGTCGCGGATGTGGACGAAGGTCATGACCCGGTTGCACAATGGGCGACCCCTCTGGGCGCTGGACACTCCCGGTTTCGGCGCCAGCTTCGATCCGCCTTGCGACCCGACGATGGCCGATTACAGCCGCTGGCTGGGAGAGGCCGTCGATCAGTTGGCCGGTTGCGGAAGCGTCCATCTCGTCGGGCATCACACCGGGGCCTCTATCGCCCTGGCTTATGCGGCGGCCAATCCGGCGCGTGTGCACAGCCTCACCTTGTTCGGGCCAGCGGCGCTGACGGAGGAGGAGCGCAGTCATTATGCCAGCCGGCTTGGAGCGCCGTTTCGCCCGAACCGGAGTGGAGCCTATCTGCTCAAGAATTGGGAATATCTCAGGGTCGGTGGGGCCGATCGCGATATCGAACTGCTCCATCGGGAGATGATGGACATGATGCGCGGCTGGGCCTCCCGGCCGCATGCCTATCGAGCCGTCTGGGAGCAGGATGTTGCCGCACAGCTTCGCGCCATCGTCTGCCCGCTGCACCTCGTCAGTTCACCGGACGATCTGCTGTTCGGCCTGTTCGATCGGACGTGCGCGGTCCGCCCCGACGCGCGCGTGACGATATTGAGCGGCGGTGCCAATTTCGCTCCGGACCTGAACGCCGACGAAGTGGCGTCGGCGCTCGATGCCAGCGGTTTCTACGGAGAGGCGGAAGGGACGAGCGGTCAATGAACCGCTCAGGCGGATGCCGCACACACCTCGTCGACAGTGGTGCCGCGCGCGAAGAGCATGGTCATGCACTGGATCGCATAGTCATGCCGGTCGCGCGACGATTCCGCCACGGCATCGGTGACCAGCCAGGTCTGATAGTCGCGATGGCTGGCGTCGCGAACGGTGCTTTCGACGCAGCAATTGGTGGTGATGCCGCAGACGATGACCCGTTCGATGCCGTTCTTCTCCAGGACGCTGTCCATATCGGTTCCGTAGAAGGCGCTGGGCTTGCTCTTGTCGATGATCGCTTCGCCTTCGCGAGGCGCGAGGGCGGGGCTGACTTCGACTTCCCAATCGCCGGCTTTCAGGGCGCCCTCAGACTTGAGGCCGGGGTTGAGCTCGATCATGATCGACCCGTCGGAATAGTCGGGCTTGTAGACGTAGCGGGTGAAGACGACGAGGGCCTCGGTTTGACGGGCCGCTTCGAGAAGCCGAACGCAAGGCGAAAGCGCTTCGCGCAAAAGGCCGAGATTGAAACCGAGACGCGCCATCGCCGCGTCGTCGCGGAGAAATCCCTCCTGCATGTCGACGATGATCAGGGCCGTGCGGGAATCGAGACGGGGCGCGATCGGAAGATCGGACATGAAAGGCTCCTCTTTCGCCAAGGCGGACGTCTAAAACATCATGACGGTGTACATCATAGTCAAGAACTCTGATCGCCTCAGGAGAGGTTGAAGAGAATATTCGCCAAAAACATATCATACATCATATTGATAATAATGAATTTATCCAAAAATTCCATAAATATGGAAAGTGCAGGACGGGGAAATATAGGATGGTAACACCATCAATAATGGATACAAATATGTCTCATCATTGAGTCGGCGGCCCCGTGCCGATCGAAGGCGTCCGAGGAAGTCGATCGACATGCCGGGCGCCATGACAGTGAAAGGGTTTTGACGAATGACCAGGACCGTCGCGCTCGAGAATCTCCGCTTTGGCATCTTCCTGCCGCCGATTCACATGAATCACGAAAATCCATCGCTGTGTATCGACCGCGATATGAAGGTCGTGGAGCATCTCGACGCGCTAGGCTTCCATGAGGCCTGGATCGGAGAGCATCACTCCGGCGGCGGCGAACTTATCGCATCGCCGGAGCTGTTCATCGCTGTCATGGCGGAGCGGACGCGCTCGATCCGGCTGGGAACGGGCGTCAACTCCTTGCCTTATCACCACCCGATGATCCTCGCAGACCGCTGGATGCAGTTGCACCACATGACGCGCGGCCGCGTCATGTTCGGCTGCGGTCCGGGGTCGCTCCCGTCGGACGCCAAGATGATGGGGATCCCGGTCAGCAAGCAGCGCGACCGGATGGAGGAAGCGCTGGCCTGCATCACCGCGCTTATGCGGGGTGAAACGGTGAGCTATTCCTGCGAATGGTTCACGCTCGAAAATGCCAGCCTGCAGATGCGGCCTTACAATAACGAGCCGGTCGAAATCAGCACCGCCTGCGTCGTGTCGCCGTCCGGCCCCATGGCTGCCGGCCGCTATGGCACCTCGATGATGACGATCAGCGCAACCTCGCCCGCCGCGATGGAGGCTGCTGAGCGCAACTGGAACATCGCCTGTGAGATTGCGACCGCGCACGGCCATAGCATGGATCGCCGGCAGTGGCGGATGGTGGGCTTTGCCCATATCGCCGAAAGCCGCGAACAGGCCCGGCGCGATATGGAATATGGGCTGAAGGACTGGATCGACTATTACAAGACGATCGGCACGCTTCCGATCGTGCCCGAAGAGCATATGGACGATCCCGTAACCTATATGATCGACACCGGGCTTGCCGCGATCGGTACGCCGGACGATGTCGTCGAGCAGATCGAGAAGCTGTGGAATGCCAGCGGCGGCGGCTTCGGTTCCTATCTGATCTGCGACCTCAACTGGTCGCCGTTCGAGGCGAAGCTGAAGTCCTACGAGCTCTTTGCCCGCTATGTGATGCCGCGCATCAACAATATGAACCGGCAGCGGGAGATCCAGCATGACTGGATCAAGGCGGAACATGCCGGTTTCAAATCGTCGCAGGAAGCGGCGATGCAGGCCCAGTTCAAGAAGCTGGAAGCGCTGCAGAAGGACATCGGCAAGCAGGGCTGACCCCGTGGGAGGCCGCCCGGCGGCGGCCTCCGCGTAATTGCGCCTTATCTGCCGCGGTCGAGGAAGCGGGCCAGGCTCTGCGCCACGCCTTCGGGATCGATGTCGGGCTGGAAATCCATGCCTTTGACCATCGCCACCTCGGCATCGGGGCGAAGCTCCGTGGCATTGTGGAAGAGCGGCCAGAGCGCATCATCGTCCGAAATCATCAGGAGCAGCGGAACCGACACGGCCGAGAGCAGTGCTTCGGAATTCTGCTTCCACACCGCCGAAAACGCCTTTGGCATCGCCTCGACGCCGATCAGATGGTCGATCATTTCCCGTTGGTGGAGCGGGACCGTCTGGTGCGCGCCGATGGTGACGAGATAGTCCCAGGCCTTCTGCAAATGGCTGCCGTCCGCCGAAACCGAAAACGGCTCGGTGAAGGTGCGGCTAAACTCTTCCCGCTCGGCCGCCGATGCGATGACCGGGCCGATCAGGGTGAGGCTGCGCAGTCGTGCTCCGACAAGATCGGCGATCTCGAGCGCGATGCATCCACCGGTGTGATGCCCGCACAGGTCGAAGCGTTCGACGCCCAGCGCGTCGGCTGCCTCGATCAGCCGTTCGGCATAATAGCGCAGCGAGGTCTGGCCAGGTGGGGCGAAGGAACCGCCGAAGCCGGGCGTGTCGAAGGCCACGCAGCGGTGGTGTTCCGCCATCAAGGCCATGACCTTCTCGTACATCGCGCCCGAACTGGCGGTCTGGTGGAGAAAGATCAGCGCAGGCGCGTCCGGCGCGCCAGCGGTCCGATAGTGGATCTGGCCATCGCGGCTGTCCGCATAGCCTTTCCTGATGATGGTCAAGCGGCTGTCCTCCGACGGGAGCGGATGGTCGTCGACGAAATCAGTCGACGGCGGTCACGATCTCGATCGCCGCGTCATAGCCTTTCGAGCCTGACTGCGATTCCAGATCCTCATAATCCTGCTTCAGCGGGCGTAGCACGATGTCGAGAAATTGCGCTCGCCATGCATCACGCTCCTTCTCGACCTCGCGGGACGGTCGATAGGCGTCCACCTTCGCCTTGAGCGAGTCATCCTCGCTCACCACGCGTTCGACACTGTCCAGCCGCTCGCGCAGCACGACGACCTCGCCGGCGAGCGCGAGCAGGATGGACAGGAGATTGGCGGTGGTCTTGTCGCCCAGATAGATGGGGCGGTCACCCTTGGCCTGACGGGGAAGCTCGATCATGCCTTCTTCTCCGCTCCCCACAGATACCAGGCGCCGCCACCGCCGAAGTCGCCGGCCTGGAATTTCTGCGTCCGCCGCTGGGCAGCTTCCTCGAAGGCGGACGGCTGCAGATGCTCGAAGGCGGCGTCGGCGCCGAAGCCGCTGATCTCCGCCAGTTCGACGGGGTTCAGTTCATGGCTGCCGCCCCAGAAAGGCTCGTTGTTGTTGCGCGTGTCCCAATCGAGCAGAAAGGCGTCGAACTCGCTCATTGCGCCATAGGGCGGGGTTTCGAGATGGATCAGCAGGCCGCCCGGCGCGAGGAGGCGATAGGCTTCCTTCATGATGTTGCGGATCGCCTTGTGGCTGGTCTCGTGGACCAGGATATGGCTGACGATGAGGTCGAAATGGCCATCGGGGAAGTCGGTCGATTCGGCATTTTGCTGGCTGTAGTGCACCCGTTTGCCGAGCGATTCAGCGCGCGCATGCGCGTAGCGGAGCATCGGCGCGCCGACGTCGATTCCGTAGAGCTCGGCCTCCGGGAATTTGTCGGCATAGGGCAGCGTCGAATGGCCGACGCCGCAGCCCATGTCGAGGATCCGGCGCGGCTTGAAATCGGGGCGATGCTGCTGGAGATAGCTCGACAGCGACTGGCCCATGTCGTCGTTGAGCGGCCCCATGCGGCCCATCACGTATAGCCACACCGCGCGGTCATAGACGGCCCCGTTGGCGAGGTCGTCCGGCTGATACTCGCCATGATAATTGCCGGGCATGCAGTGGATGTCGACCGCGCTGACATAAGCGGGAACCGGCATTTCCGGATGGAGCGTCAGCGAACCGAGCGGTGCGGCCACCGCATTGCCCCGCTTCTGTATGTCGGCATTCTGCCGTTCGACCGACAATTGCACCGAGTGCCACATCATTTCCTGGCTGGTGCGCTGCATGGCGCCCCACATCCGGAAATAGGGGTCATTGTCCATGAGGTGGCGGATCTCATGCCGATTGTTCGGCTCAACGCCACGCTCGCGTTTGAAGGCGGGAAGTGCGCGCTGTTCGTAAGCCAGCTTGTTTCCCGGAGCGACCTTCGTCGCGAGATGGAACTTCAGCGAAGTTACGAAAAGCTGACGGCTCTCTTCCTCGTTTGACGGTGCCGCGAGTATGCCATGTTCAAGCTGTTTGGCGGGATCAAGGGTGCCGGTAGCCATGTCGACCGCTCCTTCCAAGCTGGAATCAGACCAGCATTGGAAGGGAGTGTCACTGGTAAGCTATAATTGCGCAATCCCTTATTGCGTACAAATCGATCATATTATCTCAGAAAAACAACGCATATGAGGAAAATCAGAAATAATGTATACCATTAGCCGCGTGCCCATTTGGCATCGAAGGCCCAGACCTCAGGAAATCCGATCATGTCGCAGAAGTCGCGGAAGTCGGCGAGGCCAACCCGAGAAGGTCGCGGATCGCCCTTCTCCATGAGTTCTTGATAGGCACGTTCGATTGCATCGGTCGAGGCAAGCCCGCTGAGGGCGGGATAGATGGCCGCAGAATATCCGATGTCGAGCAATTCCGAAGCACCGAGCATCGGCGTGTAGCCACCATTGGACATGTTGGCCATCATCGGCGCCGCAATTTCGCTGCAGGCCGTCCTCATCTCGTCGACATCGTGCAGGGCCTCCACGAACAACATGTCGGCGCCGGCTTCCGCATAAAGCTGCGCCCGATCGATCGAACGGGCAAGGCCTTCGCTTTCCCGGGAATCCGTTCGCGCGATGATCAAGGTATCCCTGTTCCGCCGCGCCTCGCAGGCGACGCGGATCTTGTCGGCCATCTCCTCGGCAGAAACGACCTGGCGATTTGGCGTGTGCCCGCATTTCTTTGGAAACACCTGATCCTCGATCTGGATCGCCGCCGCGCCCGCTTCCTCGAAGCCACGTACCGTATGATGGACGTTCAGCAGGCCCCCATAGCCGGTATCGGCATCGGCGATCACGGTCGCTCCGCTCACCTTTACGAGACGAGCAATACGCTCTTGCATTTCGGCATAGCCGACGATGCCCGCGTCGGGGATGCCGTGGGCCGAGGCCGTGAGCCAGAAGCCGCTGCCATAGAGGACATCGAACCCAACCTTTCGGGCGAGCTTCGCCGCGATCATGTCGTGGACGCCGGGCACGATCAGCAGTTCGGGCGCTGCGATCCGCTGGGCGAGCGTCATGGAGGTGGAAGCTGTTTCTGCCATGATGGCTTCCTTTTGATCAGCTGTGCCGCAAGACGAAGGAGCGGATGGCATCCGCCGTCGCCTGGGGTGCAAGGTCGGGTTCGAAATTGGCGCCGCTCGGGAGGATGACTGCGGTTGCGTCCGGCCTGATCGACCGGGCCCGATCGAAAAAGGGCCAAAGATCGTCGTCCGGGGCGCATATGATTTGCAGGGGCTGCCGGAGCTCGCGAAACAGGGCGTTGAAGTCCTGCGCCCATACCGCCGCATAAGCATGCGAGCGCGCGACGTGCGCTCGGAGCATGCCGGTCAGTTCGCGATGGATGAGCAGTGGATCGGCCGCCGCTCCGCCAGCAACCAGATAGTCCCAATTGTCGCGCAGATAGGATCCGGTCGCCTCGGGCGTGAAGGGAGGGCCGGCGTGGCGCGACAATTCCTCCCGTTCTTCGGAGGTGCAGGCGATTGGGCCGAACATCGTAAGCGTCCGGACGAGCTCCTCATCATCGGCGGCCAGCTGGCAGGCAATTGCCGCACCGGTATGGTGGCCGATCAGATGGACAGGCCCGACCTGAAGTGCACGGAGCGCGGCTCCGATCCAGCGGGCATAGTCCGGCATGCCGGGCGCCTCGGGTGGATCGAAGCTTCCCCCGAAGCCGGGCGTGTCGAACGCGAGCATCGGAGCGCCCAGATCTGCGAGCGCGTCCATAGTCTTGGCCCACATCTGCCAACTGCTCGCCGTCTGATGCAGAAACACCAGCGGAGGTCCCGTACCTTCTGCGGAGGCGTAATGGATTTGACCATCCGGGAGGTCGACATAGGCTTTCCTCACATGCTGGCTCATCCCTGAATGCCTCCGTGGCTTGGGTTCGCATCATCCTCGGCATGCCGGCTACGGTGCATCAGCGCGATGGCGGCGAGATTGCAGATGGCCGGAGTGAGCGCGAAAATCAGGGCGATGCCCCAGATCGCGCTTTGAGACTGCTCGGTCTTGCCGGCGACGAAGCCGCTAAGACTTAGCAGCGAGCCGGCCAGAGCCGTGCCGCCGAGCGAAAACGCCACCTTTTCACCAGCGACGAACAGGCTCGAGAGGAAGCCGGCATGGGAGTCTCCGCCATGGCGATCGGCGTCCTGGGCGATGAGTTCGCTCAGCCGTGTGAAAGCGCTCTGCCATGTGATGGCATTCGTCATCCCCAGCGCTATCGATGCTCCATAGAAGGAGACCAGAGAGCCGGGTGGACCGAGCCCCATCCATGCGAGCGAGGCGCTGTAGACCACGCTCCCGGCCATGAACGTCGCGCGCGATCCGAAGCGGTTCGTTATCCTGACGAGCAGGGGCTGTTCGAGCATCTGAACCGTACAGGTGAGAACCACGGAAATGCTCAAGGCGATGAACGGATCCGGAAGGGCGAGTTTGAACACCAGAAGATAGGTGAGCGTCGCATAGGCAGCACCCTGACCGATCATCTGGGCAAAGAAAGCGGCCAGGAGGAAGCGATAAGGCCGGTTTCGTTTGAGCGCTTCCCATTTGCCACTCTTGGCAGCCAGGCTGCGTACGACGGGCGCCTCACGCGAACCTAGAAAGGAAAGGATAAGCGCTACCGAGCAGATCACGGCCATGACGATGCTCATGATCTGGTAGCCCTGAAAGCCGCTGCCGAAGCGTTGGATCAGCCATGGCGCGAAGCCCGCGCCCATCATCACGCCAAATGCCAGAAATGTCGTGCGCCATCCCATCACGCGGGATTGCTCTTCCGGCACATGAGTCAGTTCTGCACCTATCGATAGATGGGGAACCGAAAAGATCGAGAAGATCGTTACATAGGCGGTGAAGACGAGAGCAACGTGCAGAGCCTTCTCGCCCTCCAGCCCGCCCGGTGGAATGAACAGGGCGATCAGCGCGACGGGCGCAAGCGCTGCCCCGACAAGCAGCAGTACCCGCCTTGGAAAGCGATCGCGGTAGCGATCAGATAGGGCGCCCACCGCGAAGTCGCAGGTCGTCGACCACAAGAGCTTCGGAACGAAGATTGCCAGGCCGGCCACTGCTGGGGAGATGCCAAGCAGTTGCGTCATGTAGAACAGCAGCAGCAAAGACGGGATGTCGCGATAGGTCTGGATAGCGACCTGGCCTGTGCCCCACAGCGCCGGCTTCCACGCCGGCATCGACGAACCGCCGCTCACAGCGCGGCTTCGTAAAGCGCGCGGGCGTCGGCCCGCTCGATCGTCCGGGGATTGTTGATCAGCAAACGCGTCTGGAGCATGGCTTCCTCCGCCAGAAGATCGAGATGTTCGGTGCCGATTCCGACCGCCGACAGCGTGTCGGGCAGACCTATGTCGGCAATGAGTTGGGAAAGCGTCGAAACAAATGCCTGCGCGCGTTCGCGCTCGCCGAGTGCAGCCAGCTCGGGGGCGAGCAACGGGGCGAGTTGGGCATAGGCCTCTTCTGCGGCCGGCATGTTGAAGCGCAGCACATGGCAGAGCATCAGGGCGTTGGAGAGCCCATGCGGGATATGGAACAGCCCGCCGAGCGGGTAGGCGAGGGCGTGGACGGCTGCGACCGGGGCATTGGAAAAGGCTACGCCGGCGAGATGGCTGCCCAGAAGCATCGCTTCACGCGCGGCAATGTCGGCCCCGTCTGCGATAACCTTTCGTATGTTTCCGGCCAGAAGCGTCAGCGCCTGTCGGGCCAGCATGTCCGATATCGGGTTCTTCAGCCTGGCCGAGGTGTAGGCCTCGATGGCATGCACCATGGCATCGATGCCGGTGGCTGCGGTTATTGCCGGTGGCAGGCTCACCGACAGATCGGGATCGAGCAGCGCCCATTGGGCGTAGAGGGCAGGCGCGACGATGCCGAGCTTGCGACCATCCGCTGTAGTCAGGATCGCGATTGGCGTGGCTTCCGATCCGGTTCCTGCCGTCGTGGGGCAGAGGATCAGCGGCGCTGCTACTCCGGTCGCCTTGCCGACGCCGTAGATTGCCTCGAGCGGCTCATCGTTGGTGAGCAGATAAGCGGCCACTTTCGCGACATCCATCGGGCTGCCCCCGCCGAAGCCGACTACGGCCACCGCGCCTGCGGCCCGGCCCTGGGCTGCCGCTGCGAGGACGGTCGCGTCCGCCGGGTCGGGTTCCACCGAGTCGAAGATGGATATGGTGCGGCCGCTCTCGCGGAGAGCGGCCAGCGCCGCATCGGCCAGTCCATGGTCCAGCAACTGCTTGTCGGTGACGAACAGGACCGGCCCCGGCGGCAGCAACTCGGCTATCTGGGCGGTCGATCCGGCACCGCAGCGCACCGACGGGCCATAAGCGAAGGAAAATCCGTTGGTCATCGGAGGCCCAGTGCTCCCGGGTTCATCAGGTATTTGGGATCGAGCGCCGACTTGATGCTTTGCAATAGGCCGTAGCTGCCGGGCGCACGATTGGCGCGGTAGGGAATGGTCTTGCCGATCCCGAAGGGAGCGGATCCAAGATCTGCAAAACAGTCGAGGATGTCGCCCCTCAACTGGCCGACGAGCGCGCGACCGGCCGGATTGGGAGCATGGCGCATCGCACGAGCATATTTTTCGCGAGAGACGATCTGCTCATGCAGAGGGTGCGGCGTATCGGGCCAGTAAAACAGGACTTCGATGATCATTGCAGACGCGCCCACCGGATTGCTCAATATGGCGGGCAGGATTCGATGCTGCTCCATCGCCTCGGCATGTCTGGCGAGAAGGGCCTGAAGCCGGCTCATCGCTTCCAGTCCATCGGACAAGGCGAACAAGCCGTGCACCGGCACCCAGCGTTCACCCGACGGCCCCAGCACCTGGTCCATCGAACCGAAGGGTTGCGCGCGGGTCATGCGCGGCACGGTGTCCGGCAGCGGCCGCCCACCCTCGGCCGCGACGATCGAGGCAGCTTCGCGGGCCATCGCTGTGGCGGCTTCCATATGACGGTGCTCTATCACGACGTGCAGCGAAAAGGGGCTCTCGTCGAGAAAGCCCTTGCCGCCCGCCGCGATCCTGGCAGCGGCCTTCATGCCTTTGAACAGATTGCCGCTGCTCCGCACGATCCTGGCCAGCGCTGCGGCATCTTCGATCAGGCTGGTCCGGTCCATCATCTGATGCTGGGCCGCCGCGTCGAAGCTGAAGCAGTCAGCGGCGATGCCTGCACGGGCAATGGCATTTTGCGCGTTCCAGACGGCTTCGAACGTGTCGAACGAAAAGGAGAGGGGGATCATATGATCCGGCCAGGGGATCAGCCTGAAGGTCGCTTCGGTCTTTATCCCCAGCGCGCCGGCATCCCCGAGGAAGGGGCCCGTGAGATCGGGGCCATGCCAACGGAAGAAGGGCATGGCGTTTCGTGTCGCCGCCTGTCCGGTCCTCACGCAGCTACCGTCAGCCAGCACCACTTCCAGTCCGAGGATGTGGTCGCTGACTGTCCCATATTGGGTTGAACCGTGAAATATCGCGCCCTGTGACAGCCCGCCTCCAACGGTTGCGGCGGCGCCCGAGATCGTACCGAATACCGGCAGCCGGAGGCCCATGGGCTTCAGCGCCTCGTACAGCTTTTTCCAGGTGACGCCGGGTTCGACGGTGACGAACATATTGTCCGGATCGATCGTCAGTATGGCATCCAGCCCCGAGAGATCGAGAAGGATCGAGCGTTCGACCGACGGAATATAGGCGCGGGTGTAGGACATGCCGCCACCGCGCGGCACGACAGCGAAGCCCCGTGCTGCAGCCACAGCGACGATCGCGGATACTTCGCTGCGGTCCCCAGGGCGCACAATGAAGGCAGCCCGTCCTTCGTCGAAGAAGATGTCGCGGAGCAGATGGTCTCTGCCTTCGCCTGGCCGCGACAGATTGGCCTGGCCGACAATTGCCGCGAGCTCGTCTGCGATGTCGCGATCTGGCGCTGGGGCGTTCACGCCGTCGCGCTCTCGCCGCCCATGCAGACGCATTGCAGCATCGTCATGCATGGACCCGTGTCGGCGACGCATCCGCGCGATCGCATGCGTCTGAACGGCGTGGCCCTGTCACGCCCCATGGATGTCAGCCTCGGCAGCATGCGGGAGCCATGGAGTGGTTGTAGCGAGGCGACGCTCGATCGATGCTATCGCGGCTTCCTCGGCCAACGCTTCTCCGATCGGGTCGAGTCCCGCGAGGAGGCGCGTTCGAACCCTCTCGTCGATCGTGAAGCTATGCGCGATGTCGCCGTGGAAGATGGCCCGCTTCTCCAGGTCGACGCACAGCGTCCTGCCCGCCTCTGCCAGACCCATCAGATCCGAGAGAAGCTCGGGGGGGACGGTGATCGGCAGCAGGCCGTTGTTGATGCTGTTGTTGTAGAAGATGTCTGCGATCCGGCTGGATATCACGCAGCAGATGCCGAAGTCGGCTAAGGCCCATGCCGCATGCTCGCGGCTCGACCCGCAGCCGAAATTGTCGCCCGCCACGAGGATTGTCGCTTCGGTCCAGGGGGCTCGATCAAGCACGAAGCCCGGCACCGGCGTTCCGTCGGCTGCATGCCGCTGATCATAGAAGAGCGCGGACTTCAGTCCCTTGCGCTCGACAGTCTTCAGGAACTGCTTGGGAACGATCTGGTCCGTGTCGACATTCGCGTTCGGCAAGGGGGCCGCAATGCCGCAATGTCTGGTGAAGGGTTTCATGCCATCAGCATCCGGACATCGGTGATAACACCGGTAACCGCCGCTGCTGCAGCCATTGCCGGGCTCATGAGGTGCGTGCGACCGCCCCGGCCCTGACGTCCTTCGAAATTGCGGTTCGACGTCGATGCACAGCGCTCGCCGGGCATAAGGCGGTCGGGGTTCATGCCAAGACACATCGAGCATCCGGGCTCACGCCACTCCAGGCCTGCTGCGACGAAGATGCTGTCGAGGCCCTCGGCTTCGGCCTGCGCCCGCACCAGACCCGAGCCCGGTACGACGAGGGCGCGCACGCCAGCAGCGACGGTGCGACCTCGGACGACGTCGGCGGCCGCTCGCAGATCCTCGATGCGACTATTGGTGCAGCTGCCTATGAAAACGCGGTCGATAGGGGTGCCGGCGATCGGCTCGCACGCCGTCAGTGCCATATAGTCGAGCGCTTGCGCCTTGCTGGCCCTGCGATCCGCGTCGTCGATCGATCCTGGGTCGGGAATGGCAGCGTCTACGCCGATAACGTCCTCAGGGCTGGTGCCCCAGCTGACCTGCGGGGAGAGAGACGATACGTCGATGACGACTTCCTCATCGAAGAAAGCGTCGGTGTCACTGGCCAGAGTGCGCCAAAAAGCGAGAGCGGCTTCCCAGTCCGCACCGCGGGGAGCGGAGGGTCTGCCGGCGAGATAGGAGAAGGTCTTGTCATCCGGCGCGACCAGCCCGGCCCGTGCCCCTGCCTCGATCGTCATGTTGCAGAGCGTCATTCGCCCTTCCATCGACAGCGCCGATACGGCCTCGCCGACATATTCGATGACCGATCCGGTGCCGCCGCCGGTGCCGATCGCAGCGATCATGGCAAGCGCCATGTCCTTTGCGCCTACATAGGGCGGTAGAGTGCCCTCGAAGCGGACGCGCATGTTGCGCGATTTGCGGGTTCGGAGCGTCTGGGTCGCCAGGACATGTTCTACCTCCGACGTGCCTATGCCGTGCGCCAAGGCGCCGAAGGCGCCGTGGGTCGACGTATGGCTGTCGCCACAGACGATTGTCATGCCGGGCTGTGTGCGTCCTTGTTCGGGGCCTACCACATGCACGATCCCGTTACGGGGATCGCCCATGCGGAAGGCTTCGATGCCCGACTCTGCCGTGTTGAGTTCCAACGTCTGGAGCTGGACGCGCGCTTCTTCATCCCGAACGCCGGCCAGACCGAGAGCTTGGCCGCTGGTCGGGATATTATGATCGAACACCGCCAGCGTCCTGTCGGCGCGGCGAACGGACCGGCCGGCGTCGCGCAGACCTGCAAAAGCCTGCGGGCTCGAGATTTCGTGGAGCAGGTGCAGGTCGATGTAGAGGAGCGAGTCGCCGCTCTCGCCAAGAGGCGTGGAGTGCGCTTCCCAAATCTTGTCGTAGAGCGTTCGAGCGTTCGACACGGACAATCACACCCTCAAGAGTGTATACTTATCGGCTAAGTATGGCTCATTAGGTCGCTATATTACGCCCTTGTCAAGCAATGAGTCGCAATTTATGTGTACAAAATACCGCTGAGGTCAGCGCGGTTTAAAGGCGGCTGAGAGCCGGCTGCACGCAAGTATCTGCTGTCAATTTCACGTTTCAGCCCGTCTGGGCTTCAGTGCTGGGTTTGAGTGTCGGGAACCGTGATCGCCGCTCGTTTGGCGGATCAGCGTGGTCGTTTCCGGAGAGCAATTCACGAAGAGGGGCGTCGAATGGGCTATCGCTTGGGCGTAGATGTTGGAGGGACGTTCACCGACCTTCTGCTCTTTGAAGATCAGTCGGGTCAGTTCTGGCGACACAAGACACCGTCAACTCCGCACGACAGCTCCGAGGGCATTTTGAACGGCGTCGAGGCCGTGTGCGCCCAGGCCGGAATCTCCCCCAAGGAAATCGGAATATTCCTTCACGGCACCACGGTCGCCACCAACGCCGTGCTGGAAGGGAAGGGCGCCCGCGTCGGCCTCGTCACCACCGAGGGCTATCGCCAGATCCTGCAGATCGCCCGAAGCTTCGTGCCCGGCGGACTCGCCGGATGGATTGTCTGGCCGAAGCCCGAGCCCCTGGCGAAGCTGGAGGATACGGTCGAGATCAAGGGACGGATGACCGCGAAGGGCGTGGAACTGCGTCCGCTGGACGAGGAAGAGATTCGGTCGAAGCTCGAAATGCTGAAGGCTAATGGGGTCGAAGCCCTGACGGTGAGCCTGATGAACGCCTATCTGAACGGCGAGCATGAACGGGTCGTCGAGCGCATCGCCCAGGAGGTCATGCCCGGTGTGCCGATTTCCCTGAGCCACCAGGTGCTGCCGGAAATGCAGGAATATGAGCGGACGCTGACGACCGTCGCCAACGCCGCCGTACGCCCTGTGGTCGGACGCTATGTGCGGAACCTGCGCGACAAGCTCGAGCGCGTCGAGATGGACGGCCAACTGGCGCTCCTGCGGTCAGATGGCGGCCTCATGTCCTCGCAGAAGTCGGAGGAGCAGCCGGTCTCGCTGCTGATGTCCGGACCGGCAGGTGGCGTGACGGGAGCCTTGTGGGTGGCCCGCAATGCCGGCCTCAAGAATATCCTGACTCTGGATGTCGGTGGCACCTCGACCGATGTCGCGTTGATCGAGGGCGGCGAACCGCGCCGGGTGCGCACCACCGAAGTAGACCATCTTTCGGTCCGTGCGTCCTCGCTGGACGTGAAGACCGTCGGGGCGGGAGGCGGCTCGATCGCGTATGTCCCGGAGCTTACCAAGGCCCTGCGCGTCGGCCCGCAGTCTGCCGGCGCCGTTCCTGGGCCGGTCGCCTATGGCAAGGGCGGTACGCTTCCGACGGTGACCGACGCCAATGTCGTTCTCGGCTACCTGCCCGAAAATCTCCTTGGCGGCAGCTTCAAGCTGGATCGCGCGGGGGCCGCGCGCGCCGTGCAGACGATCGCAGACGCGCTCGGTATCGGTCTGACCGAGGCGGCACGCGGCATTATCGACATCGTCAACGAGAACATGTTTGGCGCTCTTCGCATGATCTCGGTCCAGCAGGGCTATGATCCGCGCGAGTTTGCGTTGATGGGATTCGGTGGTGCTGGGCCGCTGCACGTCAACGCGGTGGCCCGTCTGATGGGAAGCTATCCGGCCGTCTCGCCGGTCTCGCCGGGGGTCTTATGCGCTCTTGGCGATGCGACGACTCGCATGCGCACGGAAACCGCTCGCTCGCTCTCGCGGCTCCGTTCGGCCATCACGGGCGAAGAGGTGATCGCTATCCTGCACGACATGGACCGCCAGGTCCGCGACACGCTGATCGCAGACGGGCTGGCTCCGGACACGATCGAGACCAGCTTCGAAATCGACGTCCGCTATTCGGGGCAGGCCTTCGAGGTGCCGATGACGGTAACAATCGATCAGATCCGGGAAGCGGGGATCGATGGTCTCGCCCGCCGCTTCGACGAGGAACATCGGCGCCTCTTCACGTTCAACATGGACGCCGAGCACGAACTCGTGAACCTCCGCGCGGTGGCCTTGGGGCAGGCGCTCGAACTGCCGTCGATCGCCCTGGAGCGGGGGAATGGCGATCCCAGTGCTGCCAAGGTTCGCGATCATGAACTCTGGATGGACGGAGGCCCCCAGGCTGGGGCGATCTACGATCGCTCGCGGTTGCGCGCCGGTGACGTGATCCGGGGACCTGCGATCGTGGTCGAGATGGACTCGACCACGCTCATCGAAACCAGGCACGTCGCCCGCGTCGACGACTATGGCAACCTGCTCATCATCCCGGCCTGACCGGTTCGCGAAGGGAACAGCAATGGCTCAGATCATCGAAACCAGCCCGCAACCGTTCAAGACCGTCGCGATCGATCCCGTGACGCTCGATATCGTCGAGAACGCGCTGCGCAACGCGCGAGTCGAAATGGACACGACGCTCGTGCGCACCGCGATGTCGCCCGGCATCCGGGAGCAGGGCGACGCCTTCCCGCTCATCGCCGACCACAAGGGGCGTATGATCGTCGGGCAGTTCGGCAGCTATATCGGCCCGTTCCTGGACGGCTATTCCGGAACGCTGGAGGATGGCGACATGATCATGCTGTCCGATCCCTATTCGGTCGGCGGCGCGATCAGCCATTCCAACGACTGGCTGGTGCTGCTTCCGGTGTTCAAGGATGGGCGGCTGATCGCCTACACCTCAATGTTCGGGCACCAGTCGGACATCGGCGGCATGGTCCCCGGATCGATGCCGATCCACGCGACCTCGATTTTCCAGGAAGGCGTGCGCGTGCCGCCGGTCAAGATCTGGCGGAAGGGCGAGTATCAGGAAGATGTCGTCAACCTGATCATGGCGCAGGTGCGCACCGCCGACTGGTGCATGGCCGATCTCAACGCGCTGATAGCCTCCTGTCGGGTGGCCGCCCGCCGGGTCGTCGAAATCGCGGAGCGTTTCGGTGACGACGTTTTCGTGTCGGCGTGTGAGGAACTGCTGCAGCGCAATCATCGCGCGATGAAACAGCTGATCGACACGGCGATCAGCGAGGAGAAGGTCAGCTTCGAGGACTATATCTGCGACGACGGGCTCGGCTACGGGCCCTACAAGATCAAGTGCACGATGTGGCGCGAATACGGCCGGGTCGTGCTCGACTTCGCCGGTACCGATCCGCAGAGCCAGGCATCGATCAACTTTTTCCTGAACGAGAACATGATGCGCATGTTCTTCGGCATCTACATGATCATGGTCTTCGACCCGCAGATACTGTTCAACGATGGCTATTATGACCTGATCGACGTGCGGATCCCGGAAGGGTCGCTGCTCAAGCCGCGATTCCCTGCGGCACTGTCGGGGCGGACTCACGCGCTCGGTCGCATGTTCGACATTCTCGGCGGGTTGCTCGGCCAGAAGACGCCCGAGTTTCTCACGGCGGCCGGCTTCTCCTCGTCACCGCATCTTTTCTACTCGGGCACCGATGCCGCCGGAAAATATTTCCAGCTGTTCCAGATCGGCTTCGGTGGGATTCCCGGCCGGCCGATTGGCGACGGACCGGACGGCCACTCGCTGTTCCCCAACTTCACCAACGTGCCCAACGAGTTTCTCGAGCGCTATTTCCCGCTGATCATCGAACGGTACGAGACCGAACCGGACTCGGGCGGGGCGGGCCTTCATCGCGGCGGCAACGGCATCCGTATGTCCTATCGCTTCCTGGAGGCCGGGCTGGTCGCCATTCATGACGATCGCTGGTTCGTCCCGCCATGGGGCGTGAATGGCGGCGAACCGGGCGCGCGGGCGCGCAAGATTCTCGAGAAGCCCGACGGGACCATGGTCGTCGTCGGGAACAAGGTCGAAGATGTTGCCGTCGAGGCTGGCGATGTACTCCACTTCATCACCTGGGGTGGCGCAGGCTGGGGCGACCCCTATGAGCGCGACGCCGAACTCGTCGGCCTGGAAATCCGCCGCGGATTGGTAACGCCGGCCGGCGCGCGCGCCTATGGTGTAGTGGCCGATGCGGACGGTGGCGTCGATCTTGCCGCCACCGAAGAGCTTCGCGCCAGGCTGCGCGCCGAGCGGGGCGGCAGCATCCCCGTGTTCAACTATGGTCCTCCGATCGAAGAACTACGGGCGCGGTCCATGGAGGAAACGGGCCTTCCGGCACCGATACAACCGCGTTGGCGCGTGGCGCCTCCGGCGGTCGCGGCCGAGTAAGGGTGGGAGGGGTGGGGCCCCTTTCTGGTGAGGCTGCCGTCGGCCAGCGTACTGGCGGGCGTGATCCAGGGCACATGAAGGGAAGCCTTTCCAACGGTCAGGATAAAAACACGTATGTGTTTTCGGAGAGCGATTGGCTCGTCTATGTAGCGCACGATTCAGGAGACTATTGATGTCGCGCGCATCCGACCTCGCTTATGAAACGATCCGGGCCAAGATCTTGTCGGGCGAGCTGGCACCGATGACCCAGCTCAAGGAAGAGGAACTGGCGGAGATGTGCGGCGTCTCGCGGACGCCGATCCGCGATGCGTTGCGCCGGCTCGAAGCGGATATGCTGGTCCGGAGAACGGATACCCAGCGTACCTTCGTGCCGGACTGGTCGCCCGAGGAAGTCGAGGAAATATTCACGCTGCGCATGCTGCTGGAAAGCCACGCCGCCGCGCGCGCGGCACGCTTCGTTACGGCAGAAGAGATCGAGATGCTGCGCAGCTATACCGACCTTATCGGCCGAGCGATCGAAAAGCCGGATTTCGATTCTCTCACCTTCGTCGAGAACAACCGCCTGTTTCACAATCTGATCCTCTCGATCGCCAAGTCGGACAGGCTTGCAAAGATACGCGGAATGATCGTCGAGCAGGGGATATTGCATCGCACGGCGCGCCACTACGATCGGGTTGGCCTGCGCCGCAGCCATGCCGATCATGAAGAACTGTTGCTGGCGTTCGAAGCGCGAGACGAAGCATGGGCCAGCGCGATCATGGCAGGCCACATTCTCCGCGCCTACCATGTGACGATGCGCGAATATGCGCCTCATCCGAGCGAGGATGACGTGGAAACCGCCGAAGGCGCGATGGCCAATTCTGAAGAAGGGTAAACTCTGTCACCCCTATGCCGGGGGCGACGCAGCATGGGGTTAGCGATGTCTCATATGGTGAAGGTAGCTGCGGCCCACGTCGCGCCGGTGTTCATGAAGCCGATGGAGAGTGCCGAGCGGGCGGCGAAATGGATCGCGCGGGCAGGGGCGGACGGGGTCGATCTTATCGTTTTCCCCGAAGTCTATCTTCCTGGTTTTCCCTATTGGATCAACAACTATCCGCCGCTGCACCAAGTGGCGATGAACCGTCGCTATCAGGATGCGTCCGTAGAAGTGAACGGACCGGAAATTGCCTGCATCCGCAACGCAGCGCGCAACGCCGGCGTGGTCGTCGTCATGGGCGCGAGCGAGCGCGCAGAGGGCGCGCGCACCTGTTTCAACAGTGCCATCCTGATCGACAAGGACGGCGAACTCCTCGGTGTCCACCGGAAGCTCAAGCCGACCTACGCCGAACGCTATATATGGGGACAGGGGGATGGATCGGGCCTTTGGGTCAAGCCCACTGCTGTCGGCCGGGTCGGTGCGCTCTGTTGCTGGGAACACACGATGAACCTCGCCCGCCAGGCTCTCGCCGAGCAGCAGATTCAGATTCACGCGGCCTTGTGGCCGGGCGTATCGACCATGGCGGGCTTCGAGGCCGTCGCCGATATCCAGATCGATGCCATGATGCGAAACCATGCCCTCACCGCGCAATGCTTCGTCGTTTGTGCATCCAGCCCGGTCACCCAGGAGATGATCGATTTCCTGGAAGAGGAATTTGGTTCGACCGACATGCTTGCGGTCGGGGCCGGCTATTCTGCGGTCTTTCATCCTTTTGCCGCCACTCTTGCCGGACCAAGGAAAGGCATCGAGGAGGGACTGGTCGTGGCAGAAATCGATCTGGATCACTGCTCTGACGCGAAGATGTGGCTGGACGGGAGCGGCCATTATTCCCGGCCCGACGTCCTCGCATTGCTTTTCGATCGCCGTCCGAAGCCCACTATGGTGGAGATAGTGGATTAGGCCAGGAGCTGGCGGCACGCAGTTGCCGAGGTGGTAGCATCGACCTGCTGATCGGGACGCGATGGCCCTGCTCCGGTGCAATGTCACCAGAGAGAGGCCTGGCTCACGAATAGACTGAGAGTCCTACATCCGCCTCAGCGGCCATGGGCAAGGGAAACGACACGATGCAGGCCGCCGAGATCAAAGCCTTCGCGATCATGGCCTCGGCACTGCTGCTCCCTTCCTGCGCCACGCTGGTAGATGCGGATCTGCCGCTGGAGGGCACCAGCTGGCGTCTCGTCGAGATGCAGTCGATGGACGACTGAGTAGCCCCTAGATTTCTGGACGCCTTCCATCCTAATTTTGAGGACAGGAGGCGACGATGGGGAAGCCCAATTTCAGCGATGAGTTCAAGCGTGATGCGGTGGCCCAGATTACCGAGCGGGGT
>NZ_JAGMXV010000298.1:0-2053 GCF_018006725.1 Rhizorhabdus sp.
GGCTGATGCCACGTCGGCCGCAATGGCTGGCGAGTACGCGGCAACGGCCACCGATGCGCTGACGCTGGCCGATGCGGTATCGAACGCGGCCGCGCTGGGCGTGTCGATCAGTGAGGCGCTGACGCTGGCGGCGTTGGTGTCGGCGATGTTGACCGGAAACACGGCACTGACCGGCAAACGCGGCGGGTACGGCGTGCAGATGCAACTCTCGGCTCGCCGCGCGCAGATCCAGACCGGCCGATGCCGGAACTGAAACAGCAACACACCACACCAAGGCCCGCGTTTTGCGGGCCTTTTGCATTGGGGCGCGCACATTGGACTGAAGGTCGTCACGGCACCGACGGTCGAGCCCGTCACGCTCACCGAGGCCAAGCTGCATCAGCGTGTTGACCTGTCGGCGGACGATGACCTCATCACGATGTGGATCAGCGCGATCCGCGAGCATGCCGAGCATCTGACCGAGCGCGCGCTGGCGCCGGCCACGTTCTGCTTGTACCTCGACGCTTTCCCGTGCGACGGGATCGAGATTCCGCGCCCGCCGCTGACCGCGATCTCGTCGATCCAGTACTACGACACGACCGGCACGCTGGTGGCACTCGACGGCGCGGACTACTACGTCGACGACGCGCAGGAGCCCGCCTGGGTGCTGCCGGCCTACGGTACGACCTGGCCGGGCACCTACGACATCGCGAACGCGGTGCGGGTGACGTTCACCGCAGGCTACTCGGCGGCGCTGATCCCGACGCCGATCAAGGCCTACATCCTGGCCGCCCTGGGCACCTGCTACGCGAACCGCGAGAGCACGGCGCAGGCGGACAGGGTGCCCAAGACGATCGACTTTCTCGACCGGCTGCTCGACCGCTATCGGGTGTGGTCGGTATGACGCTCGCCGCTGGCCGGCTGCGGGATCGCATCGTGATCCAGACCAAGACTGCCACCCGCGACGCCTACGGGGCCGAGGTCATCACCTGGTCGACGCTGGCGACCGTGTGGGCGTCTGTCGAGTCGATCGGCGGGCGCGAGTTCATCGAGAACCAATACGGCGTCGACCAGACGCGCGCGGTGCGCGCGGTGCGCGTCGTCATGCGCTACCGCGAGGACGTGCAGCCCTGGATGCGGATCACGCACGAGGGCCGAACGCTGCAGATTCAGGCGATTCTGAAGCGCGGCAACGATGAGCAGCTCGACGTGATGTGCGTCGACATCAACGAGGCGACAGCATGAGCGAGATCACCCAGGTTCAGGGCCTCGCCGAACTCGATCGCCTGCTGAAAGAATTGCCGGCCAGGCTTGAGGGCACCGTTGTCCGAGGCGGCCTGCGCGCCGGCGCGGTTGTCCTGCAGAACGCGGCAAAGCAGAACGTCCCGGTGAAATCAGGGGCGCTGCGTCGCTCGATCAAAGTGTCCACCGGTATCAAGAAGGGCCGGGTGTACTCGCGCGTGCGGGCCGGCGACAAGATCGCCTTCTACGCGCACATGGTCGAGTTCGGCACGGCCGGCCACAAGATTGCCGCCAAGAAGGGCGGGATGCTGAACTTCGGCGGCCGGCTGGTGAAGTCTGTCGACCACCCTGGCGCCCGCCAGCGTCCGTTCATGCGCCCGGCCATCGACGGCAAGCAGGGCGAGGCGGTCGAGGCGATGCGTGCCTATATTGAGACGCGTACCCCGCGCGAGATCGAGAAATTGAAAGCGGGCCGCTGACGTGGGCGCGAGGAAAGCGGCATACGCGCTGCTCTCTGGTGACGCGACAGTGACGGGGCTCGTCTCGACCCGGATCTACCCCACGATTCTGCCGCAGGACAAGACGCTGCCGGCGCTGGTCTATCAGCGCATCTCGGGCGTTGAGCCCGGGCAGATCGACGGCCAGGGCCGCGCGCTGGTGCAGGCGCGCATCCAGATCACCGCGCTGGCCGACTCGTTCGGCTCATGCGCCGAGATTCTCGACGCGGCGCGCGAGGCGCTGCTCTATCAGTACGGAACGCATGGCGGGGTCGAGGTCGTCTCGATCATCCGCGACATCGACGGCGCCGACGACTTCGATCCTGAACTGCAGG
>NZ_JAGMXV010000298.1:2153-5001 GCF_018006725.1 Rhizorhabdus sp.
TGCGCCGAGATTCTCGACGCGGCGCGCGAGGCGCTGCTCTATCAGTACGGAACGCATGGCGGGGTCGAGGTCGTCTCGATCATCCGCGACATCGACGGCGCCGACGACTTCGATCCTGAACTGCAGGCCTACGCGCAGTCGATCGATGTCGTCGTGACCTACATCGAAACGCAGTAGCACCCAACCACATCACCACCGAGCCCGCCGCGAGCGGGCTTTTTGCATTTTAAGGGGCCAACATGGCATTCGCGACCGGCGTAGCAAAGCAACTGCTCTACAAGGCTGAATCGACCTGGGGCACGCTTGCCGGCGCCTCTGGTGCGCAGCGTCTGCGGCGCGTCACTTCGACGCTCTCGCTGAAGAAACAGACCTACGAATCGAACGAGATCGTCGACCACTACCAGGTGGCCGATTTCCGCCACGGCGTGCGCTCGGTGGAGGGCTCGATCAGCGGTGAACTCTCGCCCGGCACCTGGGAGGACTTCCTTTCTGCCGCGGTGCGCAAGGCGTTCGCGGCCGTGTCCGCCATCACTGGCCTGTCGCTCACGTTTGCCACCAGCGGCACCAACTACACGATCGTTCGCGGCTCGGGCTCGTTCCTGACTGATGGCGTGAAGGCGGGCGATGTCGTGCGGATCACCGCCGGCTCGGTGAACGCGGCGAACCTGAACAAAAACGCGATCGTCTTGTCGGCTGTCGCGCTGACGCTGACCGTCTACGTGATGAACGGCCTGGCGATGACTGCCGAGGGGCCGATCGCGTCGTGCACGCTGACCGTGGTCGGCAAGAAAGCCTACACCCCGACGACCAGCCACACTGACCCGTCGTTCACGATCGAGCACTACCACAGCGACATCACCAAGAGCCTGCAGTTCTCGGGCTGCAAGATCAACAGCGTCGCGATCAGCCTGCCGCCCACCGGCATTTCGACCATCGAGTTCGGGATCATGGGCAAGGACGTGACCACCGACACATCGGCCTACTTCACCAGCCCGACGGCGGCCACCACCACCGGCGTCGTTGCGGCGGTCAATGGCGTTGTGACGCTGAACGGCGCGAAGGTGGCCACCATCACCGGCCTGACGATCAACATCGCAGGCGGAATGTCGGCCGTGCCCGTGGTCGGTTCGAACAGCTACTCGGATATCGCGGAAGGCCGCGTGCGCGTCACGGGCCAGCTCACCGCGCTGTTCGAGGATCTTACGTACTTCGACCTCTTCGACGATGAGACCGAGTTCGCGATCGCCGCGGCGTTCACCACCGCGAGCACGGCCGCTGCCGACTTCGTGTCGTTCGTCCTGCCCCGCGTGAAGCTGGGCAGCGCCGACATCGACGACGGCGAGAAGAACCTCTCTCAGACCCTCTCGTTCACCGCTCTCTACAACTCGGCCGGCGGCGCTGGCACGAGTTCCGAGCAGTCGACGCTCGTCATTCAGGACAGCCAGGCGTAAGCCCGGCCCGTCCGTCACCCGCCACGGCCCGCACGGTGTCGCCTCCTCGCAGGGGCGCGCCGGGCGGTGTCCGTGGATCTCATCTCCTGCGAGGCCTCATGTACAAAATCGGATCGATCGTCGAGCTCGAATCGGCAACCTACGAACTCAAGCACCCCAAGACCGGCGAGGGCCTGGGCGTGATTTTCACCCTGGCCGGCCCGTCGCACGCGGTTCGTCAGTCCCTGCAATCGGCCCGCGTGGCGCGTGCGCAGAAGGTATTCCAGCGCGACGGGCGCGTCGATCTGCCCTCGTTCGAAGAGCAGGCAGAGCAGCGCATCGAGGATGCCGTCTCGTCGGTGCTGGGGTGGACTGGTGCCGACCGCGAATACAGCCCGGCCGAGGCCCGCAAGTGGTTCTCGGACCCGCGCGAGGGCTGGGTCGTGCGGCAACTGACGGAGGCGCTCGCTGAGCAGACCCGTTTTATCGAGGACTCCGCGCTCGTCTGATCGAGTTTGCGGAGTCGCAATTCCGGCTCTCGCACCGGCGCGCGGACGGCGCCACAGAGCGCGAACACCTGACGGCAGCAGCAAAGCAGGGCGACGCCGAGGCAATCGAGCAATTGCGCACAGAGCCCATGCCGCGGCTGGCTGAGCCGCTCTGGAATGCGTTCTGCGCGATGCACGACGCGCGGGGCTCGAACGGCTACACACCGAACGCGATCACCTGGCAGGACATCGCCGCGTGGCAGCAGGTGAGCGGCAACACGCTCACTCCGTGGGAACTGGACACGATCCGCGCCCTTGATGGCGTGGCGATGGCTGCATTCGCGAAACAGGCGAAGGCGCAGCAGGCACAGAACAAGGGGACATAATGGCAACGACAGTCGGCACCCTGCTGATCGACATGGCTGCGAACATCTCGCGGCTGCAGTCCGACATGCAGCAGGCGCGCTCTGTCGTTACGGGCGCCGCCGGCGACATGCAGAAGGCGGCCAACACGGCGCGCGACGCCCTGGGGGCGCTGGGCGTTGGCCTGAGCGTCGGCGGGGCGATTGCATCCATCCAGCAAGTCGGCAAGGCGCTGATCGAAGCCGAGGCGTCGGCCGTCAAGTTCAAAGCCGCGTTCACCGCCATCAGCGGCGCCGATTCGGTTGGCCGCGAGATGGAATTCGTGCGCAGCACCGCACGCCAGCTCGGCCTCGACCTTGAGTCCGTGTCGGGCTCGTACCTGAAGCTCTCGGCGTCGGCGCGCGGCACGTCGCTGGAAGGCCAGGCCACCCGCGACATCTTCACCGCCGTCAGCAAGGCGGCCACCACCCTGGGCCTGTCGTCATCCGAGGCCGACGGCGCGCTGCTGGCCGTCTCGCAGATGATGAGCAAGGGCACGGTCCAGGCTGAGGAACTGCGCGGCCAGCT
>NZ_JAGMXV010000299.1 GCF_018006725.1 Rhizorhabdus sp.
CATTTCTTGTAGCCTGCGGTGGGGTCGAGCCGCAGCAGGCGCATCGCCCAGAGAAGCCGGCGATGAACGGGCTTCAGACCGTCGCGAACATCCGGAAGCGAGCGGGCCGTGATCGTCGAGAGGGCATAGACGAGGTAGCGGTCGGACAGCGCGCTGTCGAACGGCGTGTTGCGGATGTTGTCGTCGGGAAGCTCGGCGATATCGGTCATGACGATGCTGTAGCGGCTAAGGGGCACGCGGGGAAAGAGGCTTGCCGCCAGCGCTCGCCTTCGTGACGCCGCAGGCGCCTTTAACCCCCCGCATTATTTTATGTGTCCGACCGATTACAGGGGGGTGACGCGGCACGGCACCGACGCCATCATGTCACCGATAACGAGAAGATGGACCTCTGCCGCAATGCGCTTCTACCGCCCGATTGCCCTGTTCGGTCTCGGCTGCCTCGCCGCGACCGCCGCCCCCGCCATCGAGAACAGCCGGCCGCAGCCGCTCCCGATCGAGCGGCACCTTCCTGCGGCAAAGGACGTCCCCTATCCCGGGACGCTCCGTCTCGATGTCGACGCGACCGATGTCGCGCGCGGCATCTTCACGGTGCGGCAGAATATTCCGGTCGCACAGTCCGGCACGCTCTACCTGCTCTATCCGCAGTGGCTGCCCGGCAATCATGCGCCGCGCGGGCCGATCGACGACGTCGCCAATCTGCGCATCAGCGGCGGGGGCAAGCCGCTCGCCTGGAAGCGAGATCCGGTCGATGTCTATGCGATCGCGGTCGACATACCGGCTGGCGTCTCGAACATCGACCTGAGCTTCGACTATGTCTCGCCGGTCAGCAGCGGGCAGGGGCGTGTCGTGATGACCCGTGAGATGCTGAGCCTGCAGTGGAATCTCTTGGCCTTCTATCCCGCCGGCTATTTCACGCGGGGCATAGCGGTCGCCGCATCGGCGAAGCTGCCGGCGAACTGGGGCTATGGCACCGCGTTGTCGACCGACGCCCGCGATCCCGACGGCACCGTCCGTTTCAAGTCGGTCGACTTCGAAACCCTGGTGGACAGCCCGATGCTTGCGGGCGCCAACTTTAGGCAGGTCACACTGAGCCCGAAGGTCCGGCTGAACATCGCGGCGGACAGTCCGTCGGAACTGCGCGCGAGCGACGAGCAGCTCGCGCTCCACCGCAACCTCGTCGATCAGGCCGTCAAACTGTTCGGCGCCGAACATTATGACCGTTACGAGTTCCTGTTGTCGATCAGCGACAGGCTCGGCGGTATCGGCCTCGAACATCAGCGATCGAGCGAGAATGGCGTCGCTACCGGCTATTTCACCCGCTGGGACGAGCAGACCGCCCGCCGCAACCTGCTGCCGCATGAATATGCACACAGCTGGAACGGCAAATATCGCCGGGGCGCCGATCTGTTCACCCCCGACTACAGCACCCCGATGCGCAATTCGCTGCTCTGGGTCTATGAAGGGCAAACCCAATATTGGGGCTATATCCTTCAGGCGCGATCGGGTCTGGTTTCCGCCGACGACACGCTCGCCGCCATGGCCATGATCGCGGCCCAGCTCGACAACCGCCCCGGCCGAAGCTGGCGCCCGCTGATCGATACAACCAGCGATCCGATCATCGCCGCACGCCGCCCCCAGCCCTGGACCAGCCTGCAACGTTCCGAGGATTATTATGCCGAGGGCATGCTGATCTGGCTCGATACCGACATGCAGATCCGGGCGCTGACCAAGGGCAGGAGATCGCTCGACGATTTTGCCCGCGCCTTCTTCGGAATGCGCGACGGCGACTGGGGCACCCTGCCCTACACGCTCGACGAGATCGTGGCGACGTTGAACGCGATCGTTCCCTATGACTGGCGCGAATTCCTTGCCAGTCGCGTCGACCGAACGCGGGACCGCGCGCCGCTCGACTGGATCGAACGCGGCGGCTACCGGCTGGTCTACGATCGCAAACCGACCAGCTACTGGCGAACCGAGGAACGGCGCCGCAAGATCGCGGACTACAGCTATTCGCTGGGCCTCGTGGTGGACGCCGCAGACCGCAGCATCGAGCAGGTGATATGGGACAGCCCGGCCTTCGCGGCAGGCCTCACCAACAACGACAATATCGTCGCCGTCGAGGGCGAGGCGTTCGACGGGGGCCGCATGACCGCGCTGATCGATGCAGCGGCCACATCCAAGAAGCCCATCGAGATGATCATCCGCCGGGGTGACCAATATCGTGTCGTCAGCATCCCCTATTTCGGCGGAAACCGCTTTCCGCGCCTCGAACGAGCCGGATCCCGTGCCGGCTGGCTCGACGATCTGCTCGCGCCAAAGGGCTGAGATTGCAGTTGAAGCGATGAAAGCGGGAAATGGTTTCGGCGCTGGCTGCCGAAGCAGGCAATCCTTGCAAAATCGACGGTGCGACAATGGTCTAATTGGAATAGACTCGCCCGGCGCCTATGCCGCCCCTCTTGCAGTGGGACGGGCGTGGCGTCGACGTGATCATATTGGAAAATGCCGACGACGGCGAATATCTGCGCTGGCGCTATTGGGAAGCGGTCAACGCGGCGCGCCATGCCGTGTCGATCGAGAACCGCACACGGCATATCAGGGTCGCCGAAAGCTACAGGCTGCAATCGCGCCAGGCGGGTCTCGACCTCCCCGCGCTCGATCTGGTCGACCTGCCGGAGTTGCCAGCGGTGCGGAAAGTCTGAGCCACCGACAGGGCGTCCGTGTCGATCAGCCCACGAAGGCCTTTTCGATCACATAATCGGCCGGCTTGGCGTTCGAGCCTTCCTCGAAACCGAGCTTCTCGAGAATGGCCGAGCAGTCGCGGATCATGTCCATGCTGCCGCACATCATCACCCGGTCGGTCGCAGGGTCGAGACGCGCCTCACCGTCAACGCCATCGAACAGGCCGCCATTTTCCATCAACGTGGTGATGCGCTGCTGGCGTGGGAAGGGTTCGCGGGTGACGATGGGCACGTAGCGGAACTTGGCCGCGGCCTCTTCCTCGACCAGCGGATCACCGGCGAGACGGCTCTCGAGCACGTCACGGAAGGCCAGGTCGCTGAGGTGACGGACGCTGTGCACGATCACGACCTGTTCGTAGCGCTCATAGATGTCGGGGTCGCGCATGATCGACAGGAAGGGCGCAAGCCCGGTACCCGTCGCGAGCAGGAACAGACGCTTGCCGGGGGTCAGCGCATCGGCAACCAGCGTGCCGGTGGTCTTGCGCGCGACATAGATTTCGTCGCCCGGAATGATGTGGCGCAGGCGCGAGGTCAGCGGGCCGTCCTCGACCGCGATCGAGAGAAACTCGATCTCGTCCGAATAGGAAGGGCTGGCGATCGAATAGGCGCGCAGCAGCGGCCGAGCTTCGGTCGGCAGGCCGATCATCACGAACTCGCCCGAGCGGAAGCGCAGCGAAGCGGGCCGGTCGACCGCGAAACTGAAGAGATGCTCGTTCCAATGCTTCACCCAGAGCACGGTCTGGATGTTGAAGGCGTCGTTCGGGGCGATCTTCACCGCTTCCGTACGGCTGCTCATTAGCTCGTTCCTTTCAAACCCGCTGGTAGCCGATCCTTGGCTCAGGTGGGGTCCCATAGAGCCCATGGACCGCGCTTGCCACACCCGTTTTCGTTGGGCGCGATACAGCTAATCTTGTCACGGGTCAGCATTGCTGTCGCAACGCCTCGCCCACTTCTCCGGAGTTGGAAATGGGCGAGGCGAGGCGCCGCCCCCGTCGAGCCACCGGCTTCGACTCAGGGGCGAATTGCGGACCGCCGGTCGAGCCACGGCGGCGGTACGCAAGAGCGTTCGAGTTGGGCCGCGGGATGCGGATCGCGCGGCGTGCCGGGCCCGATCAGGCCCAGAAAGCGATCGAGCAGTTCCTCTCCCTGCGACCAGCGACCGATGCCGTCGATCGGGCGAAAATGTCCGCAACCTGGCATGAGCGCAAAGCCGCATCCCCATTGCCGGGCGAGGCTGAATCCCCGGTCGACCGCAAGATGCGGATCATCATCGCTGGCGACGACCAGCGCGGGGAACGGGAAAATGCTTTGCGGCAGCGGCAGGAAGTCGGCTAGCCGCTCATCTCCGGCCAGGTTCGGATCATTCGGCGCTACGAGCAGCGCGCCGACGATCGAAGCCTCGCTCTCGATGCTCATCAGACTGGACCAGGCGGCCAGACCGAGCGCGCCGACCCCATGGCCGACCAGGAACACCGGTCCCGTCATGGCGCGGACTTGGCGATCTATCCACGAGACCAGCGCATTGCGGCGCGGTACGAGCGCATGGCCGAGGTCGACTTTCCGGCAGTCGAGCCGCCGCTGCGCCCACTGGTCCTGCCAATAATCCCCCGGCCCAAAATCGCAATCGGGCAGCAGCAGAACGGTCGGCTCCAACGCGGCATATTCGAAACGGTCGGCGGGCATGGGCGCCTCCACGACTCGCCCTGCGGTGCAGGACTTCCGTAGCGGCACATTATGTCTATCGATGGAGTTGTAAAATGGGCTGCGACCAGCCGCACCTGGCGCACGCCGAAGCGGGGCGCCCCCCGCCTCGGCTCACACGCACAGCCTATTTGCCGCGGTTCTTGCGGTGGCTTTCGAGGTCCAGGATCATGTTCTCGCCCTCGGGCATCAGACCCAGCCGGCGCGCGATCTCCTGATAGGCCTCGACCTCGCCGCCAAGATCCTGCCGGAAACGATCCTTGTCGAGCTTCTCGCCGGTGGTCATGTCCCACAGGCGGCAGCCGTCCGGACTGATTTCGTCGGCCAGGATGACGCGGCTGTAATCATTGTCCCAAAAGCGGCCGAACTCCAGCTTGAAGTCGACCAGGCGAATCCCGATGCCCGCGAACAGACCGCACATGAAGTCGTTCACGCGGATCGCCATGTCGGCGATGTCGTGCATCTCTTCCTGGCTCGCCCAGCCGAAGCAGGCGATATGCTCATCCGCCACCATCGGATC
>NZ_JAGMXV010000300.1 GCF_018006725.1 Rhizorhabdus sp.
GGATGCGTCGCGCGGCGAACTGTTGAAGGCCGAAGCGCGGCAGCAGTCCGATCAGCTCCGCCAGCGGATCGATGCCGACCGGGTCGATGCAGCCGTCATCGACGGGCTGATGCGCATCGCCGAGATTGATGGCGCGATCGGCACCGCCGCGCTTGCAAGCACGCTGGCTGCCGACGAGGACGATGTCACCCGTGCCTATGTTCTGCTCGGCGAGCAACTGGGGCTCGACTGGGCCAAGGTGGCGGCCGCGCGCTTCCGCAGCGCCGACCCATGGGAACGCCTGCTGGTCGCTGGCCTGACGCGCGAGTTCGGCCAGATCCGGCTCGACTTCCTCTCGCGCCATGGGCGCCGCGGTCCGGCGGAAGCTGTGTCGCAGTGGTTAGCCGCCCATGCCCCTCGCGTCGAACAGTTCCGGCGAACGATTGCCCGGGCGCGCGTCGCGGCGGCGCCCAGCGCGGCGATGCTGGCACGACTGGCGACGCAGGCCCGCGCGCTGCTGGCCCGCTGATATTCGATGCCGGCGTGCGATGCCGGCGATCGACTGACATGCAGGACGCTTGCGCCGCGCTGCGCCGATCCCTACGGTTTGGCGGATAGTTGCGGAGCTTAGCCTCGATATCGTCCTGCAAGCAGAGAGCGCATTGACCGGTTTCAATCTGATCCTGCTGATACCGGCGGCCCTCGCGGTCCTTCTGTTCGCTTTCATCACCTTTGCCGTGCTTCGCCGCACGCACGGGTCCGGGCTCGAGCCGCCTGACCCGCGTCCCACGGCGACCCCCGATAAGGCCGTCGATCGCCGCCCCGAAGTCGCTCCGGCGGAACCGCTACGGGATAAGCAAGCCTTTGGTGCCTGGCGCCTCGCAGAACGCCTGCTCGCCAATCAGGATTCGGCCGGCGGACCATTGTATCGGCTGCGCTTCACCCAGGACGGGACCGGTGTCTCATGGCAGGCTGGTGCCGTGGCCCGCGTCTATTGCGGTCCCACCGGCGACATCGACGATCCCGCCGCCCCCGCCGATGCGCCGGTGGGCTGCTACATGATCGGTTCGCTGCCCGAAGACGGAATGCTCGAACTGGTGGTGCGGCTGGTGCCGATCCAGGCGGCCGGGGGCGGTCAAAGATCGCGCTGGCTATGCGAGACGATCCAGCCGGGCGACGAGGTTCGGATCGCGATCAGCGACAATAGCGAATTGCTGCCCCCGCCGGCAGACATCCCGCTGATCCTGATCGGCAACGCGACCGGCATCGCCGGTCTCCACGCTCAGATCAAGGCCCGCCCGGCGGGTTCGCGCAACTGGCTGATCTTCGGCGACCGCAACAGCGCTGACGATCAGGTGCTTGCGGCAGAAATCACCCAATGGGTCTCTGTCGGTCATCTCGAACGGTGCGACCTCGTTCTTCCGGGCGACGGGGAGGAGCAGCGGCTGGTCACCGACCAGATCGAAGATGCGCGCATGACCGTGATCGACTGGGCGCTGGCCGGGTGCGCCATCTATGTCTGCGGCAGCCGCCTCATGGGCAACGACGTTCACGCGACACTGACAGGAATACTCGGTGCGGACGTCCTCGATGCGATGGCCGAAGCGGGTCTGTACCGGCAGTCGCTCTATTAAGCGACGCGGGAACGGCGGTGCCCAGGACTGCCCTCCCCGCTATGATCAGACGTTCGCGATGATCGCGTCGGCGAACCGGCGCATGTCGTCCAGCTTGTCCTGCAGAGGCTGACTGTCTTCCTCGACCGCGTAGAGATTGCGGAAGGCTACGGCCAGGTCGGTCACACCCAGATCGGCATAGCGCTTGATGGTATCGAGCGAGACATTGCCCATGTCGGTCGCAAAAACCTTGTGCGGCGCCGAAGCCCGGCCCGCCTGCTCGCGGAAGGCATGATATTTCTCGATGAGCGGGATCAGGGCGTCGATGCCGCCCCCCGCATACATCCAACCGTCATTTCGTGCGGCACGCTTCAGCGCCGCATCACTATGCCCGCCGATCAACACCTCGATCGGCTTGCTGGGCACCGGGTTCAGCTTGATCGGCGGCAGATCATAATGCTGGCCATGAAATTCGAAATAACCGCCCGCAGTAAGCCCGCGAAAGATGGCGATACACTCGTCGAACCGCTCGCCGCGCTTCTCCCACGGCACGCCCATGACCGCATAATCCTCGGGCCATACGCTGAGCCCGGCTCCGAGGCTGAAGCGGTTGCGCGTGACCGCCGCAATCGAGGAAGCGAGCTTGGCCGAATAGACCGGAGGGCGGACCGGCAGTTTCAGCACATTGGTGGTGAAGTGCAGCTTTTCGGTCGCGGCGCCCATTGCGGTCGCGGCGATGAAGGACTCGAGAAAAGGCTTGTTTTCCAGAAACTCGCGCCCGCCATCCGAGGTATAGGCATAAGCGGTGTCGGAAGCCTTGGGATAGATCAGGCTGTCGGGGATCACGAAACCGAAATAGCCGGCCGCCTCGGCCGCCTGGGCCAGCGGAATATAATATTCCGGATTGGTCATGGACTCGGCAAAATGGAAACGCATCCGATCACTCTCCCGCTGGCTCGACGACGCTATGCGACCAGTCGGCCTTTATCCCTTACGCGTTTGTCGAGGGCACCTTCGGGATAGTCAAGACCGGGCTCCGGCCATTGCCATGGATGGTCAATGGAACGCGGGCAACGGGATCAGCCAGCGATGCGGGCGGTCGCTCGCCGGAACAACCAGACCCTGATGGCGCTGGCGAGATTGGGCAGGTCGTCTTCCTGGACCCGTTCGGCGTCGATGCGCGCGACCAGGGCATTGAGCGGAAGGGCATCTTCCTTTGCCGCCGCTAGCAGCGCGTCCCAGAAGATCGGCTCCAGCGTTATCGAGGTGGCGTGCCCGGCAATGTTCACCGAACGCTTGACCGGACCCGCCACCGTCAGTCGATCAGTACATGTGCTGGCCACCGTTGATCGACAGCGTCGATCCGGTGACGAAGCCGGCCTCTTCGGCGCACAGAAAGGCCACGCCGCGCGCGATTTCCTCGGCATGACCGAGACGGCCGACCGGGATCTTGTTGACGATCTTCGCGAGCACGTCCTGCGGCACCGCCGCGACCATGTCGGTGTCGATGTAGCCGGGGGCGATCGCATTCACGGTCACGCCTGCCTTGGCGCCTTCCTGCGCCAGCGCCTTGGTGAAGCCATGAATGCCGGATTTGGCTGCCGCATAGTTGACCTGGCCATATTGGCCGGCCTGGCCGTTGATCGACCCGATGTTGACGATACGGCCCCAGCCGCGAGCCCGCATACCGGGGAAGGTCGCCTTGGCCATGTTGAAGCAACCGCCGAGATTGGTGTCCATGACCTCTTTCCAGTCCTGGTAGGTCATCTTGAGCAGCGTGCCGTCGCGGGTAATGCCGGCATTGTTGACGACGATGTCGACCGGTCCGAGTTCGGCTTCCACCTGCTCGACGCCGCGATGGCAGGCGTCGAAGTCTGCGACGTCCCACTTGTAGCTCTTGATACCCGTCCGCTCCGTGAAGGCGCGGGCGCGCTCGTCATTTCCGGCATAATTTGCCGCTACGACGACGCCAGCGTCCTTGAGCGCAAGGCTGATCGCTTCGCCGATGCCCCTGGTACCTCCGGTAACGATCGCAACACGCGCCATATAGCTTCTCCCAACAGATTCGGGTGCGATGCTAAAGCGTGAAGATGACGAGCGGAAGCGCGCAACGACAAGAAAATTAACCCCTTTCAGGGGTAAATCAAATTGCCGGTCAGGCCAGCCATCCCTGCAGTTCGTCGCGTATGAGCCGCTCGAGCATGGCCATCCCGATCGGCGTGTCGTTCAAGCAGGGGAGATAAGCGAAACGCTCGCCCCCCGCTGCCTCGAACTGCTCCTTGCCACGGATGGCGAGTTCCTCGAGCGTCTCGAGGCAATCCGCTGCAAAGCCGGGCGCGATCAGAGCGATCTTGCGTTTTCCGTCCTGGGCCAAGCGCGCGAGCATGTCTTCGGTCGAGGGCTCCAGCCATTTGCCGCCCCCGAAACGTGACTGGAAGGATACGACCAGCTTGCGCCCCAGCGCATCGGCCAGAAGCCGCGCCGTCTTCTGGCACTGACAATGATAGGGGTCGCCGAGATGAAGCGTCCTTTCCGGCATGCCGTGAAAGGTCGCCAGGATGGCATCGGGCTCGAAATCGAGCGCGGCGATACCCTCGCGTGCCGAGGCGGCCAGCGCCTCGATATGAACGGAGTGGTCGTAATAGGGTGGCAGAGTCCGGATCGCCGGCTGCCAGCGCATCGCGCCGAGCGCTTCGAACGCCTTGTCGGCGACGCTCCCCGTCGTCGCCCCGCTATATTGCGGATAGAGGGGCGCGAGCAAAATCCGGTCGCAGCCTTGCGCCTTCATCGCTTCGATGCGCGATGCAATCGAGGGGCTGCCATAGCGCATCGCGTAATCGACCAGCACCCCGTCGCCCAGCCGTGCGGCGAGCGCCGTGGCCTGGCGGCGGGTGATCGACGCGAGCGGCGAGCCATCCTCGGTCCACACCTGCGCATAGGCATGCGCCGACTTGCGCGGCCGGACGTTGAGGACGATCCCGCGCAGGATCGGCTGCCAGAGCAGCGGCGGGATCTCGACGACGCGGCGATCGGAAAGGAACTCGGCCAGATAGCGGCGCACCGCCTGCGCCGTCGGCGCGTCGGGCGTGCCGAGATTGACCAGCAACACCCCGATGCGGCCGATTCGAATGGCGGGATGGTCGGCGGGACGGGTCATATTTCCTCCGACAGCAGCGGCAGCTTGCGAAAGCGCAGGCCGGTGGCGGAAAACAGCGCGTTGGACAAGACCGGAGCCGCCACCGCGACGCCCAGTTCGCCCGGATCGGCCGACGGGGCATCGCTGTCGATGAAGTCGATCCTTATCTCGGGACAGTCGGCGAGCAAAGGCAGCGCCAGCTCGGCGAGGCGACCGGCGATCGGC
>NZ_JAGMXV010000075.1 GCF_018006725.1 Rhizorhabdus sp.
CAGCCCGGATCACGTCGGCGACGTCGGGCACGCAGATCCAGTTGGAGAATCTCGGGTTCCAGATCGCCTTGCCCTTGCACAACGCGGAAAGAACCTCCCTGCCGATCTCATCGTCGCGCGCGGCCCTGAATGCGATGCGGCCATCTGGCAGTGTCCGCTCGACGATCCCGGCGCATACCTCGATAGGTGCGCCCGCCTTGACGGGAACCGCCTTGGCAGGGGGCGATACCTCCAAAACGGTGCATTCAACCGCTACCGATGTGGAGGGACTTTGCGCCGGATGAACAGTGACAGGCTCTGCCTCGACGTACGGCGGCAATTCCGGCACAGACGCGGCCTGGACGATGGGCATGTTGATCGGCCCAGACGGGTCGCCGGTATGAGACGTATCGGCGGCGTCCGTGCTGTCAGGAACGATGCCGAGGCGGGTATAGATATCGCCCTCCTGGACATGGTCGGCGATGAGCTGGTCGGCGATCTCGACCATCTGCGCGGCGGTGACGCCGGTCGAAAACATTCGTCCCAGGGGCGATGACCCGCCGAACGGCACCCAGGCTTTGTAAAGGTTGTCGCATTTGTAGATCGGCTCGTCGCTGCCGATTTTGGAACGGTCGATCATCGCGGTGGGCGGAACGGACACGAATACGCCGACCTCCGCGAACGCCCTGTCATGCCCTTTTCGCTTCAGCCACGCCTGCAGCACCTTGCGTTGTCGTTTGGCCTGTTCGACCGGATTGGGGATGTTCTGCGGCTGACGTTGCGAGCGATACCAGACCATCCATTCGCCATGCTCGTTCTTCGAGATCCGGCCAGAGTAGTTCTTGGATTCGAAGATCGAGGCGGTGCGCGACGCCCGCGACAGCAGGATATGATCGAACTGCGCGAACCCGCCCTGCCCGTCCGGCAGGCGCAGATCGTGGATAAGCAGGTTGCGGTCGTTGTCAGGCCCGAATTGGTGATCGAGCATATAGGCGGTCTCGCGCTCGCCCCGCATCCCCTGGCGATGGTTCCGCACCGTCGATCGCACGCGCTCGGGGAGAGCCGCGAACTCGTCGGACGCCATCACTTCGTCGGCAAATGCGATCTCGGCCGCGCGGGTCGATTTCTTGCGGATCATCGTTTCGGCGTTCCCGGATTTGGCTGCGGCAGCGGTTGAACCGCCTGCGCCGGTAGCGGCGCGGAGGCGGGAGGCACCATTGCGGGCGGCTTGGCCGGCACCAGCCTCGCCTCGAGCCGTGGCCGTGCATCCTCGATCAGCTTGCGGAACGCATCGAGCGTCGCCAGCGTGGTGATCTTGCCGATGTCGGTCGAGGCGTAGCTTCCACCGAGCGCACCCACGCCAAGGCCGAGCAACAGCCCACCGCCCACGACGCCGATATCCTTCTTGCGCGCCGACCCGCTGGCGACCGCTTCCTGGATGCCGGTGTTCACGTCGACCAGCGTCATCAGCACCTGGCTTTCGAGTGTCTTCGACTTGAGCCCGACCGCCCCGCCGAACACACCGCCGACCCCGCCCCCGCTCTCACGCGACTTGGCGTCGGAATAGACCACCTTCACCTCGATCAGATAATCCGCCTTGGTGACAGGCCGGGTTGTGGCAGTCCCGCCATTGATCGCGCGTTCGCGTTCGAGCGCGCTGAACGCCTCGCCGCGATCGGCGACGCGGAAGCAATTGGATCGCGCGATCATCAGCTTGACCAGTGGCAGCGCGTCGACGCGCGCGGTCGAACCGCCGTTCTGCATCTCCGCCATGCGCATGAGCGCCTGCAGTTGCGGCGACAGGCCATCGGCCGGGTTGGCGGCCTTCTCCTCAACCAGCGCGGCAACGCCGAGCGGCACCTGGCATTGCGGCACGGCGGTCGTCTCGTCGACGCCGGTGCCGCCCTGCCCCAGCTTCTGGGCGTGGGCCATTGAAGGTGTGACGGCCGCGAGCGCGGCCGTCACGACGAGCATGCGGGTGCGATCAAGCACCGGCGCCCGCCTTCTTCGCATGCGCTGCGGGATCGCAGATCCCGGCACGCTCCTCGTCCGCCGCAACTTTCTTCGCGGCTTCGTCACAGTCCTTGCAGTCGGGACAGTCCGCGCAGTCCTTGCATTTGCCGTTGTGAAGCGCGTGCGCGCGATAGCGCGCCTTCTTCGCCTCGACCTCGCGCGCGGCATCGGTGCCGGCATGACTTCCGGCGAAGCTCGCCATCGCGAGCAGGACCGGCGCCGACGACTGCGCGCTGGCGGCCGACGGCAAGGCCACGGAGAGGGCGGCAAGCCCCAGCGCGGCGATCATCTTCAGTTTCATCGTGTGTACTCCTTCCCTGGCCGTTTTCAGAAGAAACCGTTGCGTCGGCCGTCGCGACGGTCATCGTGGCGGGCGCTGCTGTCGCCCAGCGCCGAGCGCCGGACCTCCAGCTCAACCCCGTCCCCCTTGCGGCGAATGCGGACATCCTGCGGGGCGATGTTGTTGCGCTTCGCCCAGCGGTCTGCGTCGGCATCCGAGCCGAACTCGCCCATTTCCTCGAAATCCCAGTTGCTCATGTCTCCTGTCCCGGTTGATCGCCGTGCCGGCGCGCGGGGGCCGGTCCTGGCGGTGCGATGCGAAATCCCCGCGCGTGGATGAAGGACAGTGTCACTGGATCGAGGCCGGTTTGGCGGCGATGCGCCGGACCACGAGATTGCTGTCGGCCCCCAGACGAAGATCGAGCGTGTGCCCGACCCGTCGCGTGAACAGCATCACGCCGGCAACCTCGTCGTGCAGCGTGCCCTTGCCGAAGAAGGTCCGAGAATCTGCCCATTCGCGGCCGTGGATGAAGCGGACGCGATATTGGCCGAGCGGGGCTGGCACGGTGACACGCTCGAAGGCGCGGACATAGACCGACAGCCGGTTCTTCGCCGTCGCCGGATCGAGCAGCTGGACGATGCTATTGTCTGCCGCACCCTGAATGGTCAGGTGGCTTCTGACGGTTCGCAGGTCGACGCTGGAGGAGACGGCGACCGTTCCCGATTCCGGAAAACCGGTGTTCGTCCCCACGATTGACGCGAACAGGCTGGAGGTTGCGCGCTTGATCTGGCCCTGCCCGGCCCAGGCCGCAAGGACCAGTGCGATGGCAACACCGACGCCCAGCGCCTGCCAGTAAGGGGCCGGCGTGAAGCGCGGGCGGGGCCGCCATCGACCGCGCTGATAATCGTGGCCCCTGTTCCTGGCTTCGAACCACGACCCTTTCGATCCGCCAGATATCCAGCTCGCGCTCCCCAGCGGCACCGATTTCCTGAACCCGAAGCGGTTCAGCTCGACCCGTGCCTTGCGATCGTTCCATTGCGTCGCACCGGGATCGAGCCCCTGCCGCTTGCGGTAGCGATCGCGCATATAGTCGCGATCATCGATGCCCATCGACCACCTCCATCGACTGCGAGGGGAGAGCCAGGGGAAACACGTCCATTCTGGACAGCATCGCGTGATCGCGCAGCGAGGCCTCGACGGCGACAACCTCGCTCGAAGTCAGTCCAGGTTCGCGTCGTACGAACAGGATGGTCGACGCCGATCCTGCCAGCCAGCGCGCGATGGAGATCCTGGGCATCAGCCGGTCGTGGTCGGCGAAAGCGTGGGTCGCTCGTCGCACGCCGGCCAGCACGGTCATTCCCCAACGCAGGGCGTGACCGTTTCCAGAATCGTGTCCCGCCGCCTCTGCGACGGCTTCCGGCGGGAGATCCCGTATCAGATCGCGGACGGCCGAAAGGGTCGCACCAGGTTCATCGCCGGCATGCTGGATCGCGCGGAGCAGCACATAGCGCGAAGCGCAGGTGTAGCCCGAGCAAACGTCAGGATCGTCGGGAAGGAACGCTTCGATCGCGGACGAGCGTGCATAGTCGCTCGGATGGTCTGCGAAGAAGTCCCAGTTGCCGCGCGCGGGGTCGATCAGCTGGTCGCGGACCTGGTCGGCGAGTTCGGCGATCGCGTCGCCATCGCCGAATACCGCGAGCCGGCCCCCGTCACCGGCGCGGACCGCTTCAAGCGCCGCTTCCGTCAGATCCGCGGTTTCGGCGATCGTGAGGGTCGCGTGCGTCGGCTCGGGTTGGCGCCGGAAGCGAAAAGGGAAACTACCGTCCACCGGGCGTACCTTGGATTGCGGGCGGAACGAAAATTCCACCATCGGTGTGAAGCGACGCGCTGACGATTCCGCATCCGACCGCCCAGGCGAAGGTGAAAGCCGCCACCGCGGCCGCCAGGAGTCCCGCCTGACGCAACCGGCGCGTCAGCGGGACGATCATGCGTGGTGCGGTTGACCGTGGCTCCACGGGCTTCCTGCGGGCCTGATGGCCATACTCGGCCGTTCCCTCGATCGCGTCGCAGGGCGGCGTGTCGAGCCGCGAGGTCCGACCGATGCGGGGAGGCCCGTGCATATAGTCGCGGTCGGCGAGGCTCATCGTGCTGGCTCGGACCGGACCCGGAGGGCACGCAGCGCGCGGGTGAGCGGCAGGAGTAAGACGTAGGTCAGGCCGAAAATCGCGGCCATCGCAAGCGTTTCGCCGCCCCAGTCGAGCGCATCGTCGCGCCGCGCGAGCTGGCTGCATTGCGTGAGCGTATGAGTGTCGAGGTCGCAGGCGTGCCAGTGCTTGGTGGCGATCACCTGGTCCCAGGTCGGTGGTGATGTGGTCATGCTCATAGCTCCAGTCCGATGTCCTTTTCGGGGTAGGGAAGTTCAGGCCCTTTGGGCTCGACCGGGACGCTGAACCGGGAGAGGTCGAGCGAGGGATCGGTACGGATGTCGATCTTGCCGCCGGTCGAGGGGCGGGCTGTATCTGCGCTCGGCTCGCCTCCGACTTTCTCCGGTCCGCGATCGAGGACGGGCGGCAGCGCAGGGTTGAACGTCTCGCCCGCGCCGGCTTTCGTGGCTGCGCCGGCAGCGCCGCGATCGGGGTCGATCGACAGCGCGCCGGTGGTCTCGAGCGCCGAGGTCTTGTTGCCCTCGTTGCGCTCGATCGCGGCGGTCAGCTTCTCGCGGTCGTCGGTGAACAGCTGGATGTCGTCGCGGACGCGCGTGACGGTGACGTTGAACAGCCGCTGGTTGGAGAGGTTCGATTCCCTGTGGCTCATCACCGCGATCGCGGTGTCGGTGGTGATGCCCTGCGCCGCGTGCATGTTGAGCGCGTAGGCGAGGCTGATCCGCTCCATCATCGGATCGCCCGCCTTCAGCTCGTGGAGGGTGCCGTCGCTCGCCTCCACCTTGATCCCCGACGGGTCGGCCGAGACGACGCGGGCGATATCGTTGTTGTTGAGGCCGCGGTCCTTGTCGTTCTGGGTCCAGCGGATCTTGTCGCCCTCATGCAGCTTGATCTGCTCGCGCTGGGCGAGCTGCATCGCGTCGGTCTTGTCGACCGGCGATATCTTCTGCGGATCGAAGGTCCGTACCCGGTTGCCGATCTGGACCTGAACGCGCCCCTTCGCGTCGACGCCGAGCACGTCATAGGTGCCGGGGCTGAGGCCGAGCTCGCGCATGGCATGGCGCAGGTCGATCACCTGGCCGGGCTTATAGGTATGCGCGTAGCGGAGTTCCTCGCGCGTGACGTTGACCTTGTCGAGGACCGGGGTGACGACGCCGTCCCCTTTCAACGTGCCCTCCGCGGCGAGGCCGTCCTGGATGCGCACGTTGAGCTCTGCGCGCGCGACGCGGCCCGACGAGAACATCGCGGTGGTCTCGCGCTGTTCGGGGGTTAGGCCCAGCCAGTGTTCGGCCGCGGCCTTCACATGCTCGGGGTTGGCGGTGACCTTGTCGCCGAGCATCGCCATCGCCTCGCGCACCTCGCCGCGGTTGGTCAGCGCGGCGACGGTGCGCAGCTGCTCGGTGCGCTGGCGCAGATTCTCGTCCATCCGCGCCAGCGTGATCCCGCCGGCCTGCGCGAGCGCGAACGCCTTGCCGGCGTCGACCGCGGTGATCTGCTGGCGATCGCCGATCATCAGGAAGCGATCGACGCCGAGCGCATTGGCGATGCCGACCAGGTGCTTCATCTGCTCCGAGCCGACCATCGAGGCTTCGTCGAGGATGAGCGTGGTGCCGGCGAGCGCGTCTCGCGCGCCGTCATAGCCCGCGCCCTTCCCAGCGAGCGCGTGGCGGGCATAGCTGTGGACGAACGAGGACACGGTGCGGCTCTCGATGCCGGCTTCGGCGCCGAGACGATCGGCGGTCGCCTTCATGAGCGCGAGACCGACCACCTTGCCGCCTTCCTGCTCGACATTGCGCGCGACGCTCGCCAGCATGGTCGACTTGCCGGCGCCCGAGACGCCCTGGACCGCGACGATGCGATCGGCGGAAGTGAGCGCCATCGTCGCGGCCGCCATCTGCCCTGCATTGAGTTCCTTGTCGCCCGATGCGGCGTTGATCCGCTCGATAACGGTGTCGGCGGAGACGATCACCCGCCCCTCCCCCTTGCCGCGCTCGATCTCTGCAAGGATGCCGCGCTCCGTCGCGAGCGCCTCGGGCGTCGTGACATGGGTGACGACGCTGTCGATCCGGTCATCCTTGCCCGGAATCAGCTTCTCGTTGCGGATGAGCTCGGAGACGCGCGCGTCGACATGCGCGGCGGTGACACCCTTCAGCCCGAGGTCGAGCGCGGTCCTGGTGATGTCCGGCACCGCGAACGCGGCTTCGCGTTGGGCATGGATGCGGATCGCGGAGGCGACGGCGTGCTGGGCGCGCAGATCCACCGGCGCGATGCGCAGCCGGTCGAGGCCGCTGGCGACGAGCGGATCGGCGGGTCGGAATAACTCGCCCAGGCTTTCGCGGAGATTGGCCAGGACGTCACCGAGGCGCTCCATCGGTCGTGGCTGGGCATCGAGGCCGCTGGCGCCAGCACGCTCGCGCGCGGCATCGACCAGTGCCTTGCCGTCGAATCCGAGCGCGGCCGCCCGGTCACGCCATTCCTGGCGCAGGGCATCGCGATCCTCGACGTTCAGCTTGGCGTCGCGGGTATTGTTGGTCACCTTGCGCAACGCCTCGGCGGAGGTGACACCGAGCTCGCCGGCTTTCGCCAGGATATCGGCGCGCCGCTGGCTGAAGGTGTCGATCACCTCCTTAGGCACGCCGGCGATCTCGAACTGGCCGTGCTTGCCGGTGACGCTTGTTTCGTAGCCGATCTTTGCCAGCTCGGCGCGAAACTGGGCGTGATAGGCCGCGCCGATCGTGGTGTTGTTCTTCCAGAGCTGCTGGTTGTGGAGCGCCTGCCATGCCCCGTTCGCCATCTTGGTCATGTTGGCGATAAGGACGTGGATGTGGCCCTGCGGATCGAGAGCGCGGCTCGTGTCGTGCTGGAACAGCGCATAGACGAGGTTGCCGGTACGCACCGCATCCCCTGACCTGGACTGATCGTAGGTGCGGCCTTCGGCGAAGGTCTTCTCGACCCAGCCCATCGTCGCCTTTACCGCGTTCATATGCGCGGTGAGCACACGGGCGTCGCCGGCGACATAGGCCATGACGCTCGCCGATTTCGGCATCGAGAAGGTCAGGTCGACGCCTAACCGCCGACCCTCGACCTGCCCGACCTTCTCGCCATCGGGCATCTCGCCGTTGAGGATCTTCTCGAAGTCTTCCTTGGTCACCTCGCCCTTGAGGCCAAGGTCGGCCGCGCCCACCCCGCCCCAGGCGGTCGCCTCGGACGAATGCTCGGCGGTGTAGTAATCGTCCTTGGCGAAATACTGCGCCGCGCCGGAGGCGGACTTGACGGAAGCGATCGACAGCATCGGCTACATCCCCATGTCCATGTCGTCATCGATCTCCGGCGAATGATCCGGGCCGTGATGACGATGGTGGTGATCGGGGTCGCGCTGCGTCGCAAACCCATCGCGCAATTCGCGGGTCGCCTGGTCCTCGTGGCGATCGGCATCACCGCGATCGGACCGGCTTTCCGGGGCATGGCGTGACGCCTCGCCGCGCGTCGGATCCACCCCGCTCTGCGGACCCGCACGGTTCTCGATCAGGGACATGCCCATGCCGCCGAGTTGGGCATCCAGACTGGATGAACCTCCCGTCACAGGCTTGGAAGGTTCGCCCCCGACCCTCGTTGCGGCATCCGACGCGCGGACGGCATCGACGCCGGTCGGGCTGCTGGCGACGCCCTTGCCGGTTATCTGATCGATCACCACCGGCAGCGACCCGGTGACCTCCATCGCCGCAGCCGCCTTTTCAGCCTCGCTACGCGGCTTCTCGGGCTGCGAGGCGGTCAGGTCCGGCTCTTGCCTTTCCTTCGCCTCCACGCCCCCCACAGGCCGTGTGGGGGTATGCTCGCGGCCACCCTCACCCCCCTCATCCGCGCCATTGTTCCGGGTGTTCTGACGACGCCGGTCTTCCGGCGAGACGTATTCGGTAGGCTTGAAGTTCTTGCGGGGCACCGCCCCCGGCGCGACCTCGGCATAGGAGCGGTATTTGAGTTCGATCCGCGCAGCGGGAAATCCATCGGGAAACTTCACGAAGCCGTGGAGCGACGGCAGGTTGTTGATGTCGTCGGGGATGACCAGCGGCTCGATCGCCGTGCGAGGCGTGAGGGTCGAGGCGTCGCGGGTGTTGTTGTAGCCGTAGCTGTAGGCCTCATCCATCTGGCGGACCTCGCGGCTGCCGATGAACTCGGAGCACTTTTCGGCTGTGGTTCGATCGGCGGTGGCGAGGATCAGCTTGGTGCGCGCAAGTCCGGTGAGCGCGGTCGCGTTCTGCAAGCCATAGGTCGCGACCAGCTTGTCGAACGAGTGGATCCCAAGGACGAACGCACCGCCGAAGTTGCGGGCCGACTGGAGGCCATGCTCGATACCAGGAAGCGCGTGAAGCGCATGGACTTCGTCAAACAGATACCAGGTCCGCAGGTCACGGGTCTTGGGCAGGCGCATGAGGTTGTTGACGGCCAGATCGATCCACAGCGTGAACAGACCGCGGGTCATCTCGAGGTCGTTGTACGAGCCGGTGATGAACATGATCGAGCCGTCGCGATTGTCGGTCGCGATCCAGTCGCGGATCGAGAAGGCGGGCGGGCCGCCCGGGACAGGGTCCGGCATGAAGCGTAGCGCCTGTCCGTTGACGTTCAGAACCGAGCGGATCGATTCCGCCATGCGGGCGGCTTTCTCGGTCGTCAGCGGGGCGGCGATGGTGTCATCGAGCTTGGCGTTGATCGACTTCAGATCGGCCTGCATCAGGTGGTGCGCGATCGCGGCGTTGTTCGCTTCACCCATCTCCTGAAGCTTCAGGCACATCTCGATGAAGAGCATCCGCGCGGCGTTCTGCCAGAACGGTTCCTTGTCGTCGGGATGCGAGGGAATGAGGGCCGATGCGGCCGAAACGAAATCGGCATAGTTGCGGCATTCGTCGAACAGCGTCCACGGCGCGCAACGCTCGTCCATAGGGTTGAGAATGACGTCGGTTTCTGGGTTGTAGAACGTCTCCACGAACACGCCGGTCAGGTCAAAGATGACCGCGCGATGACCGCGCGCGCGAAGCTGCGAGACGTGGCTGCGCAGCTGGGTCGTCTTGCCGGTGCCGGTGGTGCCGATGAGCATGGTATGGCTCTGTTCGAGCCGCCACGGATAGGGGATGCCGGCGATCGTGTATGGAACGTGGATGCCCCGGTCGATCCGATCGAGGATCGGAGCCTTGGCGACGAGTTCGGGGACGTACGGCGGATCGTGTTCGGCGCACTCGGTGCGGAACTTGCGCCGGTTGTGGCCGCTGACAGTTTTGACGAGCACGTCACGCTCGACCAACAGGGCGCCGCGGTTGTGGCGTTCCTGGAGCATGTCGCTGCCGCGCTTGTTTGCCCACATGATGAACCACATGATGATCGGTGCTGCGATGAAGGCCGACATGACGAGTGTCGTCAGGAAGATCTTGACCGTCTTCGCCCAGGCATGAACGACATGGGGTTCGTAGGGGACGTAGCCGATCGGAACCTTGGTCACGATGCCGTTTGGCAAGGTCAGGTTGATGAGGTGGAATTTGTCCCCGCCGACCCACGTCCAGATGGCGGAATAGAGCTTCATCAGGTCGAGCTGGAATTCATGCTCGGCGAGGCCCAGCCAGACGAAGATATTGAACAGGACGATGAACGTCCCCAGCCATATCCAGATGGGCACCTGGAGGCCCGCCCAGGTCATCTTGTACTGACTGGCGAGAAGCTGCGAACCGCGGGTGAAATTGCCCGAGTTGCGGGTGATCCGCCCCCGCGCGGAATGGTGCTTTACGGTCGCCGCCTGACCGTTGAACCGGATGTCGCCGCTACGCATGGAACGTCGCCAGGCGCTCCTTCGCGGCTTCGCGAAGCTGGGGTACGACGTCGCCGTGATCGCGTGTGATAATCACGTCGATCGCCGCCTGCATGTACTCGAGAACGAGGACCGCACGGGTGATGTTGAAAGTATGCTCGGCCTCAGCGAAACGGATACCGAACATAAGCGCAGTGCGCGCGGCCTCAGACCGGGAGCACGACCGTTTCGCGGCTACACGATCAAGTGCCGCAATCTCTTCAGACGAAAGTCTGAAAGCTATCGTCGAGTTAGACATTCACCACCCACTTGAAAGTGGCTGGTGGGGTTTTCGGAGAGTGGAAAATACTACAGCCTGGTCCCGAGGTATAGAGTGAAAACGCATTCACCCTGCAAACAGGGATTTTCGCGCGTTCTCAAGCGCTTAGGGGAGAACCACCAAGGCGTTTGCAGGGGCAAACATGTTTGCCCCTGCAAACACCGGCAATTACAGACACTTAACCTGCGGCGTGCCGCGTACGGTGTGCAAATCCTTAGGGACTGTGGCGGTGGTGGTGGCATCATGGCTGGATGTCCGATCATTGGACTGGGTTCCGGGAGAGTAAGCGCCGCAGGCAGGCGACCACCGGACTGGACCGAAGGGTATTGGGCGGAGCAATCCCGCCCGACGACGGACCTGGCCGAAGGTCAGTGTCCGTCGCCTCATGCTGGTCCGGTAAAGCCGGACCAGCGAGCGATTATGAGTGTCGCTATTGTGCCGGTGGAGCGGTGCTGGCATCGTGGGAAATGGAGGCCGATCCACGATCAGAAAAGGCAGGTCATATGGCACGGAGTATCGAGCAGGAACGGGCACAGCTTGAGGCGGACGAACAGCGGCTCAACGAACGCCGCAAGCAACTGGCCGATCGTGAGCGTTCGGAGCTGCTGAAGGAGGTGGAACGGTCGGGGTTGATGAAGGCCGATCCTGCCCAGTTCAGCGCGATCATTGGAGCGATCAAGAAACTCGGGATCGCCGAGACCGTGAAGCGCCTGACCGCGTAAGCGGGTCAGCGCGAAAGCGGGCTCAAGCCCATCATGCAAATAGAAGGGGAGCTGCCGTTAGGCGCTCCCCTTTTCAATGCTTGGGCCGAGTTGGCGAAGCTTCGGTCCATTCAGGCATAAGAATGGGGAGCATCGAGGCGAAGCCCGATGCTCCCCGACGCGATGGCGACTGGAGGGAGGCTATCCCCAGACCATGCGTATCCCTTCACTGGTGTCGGCCTGAGCAGCGAGGGTGTCGAAGCGTTCGAGGTAACGACCATCGAGGCGACCAAGGTCGCGGCGAACATAGGGGTGGCCGAGTGTTTCGCGTAGTTGCCCGATGGGCATGCTGCCGCAATTATCGTCCGAAAGTCGTAGCGCGTCGAGGACGTGGAAGGCGTTGCCGTTCGCGAGATTGATCTCCGCTGCGCCGTCCGGGGTGCTGGCGACGCGCATCGTGATCGTGCGGGTCGCGTCATCGTGCCAGAAGCGCACGTTGAGGCCACGGAACTGGGCTTCCTCGACCACGGCGATGACACCCACATCGTGATCGAAGATCGCGCAGATCGACGCGAGCGACCAGGGGCAGACGCGAGCTTCGAACGAGCACGACACGAGCGGGTCATCATCCTCGTCTTCGAGCAGCTGGCCACGTTCGCGGGCGAAGGCGCGGAACGCGGCAAGCTGGCGGGCGGTGATGACGGCGGGCGCGGCGTCGGCTTTGCGATCGACGCTGAGGAAGAAGGTGATCGACATGGTCTGTCTCCCATTGGAACCATCATCTCCGGTTCCCCTCCCCTTCCGATCCGTCAGGATCGGCATGGCCGTTCACGGGGTCATGGGTCGGTCCGCAGGACCGGGTGCCCGAGCGATGCGTAGCTGGTGCTCGCAATGCGCAGGCATTGCGGCACCGCGAGCGAGCCGGGCATTGGTCGGACTGCGCCGGTCGATGCGTAGCGAGCGCGACACGCGCAGGCGTGGCCGCGATGCGAGCGAGACGGGCGCGGTCGATAAGCGGGTGCGATCGGCACGAGCGAGGCGTAGCGAACCGGCGATCCGAAGGGATCGCCGTGAAGCGAGCGAGCCGTGCCGGTCAGCTCCTGCGCGATGGCATCGGCACGGTGCGATGCGCAGCGGCAGTGCAGGCGATGCGACGGCATCGCCGCGCCCGCCAGCGAGCCGTGCTGATGCCGCAAGCGTGACGCCGGTTGAACCGCGCCGGTCGATGCGTAGCGAGCGTGACACGCGCAGGCGTGGCCGCGATGCGAGCGAGACGGCGCGGTCGATAAGCCAACGCGATCGGCACGGCGATGCGTAGCGAACCGGCGATCCGAAGGGATCGCCGTGAAGCAAGCGAGGCGTGCCGATTGGTGTTCAACGACGATCGCCAGTCGTATCGGCCGAGGCGTAGCGCGCTGGTCATCGCATTCAGCGATGACCGCAAAGCGAGCGAGGCGATGCGACGGGTGTCGGTATCGACCCCGGCACCGGCGAGGCGTAGCTGGCAGTGGCAATGCGACGGCATTGCCCTGCCGCGAGCGAGCCGTGCCGAGCGGGCAACGTGGCGTGATCGACCGATAGGTCAGTCCCACGCGGCGCGATGGGGCTCGATGCCCCGGAGCGCCGCCCAGGGCGACGTAAAAAAGGGGAAGGACTCCGGTTGCCCGGAGCCCTTCCGTGGGTGCGTCAGGCGCGGCGGCTGCGCTGGCTCGGCTGCACCGGTGCCTGTCCGTCCTTGCGGAAGACGTGGAGCGGTACGCCGGCGGTTCGCAGCTTGCGCGCGAAGTCGATCTGGACGCCCGATCCTTCGCAGACGATCGCTTCGACGGGACGCAGCGAGGCGATGCGGTCGTTGCGGAGGAACCCGCCCCGGTTGCCGTGGCGCTTGTCGAGGAACATGCGCACCAGCTTGACCTCGCGCGAGGCCGCCCACGACGCTGCGATGGCGTCGGCACCCTTGTTCATGGCGGTGGTCATCAGGACCATCGACGGGATGCGACGCTTGATCTGGTCGAGGCGTTCGAAGAGCTGCTCGTGGTCGTGCCATTCCATGCCGCCCGAGAAGGCGACAATCGGGCCGCTCGGGTTGTGCTCGTCCCGACGCTTTGCCGCGCGTGCCGCCAGATAGTCGGCACCGTCGATCATCGAGGCGGTCAGCTTGGACGACACCCTGCTGCCGCGGACGGTCGAGAAGGGCCGTCCGGTCTCGACGCGATACACGTTCCCGGCGTGGTCCCGCATGCAGCGCATCGCCTCGGCGCAATTCTCGAGGGTCTGGCAGAGCAGCTGGGTTTCTTCGAGTTCCACCGCGTAGATCTCCGAGGGGTCGTAGCTGCGCACCAGGTCGCCCAGCTTCTTGGCGGCGTCATCCTCCCGCCCCTCGATGCGCTTGGCCACCATGTGGAAGCTGTTGACGAAACCCCATGCGAGATCGGCGGCGAATTCTTCCATGCGGGTGTCGCGGAACACGTCGAACATCGTCGCCAGCATCTGCTCGACGGCGTGCGCGGCCTGCTCCGGGTCGGGCATGTCCAGCTTCTCGGCTTCGCTGACGATGGAAAGCTTGGCCATCTCGCTCGCCTCGATGAACGCCCCCTGATAGGTCTCGGTGGTGTCCTCGTCGGCGCGGCGCTCGTTGATCGCGCGGCCCATGTCGTTGAAGTTGCTGTACTTGGTCATGATAGCCTCCATGAGTTGAAAATCTCACCTTCTCTCGGTGAGGAATCTCATCCGGCATGCGGCGGTCAGGGCGGTCAGGGACGTTAACCGGGAAGCCGCGGCCCGCAGGGTCGCGGACCCCGGTTAACGCTCGCGCGCGGGGGAGCCGATTTTCTCGTGCCCTGGAGGCGGAGCGAAGCGGAGACGGAAGGGTGCGTGAAAATTGGGGGGACCGCGCGTCCTTGACGGCCCGCCAACCCCGCATGCCAGACTTCCTCATCACAGAGAGAGAAAATATTATGTTGTGGTGGGCACGCCGGGTCGGACCGAGCACGGGCGGCGGTGATGCGCCGCCAGGCGCAGCGCCGCAAAGGCAGCGCCAGTGAGCCCGGGAGGGCGAGCCAGCTGCCGCCGCCCGCGCGCAGGACGCCCGGCGCCGGCATAGGGATCGTCACCCGCAGGGCGTGCGCCGTTGTGGCGCGAAGAAGAAAGGAGAGTTCGAATGAACTGAGCTTATTGGCATAGCTCATGCCTGACCGACTTACCGGTGCTGGTGATGAACCGGCTGAGATTCCGAAAGGAAAACGGGACCATAGCATGTCGGGGTACGGATCGAAGTTGGGCGCCGCAGCCTGACGGTTGACCAGCAGGCAAGGCGCGCATGGTGAAGACTTGATTGTTTGAATCCCAGTTTCCAACGACCACTAGGTAGGTGACGGTGAACGCGGCTGACACACCGTCTCGAGCGGAGCGAGGAGCACGGCCCTGCAAATCGCTGCCAGTCCGCCCGGCGTGGCCCCGGTAAGGGGATTAAGGAAACGAACGGGGCACCTAAACGCGCCGCGACTCCTCACTCGCGCAACTGCGGGATCGCCTAAACAGGACGGCTTGCCGGACCTGCATGGCGACGGAGCCGTCATAGTAGTCAAATGCCCGGTGCAATGGCCGGGACAACCGCCGAGAGGCGGACGGGACAGCGGTATAAGCGGGAGCGATCCTTGTCGAAATCCGCGCGCCCGGGCGAAGGACGGCAGTTCTGTAAACTCGATGGATCAACGGAAAGGAACTGCTGATGCAGACCGCTACTATCCTGAGACGGATCGAGAAGCTTCCGGCCCTGTCGCGGGCGGGCAAGCGGATCAATGGTCTCCACCGCCTCATGCGGTCCCGCTGCTTATATGAGCGGGCTTATGACAGGGTATCCCGAAACCGGGGTGCCATGACGCCGGGAGTAGACGGCCAGACCTTCGACGGCATGACGCTGGCGAGGCTGGATCGTCTGACCCAAGGCGTGGCGGAAGGCCGTTACCGCCCTCGTCCAGTGCGGCGGGTCTATATCCCCAAGGGTAATGGTAAAATGCGCCCATTGGGCATTCCTACGGCGGATGATCGCATCGTTCAGGAGGCGGCGAGAATGATCCTCGCGGCGATCTATGAGCCTGTGTTCTCGAAACACAGTCATGGGTTTCGCGCGGGTCGCTCCTGCCACACGGCTCTCGAAGAGATCCGCAGAACCTGGACGGGCGCGAAATGGCTGATCGAAGTGGATGTTCGCGGGTTCTTCGACAACATCGACCATGATATCCTGCTCAGCCTATTGGCCCGCCGGATCGATGATCCTGTGTTCATTGATCTGATCGGGACGATGCTCAAGGCCGGGTGCATGGACGAATGGAAGTTCGAGCGGACCTATAGCGGCACTCCACAGGGCGGGGTCATCTCGCCCTTGCTTGCCAACATCTATCTTCATGAGCTTGACTTGTTCATGGAGGAAATGCGGGCTCGCTTCGACAAGGGCGTCAAACGGCGGGCCAATCCCGCATATGTTGTCCAAAGCCAGAAAATCGCCGCACTTCGCAAGGAGATCGATGCAATCCGTGCCGTTGGCGCGGATGAGGCAGAGGTCCGAACCCGTCTTGCTCGGATCGAAGCCATCAATCGGGATCGACGGAAGATATCATCCGTTGATCAAATGGACCCCAACTTCCGCCGCCTGCGCTATTGCCGTTATGCCGATGACTTCCTCGTCGGCGTGATCGGCAGCAAGGCGGATGCCGTTCGGATCATGGCCGACATACAGCACTTCCTCGCTGATCGGCTCAATCTGACGGTATCACCGGAGAAAACCGGGGTTCGCGATGCATCGAGGGGATCGCCGTTCCTTGGCTTCCACGTATGCGCCTTCACGCTGCGCTCTCCCGGAACAATGGCGGGGCGACAGGCGGTCGGCGGCGGGATGCGACGCATCCTTCGTCGGCCAACGCGGGGGAATATCAAGCTGTGGGTGCCGAGGGATCGGGTCTATGCGTTCTGCAGGCGCAAAAAGCTCGGCAACCTCGACATGAGGAATGGCCGGGTGCGTCCGCAACTCATGGAATCCAGTTTGGCGGAGATTATCGTTGCCTATAACTCAGAGTTCCGGGGCTTCGCGAACTATTATGCGATCGCCGATGGCGTGAAAGCGTCACTCGACAAGTTGGAGCTGGTCATGCTCAGGAGCCTCTTTGCGACTGTAGCATGCCGGCGACGCTCGACGAGGCGGCAGGCCGAGGAATATCTGAAGATGGGGTCGGATCACGGTGTTATCACCGTGGTTCGGGGCGAGCCGCGCGTCCATAAGGTGTGGAAACTGAAGCATCTGATCGTGAAGACGTGGGATAACCCCCTCGTCGACTCCATCACGGTAGGCTCTCGCCTTGCGCAGAGCCCGAACGATCTGGTCACGCGCCTGAGTGCCGAGCAATGCGAGGCATGCGGCGACACCGATGGTCCGTTCGAGATGCATCATCCCAATCGCCTGAAAGATAAGCGACGCGACCAACTGACGCCTTGGGTACAATCGGCACGACGGCGCAGGACAGTCGTCCTGTGCCACAAGTGTCATGTTGCGCATCACGGTGGCCGGATGCCTGTCAGAATGGAGAGCCGTGTGCATTGAAAGGTGCAAGCACGGTTCGGGGGGAGGCGCTGGGGCGTCCTCGAAAGAGGCGTCTCGCGTCTACCCTACGGAGACCCCGCCAGGGGGCTCCGTGAGGCCCGCCAGGGCCGAATAGAGCCCGGTCCCGCCCACAAGGCGGGACGCCCCGCCCTGCCCCTCTACGGCCGTCCCACAGCCAGCACAGCAGGATCAGCAGGATCAGTCCCATTCATACTCGCCACCGTCATCCCCGGCATCGTAATCCGGCATCTCCTGGATTCCCGGGTCGTCTGGATCGCGGTTGGCATCGGGGTCCTCGCCGTGCGGGTCGGTCTGGATATCCGGTTCGGTTGCGAACCGGATATCTTCACCGATCCGGTCAGCAATGTCCGGCTCGACCGCGCTGTCATCGTCTAGCCAGCAGGAACGCGGACACTGGAGCAGCTGGTGACCACGATGGACGAAGGGCTGGCCGTTCATCAGGATGGGTCGCTCGGCGAGACGCCGGCAGGGTTCATTGCGACGGTTGCGGAAGCCGCACGGCACCGCCAGCGGGGCGAGCGCGACGGCATTGCCGTCGTGGTCGCCGCCGGCGGGTGCCGGCTCGTCGACCCGAGCGACCGGGTCCGGTGCCGCAGGTATCGGCTCGGGCGCGAACGGGTCGCCGTCGAACATGTCGCGCTGGACGGTCATGGTGCCGGACCTTTCAGGTGAGCGCGCGCTGGCGCAAGGCCGCGGTGCGAAGCACCGTGGGCGAGGCGTCCTGCGCGGGCGATGATGAAGCATGCGCGAAGGGCGACGCCCGCAGGCGCCGCCCGGTTCGCTGGCCGGTCAGTAGAACTCGGCGCGATCGGCGATGATCTCGCAGCCGTAGCGGTCGTTGCCGTCGCTGTCCTGCCAGCGGGTGTAGTGCAGGCGTCCCTCGATGGCGATGAGGTCGCCCTTCTTGCGGTTGCCGGCGATCGCCTTGGCGAGGCCGTTGAAGCAGGTGACCTTGTGGTATTCGGTCTCCTTGACGGTGAAGCCGTCGTCGCCTTTGTAGGTGTGGCCGTCCTTGTTGAGCTTCGGGCGATCGGTCGCCACGAAGATGGTCGCGACGCTGGTGGCGCGATTGACTTCGCGCAGTTCGGGGGTGCGGGTCAGGCGGCCGACGAGGTTCACGTTGTTCATGGCATTGCCTCCTTGGGTTGGTCGGCGGTCCGTCCGCCGGTGTCACCTGAAGGGCGTCGCGGTTCGGGGCGTCGCACCGGAGGGCGAGCTGGGCCGGCGCGCAGGCGGCGGGCCTGGTCGACCGGAGGGGAACCCCTTTTGCAGGGGTGGTGCGGGCAGCCGCGCGAAGCGCGGCAACACGGCCCTGCCAAAGGGGTTGCGAGGCCCCGGGGCGCGGCGCAGGTGACACGAAACGGCGGATGGGCCGTCGATCAGCCCAAGGTTCCCGCAGGCATTGCCATGGACAAACCTCGTGAACCGCTCATGTCGGTCGCCTGACCCGTACCCCCGAACGACCCGGCGCGAAGGCAGGCGTGCCGCCAGCGTCGCTCGCTGACCGACGTGGTGCCGCTCCGAAGCTCGACAAGGACGGCCGCGCCCGGGCGACGACGCACCGGCAAGGAGACCGGATGCCGCAAGGTCGCCCGACGGCCGACCCTCGCCAGGGCGATCGCCGGCAACCGCATCGGACCTGGGCGTCCTCATCGCCATCGGGGTTAAACGCCTGCCGATACCCGCTGGCAGGACAGCGACGGCTTTACGCGCCGCCCGGCTGCGGGATCATCGCCGATCGTGATGATCTTTCCACTCGGCCAGCGAACCGGGCTGTGTCTGCGGGCGCCGCCCTTCGGGTTGGCGAGGATCGATCGCCTACTCGGTTCGCCGGGTGGGGGTGATCCGATGCTCGACGATCAGCGCCGCGACACGTTGTACGATGCGGCTCGGCACCTCGGCGATGATGGTGCTACCGTCGTTACCGGCGCGAACGTCGGGTCCGACCCATGCGAAATCGTTCACGTCGTCCCACACGATGCGTGATCGGTCATCGAGGCCGAAGGCCTCAATGAATCGCGGCGGCAGAGGGATGGATGCAGCCGGTGAATAATCGCGCGTCGTCAGTGGCACCATCAGGACACGGAGCCTTCCGGCTGAGCGATAGCTGCCAACCACCATGCAGGGGCGGAGTTTCGAGCCGTCCTCGTCGCCCCGGTTATGTTCATGCCGCCAGAGGTAGAAATACCAGATCAGGTCACCGGCTTGCGGTTCAATCGACGTACTGATCGTTCTGGACGGACCCGGCGCTGGGCGTCGCGGTCCTGATGGCGTGGATGGCTTCATCGCTCAACTCCTGCGGCGAGAGCGCGAGGTGATCGAGGCGGGACAAGCGTTCGAACTCGGAGGCGGGTAGCATGACCACGCGGGCAGCGCCGTTGCGCTCGATCGCGATCGGATGCGTCATCGCCTCGTCGTAATAGAAGCCGAACCGCTTCGACACGTCGGTCGATCTGGCCTTTTCGATTGTAGGGGTCATGGTTTCCCTCATCTTTCGTTACGCGGCCGGGGATCGATTAAGCCCTGCGTCCCTCCAGGATGGGACCCTCATCTGGTCCTGCCAATGTTGTAACGGCCATCTTTCTGTTACATGGGAATCCGTATCTTCCGTAAAACGGAAGACAATCCGTACACCACGGACCGCGCGGCTGCAACAGGCACTAACGGCAACAGGGACCGCTTCGGCGATGAAGCGATCCCCGTCGAGGTGGCGATACGGGCGACGCGTCAGCGCCGCCCGATGCCGGTCAGACCCTCTCGTCGACCGGCGCGGTGCTGGCACCCAGCCCGTCTCCGGTGTCATCGCCTGCGCCCGAGGTCGCCACGTCACGGCCATCGGCGGTGAAAGGCAGCGCGGGTTCGCCATCGTCCGCCTTGACCCCGAGCGCGGCACCGACGTCGCGGCGCTTCTGGGCGCGCTGCCACACGACGTTGTACGAGCCGTCGTCCTGGCGGAAGGCCGAGACCTGGAGCGGCGCGGCGAGCGACGGATCGTCGATGCGGCCGTTGAGGAACGCCTCGCCGGTGTTGTTGGAGGTGAGTTCAAAGAACGCGCCGACCTGCACCCACGTCCGGCCCGGGGTGAGCGCATGGATCTCGTAGCGCGGGGCGCGCGGATTGGACGACTGGACCGGCTTCAGCGCGATCGTCATCGCGACCGCGAGGGTGGAAATGCGGCCCATGAAGATGCCCGCGTCGTTCTGCTTGATCTGACCGATGTTCATGACGTGTCTCCTGATGTCGTGCTGGACCCCATGTCCTCGACACCGATCTTCAATCCTCCTCCCCTCCCCGGCCCTTCGGCCGGGCAGGGCGCGATGAGCGCCCCTCACCGACCG
>NZ_JAGMXV010000301.1 GCF_018006725.1 Rhizorhabdus sp.
CCGCTCCCTCCTCCGGCGGCAGATAGAGGAAGGTCAGGAAATAACTGGACTCGTAGTGGGCACCTGCCTCCTCGAATTGCGCTCTGCGTTCGGCATCGACCAGCGCAGACGCGACATCCGGAAAGGTGTTTGGAGGATAAGCGCCCGCAGAATGACGCTGCGCCTCAACGAACACGGCCCAGCCGGATCCGAGGCGGCGCAAGGCGTTGTTCAGACGACCGGCGACGGCAACGAGTTCGGCCGGCACCGCGCTGTCGAGGTCAGGTCCCCGGAACTTTGCTGTCCGTTGGAAAGAACCATCCTTGTTCAGGATGATTCCCTCGTCGACGAGAGCTGCCCAGGGCAGGAAGTCGGCGAGACGCGCGTTGGAATGACGATATTCGGCAAGGTTCATCATGGCGGAGCGCTCAGGTGTTGAGGTGGCTGGGAATGCGCAGATGTCGGCGCACGACATCGACAAATGCGGGATCGCGCTTGGCGGCCCAGACGGCGGCCATGTGGCCGATGAACCAGAGGATGAGACCCGCGATCCAGAGCCGCAATCCAAGTCCAAGGGCCGCAGCAAGCGTGCCGTTCACGATCGCGACGGACCGCGGCGCGCCGCCCATCAGAATCGGCTCAGTGAGTGCGCGGTGAACGGGCACGACAAAACCTGTGACCGGTTCATCCATCAAACCACCACGCCGCCGCCGAAGGAGAAGAACGATAGGAAGAAGCTCGAGGCGGCAAATGCGATCGACAGGCCGAACACGATCTGGATCAGCCGGCGGAAACCACCCGACGAATCCCCGAACGCGAGCGTGAGCCCGGTCACGACGATGATGATGACCGCGATGATCTTGGCAACCGGACCTTCAACCGATTGCAGGATCTGATTGAGCGGCTGCTCCCATGGCATATTCGAACCAGCGGCCCATGCCGGCGCCGCCGCCAAAAGCACCGTGCCGAAGGCGGCCACCGATGCACCTCGAAGAAAACGAATTTGCTGAGGCATGTCAGTCTCCTGCTGTTGAAAGGCTGTAGTCGCCGGCAGCTCCAAGCCCCCGGACGAGCGCGAGCTCAACGAGGCGACGATCAGCGCCACGCCCCGCCAGCACGGCGATAACGTTGATGGTCTCGGCGATCAGGGCACGCGGAACCGTGATGACGGCTTCCTGAATGAGTTGCTCAAGCCGCCGCAGGGCACCGAGCGCGGTACCAGCATGAATGGTCCCGATGCCACCGGGATGCCCGGTACCCCAGGCCTTGAGCAGATCGAGGGCTTCGGCACCGCGGACCTCGCCGACCGGAATACGGTCAGGACGCAGTCGCAGCGAGGAGCGAACGAGGTCCGATAGCGTCGCCACGCCATCGTTGGTACGCAAAGCGACAAGGTTGGGCGCTGTGCACTGCAGTTCGCGCGTATCTTCGATCAGCACGACCCGATCGGCAGTCTTTGCCACTTCGGCCAGGAGCGCATTTGTCAGAGTCGTCTTGCCGGTCGACGTTCCCCCGGCGACGAGGATGTTCTTCCGTGCGGCGACCGCGCTCTTCAGGATCTCGGCCTGCTCCGAGGTCATGATTTCCTTGGCGACGTAATCGTCGAGGGTAAACACCGCGACCGCTGGCTTGCGGATAGCAAAGGCCGGGGCGGCAACGACCGGAGGCAAAAGGCCTTCGAAGCGCTCACCAGTTCCAGGCAGTTCTGCCGAAACCCGTGGCGCCCCGGCATGCACCTCCGCACCTACGTGGTGCGCTACCAGGCGAACAATGCGCTCGCCATCCGCTGCGGAGAGAGTTTCGCCTGTGTCGATCAAGCCACTCGACAGCCTGTCGATCCACAACCGCCCATCCGGATTGAGCATCACCTCGATGATCGCTTCATCTTCGAGGTAGCCGGCAATCGCTGTGCCAAGCGCACTACGAAGCATGCGCGCGCCGCGCGAATTCGCTTCCGATTGAATGGAATGGCTTGGCACCGTCGTCCCCACCCAGTGAGAGCGTCCGCAAAGGGCCCTCAGATGGGATGATTAGAAAAAGCACCTATGGAGTTGGCGCAACAAGCGCTTTCGGTGATCGTAGACTGGCGTAGAAAAAGGAAGACTGAGAACTGATATTGGACTCCTGCTCAATCGTACCAGTCCGCTAAGAGCTATCGCTCACCACTCCGCGCCGTCGTCCGCGGGTATCAGGATGGGCGAATTCTCGTACAAGCCGACCGACTTGACACCATTGGAAACAGAGGCTGGCGTGGAGCGGGAAGTTAAACTCATCCATGAAGCGCAGACTCTACGCCAAGGCAGCGCGAACCAGACCAAGGCTGCGATCTGCAGCGCTACGTTGAGGCCGAACGCGACCTGATAGGCCTGGACGGACCTATGGCCATCGATCGTGTGCCATTGCTCCAGGATCAGGCCTGTCGCGTATTGTGCCAGAAATGCCCAACCAAAGTGCAGGACGTTCAAGACGCCGTTGGCACGACCAGCAAGCTCCGGCGGAAAGTAATCCGCTATTACCGCGAAGCTGACCACGGTTGCCGTTCCGGCAATTGCGACAACCGACCAGGGCAGGATGGACGGCAGGGGCGCTCGCAAGATCAAGGCTGAATCGGCTGCGATGAACAGCACTGCAACCACCACTAATATAGCCTCCGCTCCGATTCCTTTGCGTTTGATGTAATGGACGGCCATACCGAACAACCAGGCACCGCCGCTTAGTACGACGGACATTGTAAACAGCTGTCTGACGAGACTTGTGCGATCAAGCCTCTCCACGTCGATCAGCCACGGTGATGCCCACAGCCCCTGCAGAGACCAGGCTGATCCGACGCAAGTCGCCGACAACGGGGCCATTCGCCAGAAGCGCCGATCGCTGAAAACGGAGCTAAGAGTGGCGCAGGCTGCTGATGGGACAATGCCCCGCTCGGGAACCACGACATAGATGAAAATGGCCGTCGCGCCGGTCGCCGCCGCTAGGATCTCAAAGAGCTGCCGCCAGCTCATCCAAGCGAGTAGGTATTCTACGGGAACCGTAGCGGTCACCGCTCCTAGCGATCCCAGCATGATCATGTAGCCGTTAAGCAAGGCAACTCGTTCTCTGGGGAACCAAAGGACGATCGACTTCAGTCCTGCGGTCAACGCCGCCGCCACGCCAAGCCCGATCATTGCACGCGCGATCAAAAGCGACAGGAAACCGGTCGATATCGCGAAGAGTCCGGCGCCCGCTGCGGCTAGCAAGAGCAGAACACTCTGGACGCGACGCGGACCAAAGCGATCCAACAATATACCGACAGGGATCTGAGCCGCCGCGAATATCAGGAAATAGACTGACGTAAGCAACCCGAGGTCGGCAGTCCCGAGCGCGGTATCCGAGCTGAGATGACTGGCGATCAAAGCGTTGATCGTTCGATACAGATACGAAAGATAGTATCCAGCAGCAAACGGGAGAAAAACGCGCGAGATGAGACGCCATGTCCCGGAAATTTGCATGCTGGCCCTCTTGCTGTCAGCTCGTGCGAGCCGATAGCGCGACCAGCTTTTCGTCAGTTCGGGTAAATCCCTGCGGTCGTAGGGTGGCGTAGAATAAGAAGGATCCGCGAAATGGTCTGTCTACGTGGCTCTCTCAAGTTTCTTCGGCCGGTTCCTGACGACCGATGTCTTCTGGAATCTCCCGGAGAAAGCTTTGCCCCTTTTGCAAACGGCGCCCGAGTGCTTCGACAAATCCTTCAAAACGATCCCTGCCCTTTGCCTGCGCGGCAGCCTGTGCGTCGTTGGGTAGCGGCGGCGTGATCGTCAGCCAAAAGCGGATGAAGAGCGCCAAGCTTTCGGCCGTCAAGCCCACGTCGCGTTCCAGCCGCTGCATCTGGCGCGACAGCCGATCGAGGCGCCGGGTAAACGCCGCTTCTCGCCTGTCCGCTCCATCCGGGGACAGAAACGAAACAACTGCCGCTTCCACGATCGCCGACCGAGAAAGTCTTTTGCGATCGGCGAGCTCTGAGATCTGTTTCAGCAGTTCTGGCGGGAAGTAGACGTTCATCCGGTCGCGCATAATGCCTCAGAGCTCCATACCGTCATTCGGGTCCATGGCGACCTGACGCGCAACGCCGCGCATCTGCTGGCGTATGAGCCGGGACTGGCGGACCCCATCCTCGTCATCGTCAAGAACGGCGGCAAATTCTTCTGCCGGCGTCGGTTCGGTCGTCTCCTTGGCGATCGCGACGTGATCGGGGAGTTCGGGCTCGCGACGGAGTCCGCTGTTCGCCGTGTCTTCCTCGACCTCCGCGGCTTTGTCAGTTGGACCCGCCGTCGGCTTCAATGGTCCTAGCGCTGACCAACCGTCCGTTCTCGATGATCGGCCGGCGCTCGCCGGATTTGGCGGCGGCAGAACCCGCTCGGTGAACCGCCTATCCTCGTAGTAGCGAACTTTCTTCGCCCGGATCGGCGGCGTACCCGCCACCATGACGATCTCGTCCATCGGTGGAAGCTGCATGACCTCGCCCGGGGTCAAGAGAGGTCTGGCCGTCTCCTGCCGCGAGACCATCAAGTGCCCCAACCACGGGTTCAATCTATGGCCGGCATAGTTTTTCATGGCCCGCATCTCGGTCGCGGTCCCGAGCGCGTCCGATACCCGCTTGGCGGTCCGCTCGTCGTTGGTCGCGAAGCTGACGCGGACGTGACAGTTGTCGAGGATGGCGTTGTTAGGCCCGTAGGCCTTCTCGATCTGGTTGAGCGACTGCGCGATCAAGAAGCTCTTGATGCCGTACCCCGCCATGAAGGCGAGCGCAGACTCGAAGAAATCCAGCCGCCCCAGCGCCGGGAACTCGTCGAGCATCATTAGCACTCGATGCCGACGGTCGCGGGCGTGTAGATCCTCGGTCAGGCGCCGGCCGATCTGGTTCAGCACCAGACGGATCAGCGGCTTGGTCCGAGAAATATCCGACGGCGGCACCACGAGGTAAAG
>NZ_JAGMXV010000302.1 GCF_018006725.1 Rhizorhabdus sp.
CAAGATCGGCTACGCCGACGCCGGCATCAACAAGGGCTGGTGGGTGCAGTTGAAGTCCACCCGCGAGGTCATCCAGAGCAAGATCATCACCAAGACGGCGGCGGTCGAGTTCGCGGAGAAGCACCGCGAGATGTCGGCGGGCGGCAGCAAGAAGGTCGCGTAAACACCAGAAGGGCTCACGGCAATGGCTACGAAGCTCCAACTTTATAACCAGGCCTTGAGCCGCCTCGGGCCGGTTCGCCTCACGGGGCTGACAGAGAACCGGCCCGAACGCATCGCCTTCGATCAGCATTACGACGAGGTGATGCAGGAAATGCTCGAAAGCGGGCTGTGGGAATTTTCGCTCCGCACGCAGGAGTGGACCCCAGACATCGACGCCGTCGACTCCATCAACGGCCAGTACGTCTACAACAAACCGTCCGACTACGTGCGCCTGCGCAAGATCAGCCCCGACCAGTCGCAGACCTACGAAGACCTCAGCTACAAGCGCGAGGGCGAGGTCATCCTCTCCGACTACTCGACGCTGTTCGTGACCTATGTGTCGAACCATGCGAGCTACGGCGCCAACGTCGGCATCTACCCGCAACTGTTCGCCAACGCCTTCGCCGATTGCCTGGCGCTGCGGGCGAACCTGCCGATCACCAAGGATCGCGGCACATCGGCCGACCTCGAGCGCAAGTTCGCCCGTTCGCTGATGCAGGCCAAGCGCGCCGATGCGGTCGATGAGCGCATCAAGTTCAAGCAACCCGGCACTTGGACCCAGTCGCGCCGGCAGAGCAACCGGGGCCAGCGGCGCGAGGCAACGTGAAATCTACCGCGCCGGGCGGAACCCGGTTTAGGACTACTGGAGAACTGAAATCATGAGTTGGTCATATCAGGTGGCAGGCCGCGCCTCAAAGCTGGCCGGAGTTGTCAAAGATCAGGTGGTCGCTGTTGGCGGCTGCCCCAAGGACAGCGCTGAGGAAGCCGCGAAGAACCAGATCGGCGGCGTTCTCGAAACGCTATGCCAGAGCTTTGGTGAAGATCGCGTCGTCAGGATCAATGCCAGTGGCTCGGCGTGGAACGAAGGCGGCAAAGCCAAGTCGCAGCACCTGAAACTGGAATTCGAGACGCTCGGCAATTTCGTCGAGTAGAGCGAAGCACATCCAGCGCGCCAGTTTCTTTCCCGGAGAAGGCGCGCTGCCCCCTGATTGCACTATTGGATAGGCGGCAATACTAATGGCGATCAAGGTATATCATCACAGCCTCAATATCGGCGTCTACGATGTTGACAAGCTCCACCGGGTAGATTTGGAGCGAATGAGGCTTGCCGCCGAAATACAAGAAAATCTGCTTTGCGACGCGGTGGGCAAGGCATTCCCCCGGCCCGGCAGCCAATACGTTGCCACATGCGACAACGGCACCACGCGGGTTGAGCCGATCCCGTTCGTCGCCGGCACTGAGGATGCGTTCATCCTCGAAATGAGCGACCTGACGGTGCGGGTTCTCGACTGCGACACCGACACGATGGTGACCCGCAATTCCGTCAGCGACACCGTAGGCGCGTTCTCTACGTGGACGCTCGCCAGCACGTCGGGGCAGACGACGAGCAGTTCCGGCGACAAGCTCACCATGTCGGCCCGAGGCAAGGGCGCCACGGCCAGCGGCGTGGTGTCGGTGGCTGCTGGTAGCCTCGGCACAGAGCGGGCGCTGCGCATCGTCGTGGAGCGTGGCCCGGTGCGGTTCCGGCTCGGCTCGACCAGCGGCGGCGTTGACTTGCTGCCGAACACGCAAGAGCAGGTTCTGCGCACCGGCTACCACTCGATCGCGTTCACGCCGGACGCGACGCCATACTACATCCAGTTCCTCAATGACGACCCGGTCGATCGCATCGTGGCATCGTGCGCCATCGAGGCTGCGGGCGTGATGGAACTGCCGACGCCGTGGCCTTCGACGGTGCTGAAGTCGCTGCGCTTCGATCAATCGCTCGACGTGATGTACCTGACGGCCGGCGGCGCCTACGCGCCCAAGCGCATCGAGCGCCGCGGCGATGCGTCATGGTCGATCGTCAATGAGGTGTCGGATGACGGCCCGTTCTATGCCAGCCGGTCGGCGGACCTGACGCTGACCCCTGCCGCGCTGACCGGGAACACGACGCTGACCGCCTCGCGCGCATTCTTCAAGTCGACGCATGTCGGAGCGCTGTTCCGGCTGGTGCATGAAGGCCAGAAGGTCAATCAGTACCTGGCCGGAGCCAACCAGTTCACCGACCCGATCATGATCTCCGGCATCACCGAGACCAATTTCGAGGAGCGCAAGTTCACGACGGTGATCAGCGGAACGTGGGTCGGCACACTGAAGCACTTCCGTTCGTTCGATGGCGAGTTCGGGAACTATCTCGAATACCGGCGCGAGCAGGCGTCGGCGACGATCAACATCACCGGCAACGCCACCTTCGTGAACGACGACAACGACGACAACGCCGATGTCTGGGTCAAGGTCGGGTTCGACAATGCCGGCTACACCTCCGGCGAGGCCAACGTCGCGCTCACCTACCAGGGCGGCGGCGGCTACGGCATCTGCCGGGTCGTCAGTTACACATCCGAGACGGAGGTCAACGTCGAGGTGCTGCGGCCGTTCAAGGGCACGCATGCCACCAAGCAGTGGCGCGAGGGGCGGTATTCGGCGCTCAACGGCTATCCGGCCGCCGTGATGCTCAACGACGGGCGCCTGATGTGGTCAGGCTCCGACCAGTTCGATGCATCGATCTCGGATGCCTACTCGTCGTTCGATGAGACGTTCGAGGGCGACGCCGGGCCGATTTCGCGCTCGATCGCGTTGGGCGGCAGAAACGAGGCGGTCTGGATGCTTGGGCTTTCGAGCCCGATGATCGGATGCGATTCGCGCGTCGCCAATGCGCGGGCTTCGTCCCTCGACGAAAAGATCACCCCGGCCAATTTCAGCATGAAAAGCGCCGGCAAGATCGGCGCCGCCAACCTGCGACCGGTAGAGCTGGCAGACGATCGCGGGCTGTTCGTCGCGTCGGGCGGGCGCATGCTCTACGAGATCGTCTGGGCTGCCGACAAGGGCCGCTATGTGGTGAGCCCGTTCACCAAACTGACCAGCCGGCTGTTTCGCAATGGCGTCGAGGCGATGGCGGTGCAAACCCTGCCCGACCAGCGCATCTGGATCACCACGACCGACGGCGACATGGTCTGTATCGTGTTCGAGCCGACGCAGCAGATCCTCGCGGCGCACATCCCGATCAGCACCGGGTCGGATACCGACTTTTTCGAGGGCGTGGCCGTGGTCCCCGGCGACGAGCAGGATCGGGTCTATGTGACGGTCAAGCGCGTGGTCAACGGCACGACGATCCGCACCCTCGAAAAGCTGGCGCTCGATCGCGAGGTCGAGATCGACGATGTCTGCAAGATCATGGACAGCCATGTGACCGGCACCGGCGCGCACTCGGCGACGATCTCGGTGCCGCACCTCGAGGGGCGAACCGTCGTGGCATGGGTCGATGGCGAGCCGGTAGTCGACGCCGATGGCGACACGATCGAATACGTGGTGACCAGCGGATCGATCACCGTCCCAGACGCTCCGACGCTGGGCTACTGCGTCGGCCTGCCCTACGATTTCCGCTACAAGAGCGCGCGGCTGGCCTACGGGGCGCAGGGCGCGACCCCGATGCTGTCGAACATGTCGGTTTCGGCGGTCGGCCTCATGCTGCAGGACTACATCCGCAGCGGCGTGAAGTACGGCATCGTCAGGGGCAACGGCACGTTCTCGGCGACGTGGGATCTGCCCGGCATCAGCAGCGCGACGCAGGACACGGCCGTCGAAAGCAACCCAGGCAGCGACAGCATGGACGAATACCCGCTGTCGACCGATTCCCCGATCGATCTCGATTGCCGCGTCTGCGTAGCCGGCGCCTCACCCAAGCCGTTCACGCTCACGTCGCTGGTGCTGGCGATCGAGCGCTATGGCAACTGAGATCACATATCGGCGGGCATCCCGCCTTGAGGTGCAGGCGTTGGCCGGGGGCCCGGTGGATTACCCGGTGCATGCCTTCGCTGCAGTTGAAGCGGATGAGCCGCTCGCCTATTACGGGCTGGCTTGGAGGTTCGGACGCTGTGACCTCTGGTTGAGCGTGGTCGACGCCTCCGGCTCCAAGCGATGCGCCATCCGTGTGGTACGAGAGGCCCGGCGCATGCTAAAAGTGGCGATGGCGCTGGGCGAAGCCCGGGTGTTCTGCATCCGAGACGAGTATCCGAACAGCAGAAAGCTCCTCGGGGCGGTCGGGTTCCGATATCTCGGGGATGTCGCCGTGACGATGGACGACGGGTCCGAGGCCGTGAAAGAGGAGTGGGTCTATGGCTAGCCTGGCGACTGTCGCCGCTGTTGCGACCATCGGCTCTGCTGTCATCGGAACCGGAGCTTCGATCTACGGCGGCATGCAGCAGCAGAAGGCGAACGAGATCGCCGCGCGGCAGGAGCGGCTCGCCGGCAAGAACGAACTGGCGGCAGCGCAGCGCGAGGCAGAGGACCGGCGCCGCGAGGGCCGCCTGATCATGTCGGCGCAGATGGCGGAAGCCGCCGCGTCTGGAGCCGGGTCCGGCGAGGATGCGCCCACCATCATGAAAATCCTGACCGATACCGGCGAGCGCGTCGAGTATGGCGCAGAGGCGACGATGTATCAGGGCTACTCCCGCCGCGACGACTATTTCCGCTCGGCTGATGCGCGCGAAGCATCGGGCCGCGCCAGTTTCTTCGGCTCGGTCCTCAGTGGGCTGGGCTCCGGCATTGGAGGCATTGGCCGCGGCGTGGCCATGCTCGCCTGAAAGGACGAATAGATGGCCCGCATCCCCGATTCCTCTCAGGTATCGAACGCCCCGTCGCTGCGCCCATCGGGAGC
>NZ_JAGMXV010000303.1 GCF_018006725.1 Rhizorhabdus sp.
CTTCTGCATAGACATCGGCAAAGACGCCACCGTTGACGAACACCGAGCCACTGCTGCTCGACGTCATCGTGATCTGTCCGCCGGTGGCCATCCCGCCGGCGCTCGAGCTGGCATTGTCGCCGCCATAAGCCGTCGCGCTCAATCGCAGCGTCGGTCCTTCGGTCTGTCCATTGACCGAAAGCGAACCGGAATCGGCGATGTTGACGATCACGCTTCCGCCTGTGGCCGAAGCACCGTCGGAGAGGCCCGTCAACGCCGAAGCGGAGGCGTCCAGATCGAGCGTCCCGTCGATCGTCAACGCGCCATTGCCGGACACGAAAATATTGGCCGAACCGCCGGTCGAGGTGCCGACCGTCGACACTTCGTCGAAACCGAAGGCGTTGGCGCCCGCGGCGACATTCGCCATCCCGCCGATCGACACCGTTCCGCCATTGGCGCTGATCGTCGCGCTTCCTCCCGTCGCGTCGGCGGAATTCGTCCCTTCGCCATCGAAATAGACCCCGTCCGCCTCGGCGCGCACATCCGCACCGCCATCGATCTGAAGCGTGCCGCCATTGTCCGCGTAGAGCAGTGCCTCGCCGCCCGTGACCGGAGCCAGCCCCGCATCGGCGCTCTTGCTCGCGTCGACAAGGACGCTGCCGCCGACCGTCATGGTGACGCCGTTCTGGCGGGCGCCGATATGCGCGCTGTTGCCGCCGCGCAGTGCGACGTCGCCCGCAAATTGCGCCGTGCCGCTCAGCGACGCAGCCCAGGCGTCGCGCGTCGCGGTCGCCTCCACCCGCCCTTCGAAATTGCCGCCGTTGATGTGGACGCTGGCATCGAGCGGACTTGCCGGGCCATCCATCTCGCCATTGGCAATGGCCTGTCCCGCGCTCAGCAATATGGCACCGTCATCGGCGCGCGCGGCAGATACCGCCTCGTCGAATCCCAGCGCACCCGGATTCAGCGCCATCGTCAGCGCCGAGTTCTTGGGCACCGAGACGAGATAGATCCGCCGCTCGATCTCAGCCGAATTCGCATTCTGCCAGAGGGTTGAGCCCTGATGCTCGACCGGCGTGTCGGAGCCCATGGGTATCTGAATGTCGAACAGACCGTCATGGATGGTCAGATTGACCTCTTCGCCGGCGACATAGGCAGCCGCGCCATTGACGGTGACGGTGCCGCTCTGGCGTACGGTCGAGGAGACGAGCGCAACATAGGAACCCGTCGTGGGCCCACCCGACACGCGCTCGGTCGCGAGGGCGTTGATCTGGGCCCCCGATTGGACGACGACACCCGATGTCGGGTCGCCATTCGCCATCGAGATCATCTGATCCGGATCGTTCGACAGAGAATTCATCGGATCGGCCGTGGTGAGCAGCAGCCCGCCCACGTCGAAGGTCGCGCTGCCGCCGACCAATATGCCGCCAGGGCTGTAGAACCACAGCCGCCCGCCATTGCTGGTGACGGTGCCGCCCGCGTCCTGCAGGCGCGCGATCACGCTGCCGTTGAGGGCGATGCCGCGCCCCGCCGCATCGCCCGCAGGCAGGATGCGGTTCAGAACGGTGTAGCCTTGCTGGTTGCCGGTGCTGTTCTGGAAGACCGCAGTCGTACCGCCCGGCAGGAAGTCGATGGCGCCGCCGCCCGCCATGGTGTCGGTCGGCTGCCAGTTGATGATCGCCGTCGGCACATCAACGGTGATCGTGTCCATGCCTTCGCTCTGCGAGAAGAACACGCCGCTCGGATTGTCATGGGTGCCCGCAAAAGCGCCGTTGGCGGCCAGGGTCTCCCGCGCCGGCAGGGCGAGGATCGTCGCCACCGCCAGGACCGACGTCAGCGTCCGCGCATGATCGCGCTGACCGCGATTCCGGCGGGCGAAGGGATCGCTGCGGACCGAATGCTCAGGCATTGACGCCTCCGTTGAACGAGAGACGCGAGCCTCCCGAGACAGGCACACGAGCGACATCGACCGCGGAGGCGCGGCGCAAGACAAGCACAAACACGACGAATACTCTCCCCGTCCGTCCCCAACCGGAAACGCCCCCAAGCGGCCCAATACGCCCAATCGCGCGCATTGTCATGCACCTAATCATCAGACATCACGGGATTTTCGTTACGGAAGCGTGCGATCGTCGGTTTTCCGCCGCGCTCCGCTTCGGTATGTTTGCGTATATCGACGCTCGCTCCCGAACGCCAATTTCCGCACGCTCGAAGATGTGAGGGGTGCGATGTACAACGATGTCCAGCTGACGGCGATGCCGACGGACCGTTACGACCGGACGATGCCTGACAGCTGCGAAAGCTGCGAGGTCCGCAAGACCGCGATCTGCTGCTCGCTCGACAGCGCCGGACTGGCCGCGCTCGGCCGGCTCGGCCGCAAGATGCGACTCAGCGCCGGCCAGACACTGGTCTGGGAAGGCGACGAATCCGTCGTCGTCGGCAACGTTCTGTCGGGCATGCTCAAGCTGTCGACCGTCACCGGCGATGGCCGTGAACAGATCGTCGGCATCGTCTATCCTTCCGACTTCATCGGCCGCCCATTCGGCAAGGACAGCCATCACAGCGTCACCGCGCTGACCGATGCTTCGCTCTGCGTCTTCGGCCGGGGCACCTTCGACCGCTTCGCCCGCGAACATGAGGCGGTCGGCCATGCTTTGCTCGAGCGCACCCTGACCGAACTCGACCGTGCCCGGCACTGGATGCTGCTGCTCGGCCGCAAATCGGCGTGCGAGCGGGTCGCCAGTCTGATTCTCGAAATGGCCGAGCGCATGGGCGGCGGGCGCGATCTGGTGCTGCCGCTGTCGCGCCAGCAGATGGCCGACGTGCTGGGTCTGACGATCGAGACGGTCAGCCGCTCGCTCACCAAGCTCAAACAATCGGGGATCATCAGCCTCCCCGGCCCCCGGCTGCTGTCGATCGCCCACCCCGAAAAGCTCGAGCGCATCGCCGCCGGCTGACAGTTGATCTCCATCAACGACCCGGCGCCACGCCGGGCCGATGGAGGCCAGGATCGCTCAAGAGGACCAATATGATCGCTCTGCTGTTCCGGAGCGGAGGGTGGCTGTTCGCCCTTCTGCTCGCCATCGTCGCGGCCGCCGAGGCCGAGGACTCCGCCTTCGCCGTGCAGATGGCCACCATTGCGCTCGCCGCACTGGCGACCCTGTGGATCACGCTCGCACGCGCCGATTTCGACGTGCTCGCCGGCCGCAAGCCAGCCCCTGTCGCAACCGGCTATTATGACGATGTGATCCGCTGGGGCACGATCGCGACGCTCTTCTGGGGCGTCGCCGGTTTTGCCGTCGGCCTCTACATCGCGCTGCAGCTGGCCTTTCCGATGCTCAACCTGGGGCTCGAATATACCAGCTTCGGTCGGCTGCGCCCGCTCCACACCTCGGCGGTCATCTTCGCCTTCGGCGGCAATGCGCTGATTGCGACCAGCTTCTGGGTGGTGCAGCGCACCTGCCGCGCACGGCTCGCCTTCCCGGCGCTCGCCCGCTTCGTCTTCTGGGGCTATCAGCTGTTCATCGTGCTGGCCGCGACCGGCTATCTGCTGGGCATCACCGAGGGCCGCGAATATGCCGAGCCCGAATGGTATGTCGACATCTGGCTGACGATCGTCTGGGTCAGCTACCTCGCGGTCTTCCTGGGTACGATCGTTCGCCGCGCCGAACCGCATATCTACGTCGCCAACTGGTTCTACCTCGCCTTCATCGTCACCGTGGCGATGCTGCACCTGGTCAACAACCTGTCGATGCCGGTGTCGATCTTCGGTTCCAAGAGCTATTCCGCCTTCGCGGGCGTCCAGGACGCGCTGACCCAGTGGTGGTATGGCCACAACGCGGTCGGCTTCTTCCTGACCGCCGGCTTCCTTGGCATGATGTATTATTTCGTGCCGAAGCAGGCCGAACGCCCGGTCTACAGCTACCGGCTGTCGATCGTGCACTTCTGGTCGCTGATCTTTCTCTACATCTGGGCCGGCCCGCACCACCTCCATTACACCGCGCTGCCCGACTGGGCGCAGACGCTGGGCATGGTGTTCTCGGTGATGCTGTGGATGCCCAGCTGGGGCGGCATGATCAACGGGCTGATGACCCTGTCGGGCGCCTGGGACAAGGTCCGCACCGACCCGATCATCCGCATGATGGTGCTGGCGCTCGCCTTCTACGGCATGTCGACCTTCGAAGGTCCGCTGATGAGCATCAAGGCGGTCAACAGCCTGTCGCACTATACCGACTGGACCATCGGCCACGTCCATTCGGGCGCGCTCGGCTGGGTCGGCATGATCAGCTTCGCTGCGGTCTATTTCATGGTGCCGCGCCTGTGGGGCCGCAGCCGCCTCTACTCGCTGCGCATGATCAACTGGCACTTCTGGTCGGCGACGATCGGCATCGTCCTCTACGCCTCGTCGATGTGGGTCGCCGGGATCATGCAGGGCCTGATGTGGCGCGAATATGGGGCCGACGGCTATCTCGTCTACGCCTTCTCCGACGTCGTCGCCGCGATGAAGCCCTATTATCTGATCCGGGCTGCGGGCGGCGCCCTCTATCTGCTCGGCGCGCTCTTCATGGTCTGGAACGTCGCCCAGACACTGCGCGGCAGGCTGCGCGACGAAGCGCCCCTCACCGATGCCCCCTATGACCCCGCGCTGGACAAACCGCTCCAGCCGGTCGCCGCCTGAAGGATCGTCCCATGGCAAGCAAATTCCTCGACCATGGCCGGATCGAGCGCAACGTCACGCTGCTGCTGATCCTTGCGCTCATCACCGTGTCGATCGGCGGCATCGTCGAAATCGCGCCGCTGTTCTGGATCGACTCGACCGTCGAGAAGGTGAAGGGCATGCGGCCCTACACCCCGCTCGAACTGGCCGGCCGCAACATCTACATCCGCGAGGGCTGCTACAAC
>NZ_JAGMXV010000304.1 GCF_018006725.1 Rhizorhabdus sp.
GAAGAGCGATCCGGCGCACGGCACCGGGTTCGGAGCGCAGCGCCGCGAGGCGCGTCTCGACCGAGGCCGCGTCCTCGGTAATCTCGATGCGATTCAGCCCGATCAGCGTCCAGACCTTGTGTTCGGGGTGCTCCGCGGTGTGGACCGCGTAGGCGAGCGGCAGCTTGTCGGGGTAAAGCCAGAGGAGAAGCACCGGCACGGCGGAAAGGTTGGGCCTGCCCTCGACATCAGTGACCGACAGCAGGTTGGTCACGGGATCATAGCGGCAGTCGATCCCGAGCGGCACGGGGTGGCCGATGATCCCGAGCAGCGCCTCGCGCGCGTTTGCGCCGAAGGTCGCGTCCAGTTCCGGCCCCGGTTTGGCATCCGGGTCGGTTTCAAGCTGTGCCAGGAAGATGAGCACGGCGAACAGCCGGGCAGCATCGTCGCGCGTGCAGGGAATATCGAGGGCGAGGTGGATTGCGGACATGGGAGTTCCTTCGCGGGAAGCGCACAGCCGCCCCAGACTGGCGCTGCCCAGCGCAGCTGCGTCGGGGACCGGAACGGCAGGGCAATGCTCAGAGTGAGAGGTGGCGTTCGACGTGCGCACGCTCGCGCGGACGCTGGAAATTGTAGACGGGAACGCCGTGGGCAGCGGCGATGCGGATTGCCTGACCGGTCCCGCCCGAGGCTTCGCCATCGGCGGTCCAGCACAGGACGAAGTCGGCGGGCGCATTGAGCTCAGGCCCCAGCACCTGGAACACGTTCCGGGTGTGCAAGGCCTGGATGAAAGGATCGAGTCCGGCGAAAGCGGGGTGCGCCGCGGCAGCAATGGCCCGTGCGCGCTGCCACAGCTCCGGCGGCAATGCGTCCGGGTGGAACTGGCTCGCCGAGCCCCGCCAGCCCGGCGCAGGCAGGAAGATCTGCTTGTCCTCCCCCGCCCCGCGTTCAAACGCGCTGTCGGCGCCGATTGCATGGCCGGAGCGCAGGAGGTAGCCGCGTTTGAGCAGGGCGAAGGCAGCGCGCGTCATCAGCGCGAGCACTTCGGGCGGGGTGCGGCGTGCACCGATTCCGGTGTAAAAGCGGGGCATGGCAGGTCTCCTTGTTCGCCTGCCCGCCGTGTTCCCCCTACCCTCCCGTCGGCATCGCCGGGGTAACGCCCGCCCCGCGTGCGGCCAGCATGGGGCCGTAGGTAGCTTCAAGATTGCGGTGGAGGACCGCGTTTGCGGGCGGAAAGATGCTGCCGTCGTCGCGCGGCCGCGTGATCTGGAACGCGCCAGCGATCACCTCGGCAAAAGGGCGCACGCATGGAAATCCCGAACCTGCGTAAGTGACCGGCGGCGGGAACCCCGCGCTGATCCAGCTTGACGGCACGTCCAGCCCATTGAGCCAGCGCCGGGCGCTGGGCGGCAGTACCGCCACCAGCGAGACGATCCACAGCGTCCGGTACGTCCCGAAATCATGAGCGTTGGCGATCGCCGCGAATTCCAGCGGTTCAGGCGGCGGGCCGTTGACCGCGATCACCGCTGCCTGAAAGGCGCGCAGCTCATGTCTGTTGACGCGCTCGAAATCGGGGGTTCGGCCGAGCTGGGCGCAGGGCTCGTTCGCTGGCCCTGCCCCGAGTTCGAGGAGCCTGTGGCGGGTCACGCAGCAGCCTCCCCTGCCCCATCGGGATACCAGGCGAGTTCCACCGCGTAAGGGTTATCGACATCGTAGGCGGCGATACGGGCCGAGGTGATCCAGGTCTCCGGATCGCGCAGCGCAACATAGCCGCCGTAGAAACGGCCATCGCGGCTGACGAACTGGGCGTGGATGTCCTCGGCTACCGCTTCGGAGACGAAGAAGCCGGCCGCGCCGCGGATATGGGCCGGGGGAAGAACACCCAGCATTTCGTCATGGAAGACCTCGGTCACCCGCGAGAGCGGGAACTGCGCGAGCGTGCGGCCGCGTTCATCAGACGGCGACGCTGCAGAATCGGGATCGGTCATGGGAGCCTCATTCGTAACGGGGTGGGGCTTGCGGGAAGCGGGGCGGAGCCATGTGTTCGAACAGGCAGGCGCGGTAGCGGCCGCCGACGTAGAGCACGGAATCAAGGCGGCAATGGCCGCGCTGGACCAGGTCGAGCAGCCGATTGGCGCGCACCGCGAGCCGCGCTGCAGCAGCTTCGGTAAGGCAGACCCGGTGTAGGCGGACGAGTTCGCCGGTGTCGAACCACCATCCACCTTCCTCCGGCCCGCCGTAAGCGCGATCGACCGCGTAAAAGGCGACGACGTATTTCATGGTAGAGCGCCCTCCCGGGGCGGTTCGGCGCGTGAGATAATGACGAGCGGCGGGACGGTGATCTCGGCCTTGGCCATCGCCCGTTTGAGGTCACGCAGCCGGGTGAAGCCCCTGATCCAGGACGGCGGGAAGAGGACATATTCGTCTTCGCTCGCCGTGTAGTCGCGCATGGGCCCCGTGCCGTCGAACACGACAATCTCGGGGAGATAGGCCCCGGGACAGCCGCCCGACCAGCGCCGGAAGATCAACCCGTGCTCGATGCAGAACGCGTCGACCTCCGTGACCTGCCCACCGTTGAGTTCGGTGCCGTAGAGCTCGAGCGACTCGCCCTCGGTTACCGCCGCCGGACCGAACGGCTCGCCGTCCCATTCGGTGCGCAGATCGTATTCCTCGGCGCAGGCTGCGAGGTCGGCCAGAAGGTCGCGGCGCAGCGCGCCGCCGATGGTGATGTGAACGGGGGCTCTGTCGCCCATGGTACGTGTCCTTTCGCAATAGGTTGATCCGACCGCGATCGCCCCTCTCCCCTCACCAGCCTCTTGCGCGAGCAAGGGCGTCCGGCGCGTTCAGGCTGGCAGCAGCGGCACAAGGTTGGGGTCGAGCGAAAACCCGAGGCAGCGCGCCAGCTCGGCCGCGTGCTCGAAGTCGGCAGTCGTCACATGAAGCAACCGGGCGATGTCGGCCAGCGTCTCGCTTTCGCGGGGCGGCGCTACGCTGTGAAGCTTTCCTGCTTCTGCGGTCACCGCGAAGGGCCAGGTCATGGCGACGGCAATCACGCGCTCGGGCAGCACGATCAGGGTATCGCCAGTTTTGATGCTCTCGTCGCATTGCGACGCGTCATAGGCATTGCCGGTAGTCGCAAAGGCATGGTGCCGCCGCGTGTCGAAGGCGAAGCGTTCGCTATCTGTGAACATGAAGTGTCTCCGTTGCCGCCCAGGCAAAAGAAGAGGCGGAACGCCGGGCGGGGGGATGGCCGGCGTTCCGCCTCAGGCCGCAAGTGGGGCGAGCCTGCGGCCATTGCGTGGGAACGGGGACCCGCGATTGGGTCCCCGTTCGGTCGGAGGTGCGGGATGGACTCAGGCGTCGACGAGCGGCGGCAGCGCGCCTTCGTGTTCGGCGCCGTCCTTGGCATTGGCGCGGCCGCGCTTGCCCGGCGGCGTAGCGGTGCTGTCGCCGAGGCCATCGCCGTTATGCCCGTCACTGGCCTCACCGGCATCGGCTGCCTCGCCGCCGGTGAACATGTCGCCATCGCCGTATTCGCTCGAACCCAGCTGGCTGTTGCGGCGGCGCGGACGCTGCCAGGCGATGGCCATCGTGCCGTCCTCGCGCGGGAAGGCGGCGATATAGAGCGGCTGCGACATCGACGGATCGTCGATCTTGCCCTGGTAGAAGATCTCGCCGGTCGAGTTCGAGGCGAGTTCGAACAGAGCGCCGACGGCAACCCAGCGGCGCTGATCGTTGAGCGCGACGATTTCGTACTTGGGCGCGCGGGCGTTGCTGGAGCTGACCGGCCGCAGGCCGATGGTGCGCGTCATCGTCAACGTTTCGACAGTGCCGATCAGCTGGCCGCTGGCGTTCTTCTTGATTTCACCGATGTTCATGGACGTTCTCCTGGTAGGACTGAATGTTGGATTGAATGCGACCGAACCCCTTGTCCGATCACTCATTCCCCCCCCCCCCCTTCCCTCCCGGCCGTCAGGCCGAGCTGCGGGCCTTGCCCGCAGTCCTTCTCTGGAGCCCTCCATCGGGGACATTCGTCAGCGTGTTTCAGGCGGGCAGACATGCAGGCAACGCGAGCCATTCGGGCTGGTCGCCCGCAATTGGCAGATCGGTGCTCAGCGCCTGGTTCTCGGTGAAGACGTCGGCAGTATCGAGCGTTCCAAACCCGTCTTTACTGTTCCAGAACAGCAGACCCTCTTCGGGATCACGCGTGGCGATGACCAGTTTGGGGGCGAAGTGGACTGTATCGTGGACCTTGCTGGTCTCGATCCAGTGGATGCCGGCGGCATCGATCATAAACCCGCCGCCGCCGAAGGCATCCGGCTGATGACGATCGCTGTCGTAAGACCAGGTCGCCGCTACCGGGAGCGACTGCGTGATCGTGCGGTGCAGCAGGGCGGCAACCGCGTCAGGCTCGAACTGGTCGGCGGTGGCGAACACCCGGACCGATCCGTCATCCTGCTCATCGAAGGCAAAGTCGGTGCCAAAGGTCGGGAAGTCGCAGTCGGGGAAGATGGCGAGGAACCCCGATATCACTTCCTCGCCGGTAGGCGGGAAGATCATCCGAAACGCCTCAGACAAGCCAAGCCAGCGCTGGATGATGGTTTCAGCGTCGGGTTGATCTTCGACGAATTGCGCCAGCGCGACGGCCTCGCGCAGCAGGCCGCATTCGTCGGCGGTGATATGCAAGACAAAGCAGGAGTGCGTGTAGCAGTTGGACATGGGTGGTGATCCCTTGTTGGATGGAACCGGGCGAACGAGATCGGTGCCCGGGAGCGGACAGCGCCGGTGGGCGGCGTGCGGTTCAGCCAGGGGCTGAACGGGAGCGCCCGAGGAGTTCTTCGAGCAGCTTGCTTGCCGGTCGGTCCGGATTGTGGGGAC
>NZ_JAGMXV010000076.1 GCF_018006725.1 Rhizorhabdus sp.
TCGATCCATCGCCGCCAAATAGGACGGCACCACGATCTTCTTCGACATGACCGACTCCTTTCTTGCCAACATCTGGTCAACAAAGGATACCCTCGCGTCGAAGGCCGGGCAGCAGCTAAGCCACAAGCGCAGGCGCATGTCGTTTCGCATGTTACCAGCCCCGGCTCCCGCGTCCCACGCGGGGGCATCGGGACCTCCCGACGATCGGCGGAAGACGGTGACAGGCACGGGATGAAGGCAGGGTCAGACACGCACAGACACATGATCGCCGTCGTCCGGCGGCTCGAGGAAGCGCTACGCCTGCTCGACAAGATGGATCGCGGCGACAGTGATAGCGCCGCCTATATCGAACGCGCCGTTCAGCGCGCGAAGCGTGAGCTGCGATCGGGCTCGATCGCTGCGCCCCTTCCCTCGCTTTCGCCCCGGCATTCGCTTCGCGCCAGGTCGTCCGTCGGCCCTCGCGACCGTCCCCGGCGAATGCAGCAGACAGACGGCGCGCAGGAGAGCTAGCGCACGATCGGCGGCGGCGGCCCTTTCGCCGTCAGCCGGCCGATGAAGGTCATGATGCGCCAGCGCCCTTCTCCGCTCAGCCGGATATAGGTCAGCCTGTGGTCCCGTTCGTCACGCTCGCGCTCAAGCAAGCCCAGCTCGATCAGCTTGTGCGCCCAGCGCCGCGCGGTGCTGGACGGGACATTGCTCATCGGCGACAGGCTGCTGATCTGGATCTTCTCTCCCCGCGCATCGGCCGCATAGACGTCGAGCAGGATGTCCCAAGCGGGATCGGAGAAGAGGTGCGCGCCCAGCACCTCCTCGCGCAAGCGGCGCGCCATGAACAGCCAGGCCGCCAGTTCGGCGCCGGGCGGAGGCGTCCCCGGCGTCTGGCTTAGCGCCGTGAAGGCCTCCGGCTGTGGCTCTGCTGCCGGATCGGCCCGACTGTCGCCGCCTTCGTTACCAAAGAACCTGTCTCTCCCATGATGTTTGGAGGCCTCCTCGCTCATGCGGCCGCTCCTCCGGACTGCAATTGGGGATGATCGCTCTCCTCGCGGCGCCGGTTCGGCCGAGGGCCGGGTTGACGCAATGGCGCGCGGCACCTCGAGCGGTCGAGCGGTCCAGGCCGGTCCCACTCGCCTTCCGGGCGGATCAGCACATAAGGATCCTCGCCGATGTCCAACCGCGCATCCTCCGGCGCAAGCGCCGCCTCCAATTCGACATATTCCACATCGGAGAAGACGAAGCTGGGTCGGCCCGGGACAGCCTTGAACCCGAAGAGCCCCCAGAAACGCGTCAGGTCGCTGCGCGAGTGACCATAGGCGCGGCCATACCCCTTGCGCCGGCAATAGGTCAGCGCTTCGCGCACCAGCCTGAACGACAGCCGCGACGTGCGAAATTCCTTCCGTACGGCAAGGCGCTCCAATTTGACGAAGTCGGCAAAGTAGCGCACCCGGAGACAACCAGCAGGCTCGCCGTCGATCTCTCCGATGAAATGCGTGGCGCAAAAGTCATTGCCGTCGAATTCCTCATCGGACGGGCACTCCTGCTCCGACATGTAGGTTGCCGCCCGCACCGAGAAGCACTTCATCATGTCCTCCATCGTTCGCGCGACCCGCACCGCAATCTGTCCCGACGCCCTGTCGGCCGGTGTCACCTCGAAGGCGGGGCAGCCCGAGCGCGGCGGCAGCACGAGCAGGTCGGCACCGGCCGCCTCGTAGTGGCTGCGCGCCGGGGCGAAACCCATCCGCGGAAACAGCCGGGCAGTGTGACCTGTCGCTGCCCGCGCGAAGAGCGGGCAGCCCTGGGGGGCGAGCCGGCCCAGCAGGGGAGCGAGCGCGCGGAGCGCGGGAACAAGCGCGTGCGGCGCGAAGATGAGCCAGATGTAGATGGCGCTCGGCTGCTCGCCCGGCCGGCAGACCAGCGACAGGTCGGGATCGCTGGCATTGAACCGCCCTTCCACAAGCGCTTTGGCGCCCTTAGCTGTGAGCGGCAGGAAAGCCAGGAACGCCTGGCAGTCGGGTCGCGCACCCGGAGCCTCGACGAACTGGATGATCTCGCGGTTGTGGGCCAGCGCGCGCGCGACGATCTCGTCGGGGACCAGGCCATGGACATGTTCGCGGGCTATCGCCAAGGCGCGCAACGCCTCCCCGATCCCTGCGGCCCGGCTGGTCGGGAGCTCGCCTGTCCCGGCAACGGCCTTCATCATGCGCACCGTAAAGGCCATGGGACCATAGCCCTCGACAGCTTCTGCTCCGATCGTCTCGTGATACATGGTGTTCCCTTCCGCGTCTGAAGGGTTTCCCAAATATTGGAGGCGCTTCGTCTCGTGGCGATCTCATCGCGCGCCCGGGCGGGAGCATTATGAACACACCCCGCGAGCGATGGCTGGAAGCCTGAGCGCACAAACATCCGTTTCGAAGCGATTAAGTTGTTGCCGCCAGCGACAAATGGAATGAGATAGGACAATCGATAATTGGAGCGGAGGCGGGGTAGGCGATTGATGACGTCACGCAAGAAGCCGATCGACGCTGCATCCCGGACAAGAGCCCTTCCCGCCAATCCCGCCGCACCGCCGGTTCGCTCAGCCGCGCGGCGCAGCGCGACAAGCTTTCAGGACAGGCTGCGCCGCATCGACTGGCAGGACCTGGAGCTGTTCCTCGAAGTCGCGGAAGCCGGCAGCCTGCGCGCCGGAGCGGCGAAGACCGGCCACGCCGTCGGCACGATCCGGCGCAGGCTCGCGCGCATCGAGGACAAGCTCGGCGATATCATCGCGCACCGCGATCCCGCCGGATTGCAGCTCACCTCATCGGGCGATCGGCTCCTGAACGTAGCTCGCGAGATGCGCCGCTCCCGTCAGTTTCTGGAGCAGGAACAAACGGCCTCCGGCACCCGGGACTGCGTGCGCATCGCGGTAACCGAAGGTCTTGGCACATACTGGTTGATGCCGAGGCTGGTCGACTTCCAGAATGCAAACCCCGAAATCGATGTCGTTCTCCACTGCGACATGCAGCGCAGCGACGTGGCCGGCGGGGAGTGCGATATCGCCATTCAGCTCGAGCACCCCAGCGAGGGAAATACGACGATCTGCCGCCGGCTCGGCTGCCTGCACCTCATGCCTTTCGCATCGGAGCGCTATCTCAGCGACGCCGGCATGCCCCGTTCCGTCGATGACTGGCCGCGTCACAGACTTGTCTGGCAGGAGGCCGACCAGGTCGCCTCGCACCTGCTACCCTATTTTCTCGGCACCACCGACATAGACGGGCCTATCGGCATAAGGACCAACAGCAGCTCCGCCCATTTCCGCGCTATCGCCGGCGGCGGCGGCATCGGCATATTGCCGACCTACGCTCGCGCCGTCAGCCGCAGGGTGAAGCCGCTCGACATAAACCTGCAGCTGCGCCGCGAGATCCTATGCGTCATCAACCCGGCGCGCGAAGCCGTCCCGGAAGTGAGGCTGGCGCTCGCCTGGCTGCAGCAATGCTTTTCCGGTGAGCTCTACCCGTGGTTCCGGGACCAGTTCGTCCATCCCAGCGACTTCGAGGACATACTGTCCTCACAGAAGGTCATCAGCCTGTTTGAAGGCTTCATCGATGCGATGAACGCCGACGAGACTTGAATATCTCCGCCAGGATGTCGCCCCCGCATGGTCCGCGATGCGGGGGCGACAGCATTGCTCAGGCTGCCTTCAGCATGCGGTCGAGGTCGCTCGCCACTTCGCCGGTCGGCCGGATGTCGAACTTCTCCACCAGCACTTCGAGAACCTCCGGCGTCAGGAACTGCGGCAAGGTCGGGCCGAGATGGATCTTTCTGATCCCGAGGTGCAGCATCGTCAGCAGGACGGCGGTCGCCTTCTGCTCGAACCAGCTGATGGCGTAGTGGAGCGGCAGGTCGTTGACCCCGCAGCCAAGCGCATTGGCGACCGCTACGGCCACCTGGATCGCCGAATAGGCATCGTTGCACTGACCCATGTCGAGCACACGCGGCACGCCGGCGATGTTGCCCAGCTCTTCGCGGTTGAAGCGGAACTTCCCGCAGCCGAGCGTCAGGATAAGGCTGTCCTGCGGCGTCGCCATGGCGAGGTCGTGGAAATAGTTGCGGCCCGGACGCGCCCCATCGCATCCGCCGATCAGGAAGAGATTCTTCACCTCACCCCGCCCGATCATTCCGAGCAGCGTGTCGGCTACGCCCATGACGGTGTTGCGCGCGAAACCCGCGGTGATCACTTCTTCCGGCGCATCTTCGGCAAAGCCCGGCAGTTCCAGCGCCCGTGCAACCGCCGGCGAGAAGTCATGATCGACAATGTGGCGCACGCCGGCCCAGCCCACCGGCCCCGCGGTGAACAGCCGATCGGCATAGCCGCGAATCTCCGGATTGATGAGGCAGTTCGACGTCATGACGATGGCGCCAGGGAACGCCGCGAAGTCCTTCTGCTGATCCTGCCATGCCCCGCCGTAGTTCCCCGCCAGGTGCGGATAGCGCTTGAGCCCGGGATAGGCGTTCGCCGGCAACATCTCGCCGTGCGTATAGACGTTGACGCCCTTGCCCTCGGTCTGCTGCAGGATCATCTCGAGGTCGCCGAGGTCGTGCCCCGACACCAGAAGCGCCTTGCCCGCTTTCGGGGTCATGCGCACGCTCGAGATCTCCGGATGCCCGAAGCGGCCGGTGTTGGCCGCGTCGAGAAGCTCCATGACCTTCAGGTTGAGCGCGCCGATCGCCAGGGCCTCGCGCAGCAGCGCGTCGACGTCCGTTGGATCGGTGGCGAGAAAGGCGGAGATACGATGGAATTCGGCAACCACCTCGGCTTCTTCAGTGCCGAGAACGCGCGCATGTTCGCTGTATGCCGCCGTGCCCTTGAGCCCGTAGAGGATCAGATCGCGCAGGCCGACGATCGAGGGCCCGTCGCGGTCGACGAAACGCTGGATGCTGGCCATCGGTGCCGCCGCCGAAAGCTCGGCCAGTGTCGCGCCAGGCTCCCACGTCGCGGGCTCAGGCAGGTCTGAGAGGTCAGCGCCGGCAGCCATCGCCGCCGCATGGATTTTTTCCCGCATGCGCAGCGCCGTCGCGATCAGCTTCAGGAAACGCGCTTCGTCGAAATTGACGTTGGTGAGCGTGGTGAACCAGGCATGGGGCGTGAAGGCATCGACTTCGGCGTCGCGGACGCCCTTGTCCGCCGCGCGGGCGGCGACCGCGGACACGCCCTGCATCACGCGCAGCAGCACGTCCTGGAGATCGGCGACAGTGGCGGTCTTGCCGCAGGACCCGACCTTGACCGCGCAGCCACCCTTGTTCGACTGTTCGCATTGAACGCAATACATCGGATACCTCTCGATAAGTGGAATGTACAATTCCGCTTAGACCCGACTCGCAAAGTTGAATTTGATCAGAATCAAAACAGCGACGCGGATAAGATGGCATAACGATGCGGTCCTCAACGGCCATTTCGCATGCAACTGACCCGCCACACCGACTATGCCTTTCGCCTGCTGATCGATCTCGCCGGCCGGGGAGACGAGCGCACGCAGATCGCGCAGGTGGCGCAGGCTCAGGCGATCTCGCGCACACATCTGATGAAGGTCGTCAATCGGCTCGCGCGAGCAGGGATCGTGGAAGCGACGCGCGGCCGCGGCGGCGGGGTCCGCCTCGCGCGCGAGCCCGCCCTCATCAATCTTGGCGAAGTTCTCCGCACGACCGAGCCGCAATGCGCGCTTGTCGAATGTTCGGATTGCCGGCTCCGCCGGCGCTGCGGTCTTCCTGCCGTGCTCGACGAGGCGGGACGGGCCTTCCGCCGCACGCTGGAGAGATACAGCCTTGCGGACATTTTGCCGCAGGCAACGACAGAGCGGGCCGGTCCTGCGAAGTTGACCGGTGAACTCGCCTCACTATCGGCCTGACGAACCGGCTGCGATCCGGTCTTCTTTGGCGATCGTCTTGGAAACTCAACAGCCCCTGGCAGGTTTGAGCGGGTAGCGAGTAATCGTTTTTGCGCTAGCCGATTGCGGAGGAAGGATCGATCTTCAGTTCGAACGCTTGCGGCCCGATCGTCCTACGCGTGTCGTCGAGGAATTGATCCACGCGATGGCAAGGACAACCGCGCGCAATGCCGTGGCAACAGGATGTGAAATTCAGCGAGGAGCGTGACAATGGCCCCACCCGCCGTCGACCACACAATCGTTCTGGCCCATCCGGATCAGGACAGCTTTTGCGCCAGCGTGGCGCGGTGCTGGCTGGAACGTGCGCAGAAGCATCATCAGACCGGCACGGTGCTCGACCTCTATGCGGAAGGCTTCGACCCGATCCTCAAGGCGAACGAACGGCCGGGCAAGCCTGATTATGCCCCGCCCCCCGAGATTCTTGCCGAGTGCGACCGGCTCGCTCGAACCGACGTCCTCGTGCTGGTCTATCCGATGTGGTTCGGCTCCATGCCCGCCATGCTCAAGGGTTATCTCGAGCGGGTGCTCGGCAACGCCGCGCGCTATGTCGGGGACGAGCCCCACGAGCGTCCGCTGAACGGCACACGGCTCGTACAGATCTCGACTTCCTCGACAAGCAGCGCCTGGCTGGCCGAGAAGGGAGTAGAAAGCGCCATGCATACGCTGTTCGACCGATATCTTTCGGACGTTCTCGGCGCCGAGCGCGCCTACAGACTTGCCCTCGACAATATCGTGGACGGCATGTCCGCCGATCGCGGCGCGATGGAACTCGAAAAGGTCCGGCAAACGGCGGACCGCATCTGCGCCGACGCTAACGCGGCGCGCTGGGCGCAGGCACAAAGCCGCTAGCTCGCGCGTCGGCTCTGCACGCCTCGCTAAAATATCGGCGCACGGCGGTGGGCCCTGGTTTCGCGACTTCCCGGCGAGCCCCGTGTTACTCAACCATTGCTCACCCTCGTAACATTCCGCATGGTCTCCTTCGCCCGGTTTCGCACATGGCGGACGCATGAAGCGCACTTTCTCCATACTCCTCCTCCTCCTCCTGATATTTGCCCCCAGCTTCACTTTCGCAGCTTCCGAGCCGCAATGGACGGAGGCGCAGACGGAGCGCCTGATCCATTGGATGAAAGCGGCGGACGCCGAAGGCCTCGGAGCCGCGGCGGTCGGCCTTCCGGCGCTGCAAGCCGCGGTCAACCGTGGCGACGACGCCCGCCGCGATGAACTCGCGACTGCCTCCGCCGTCCGGCTTCTGCAAGCGCACCGCAATGGCTGCTGCAATGCCGCGCTGCGCTCGAACTGGCACATAGCCGAGCCGTCCGCCTGGCCCGATCCTCGCGCCAGCGTGTCCACAGCGCTCGCCCAGGATCGGCTCGACGATCTCTTCCGTACGACACGGCCTTCCCATCCCTTTTACCACGCGCTGTCGCAGGCCTATGCGCAAGAGAGGGACGCCAACCGCCGGGCCATCCTTGCCGCAAATCTCGACCGATGGCGGTGGATGCCGCGGCAACTCGGGGCGCGCTACCTGCTGGTGAACACCGCCGCTTTCGAGGCAAGCCTGTGGGAGGACGGCAAGCTGGCCGGCCGGTGGCGGGTCGTTGTCGGCAAGACGGGGTCGCCGACACCTGTGTTCCAAGCCAGGGTCACCGGCGTCATCTTCAATCCCTGGTGGGAAATCCCCCCGAGCATCGCCGCCGAGGGGATCGCCCGTCTTGTCGCTCACAATCCCGCCGAGGCGGCGCGACGCGGTTATGTGCGCGAGAACGGGCGCTACCGCCAGCGTCCCGGACCCCAGAACGCCTTGGGGCGCATGAAGCTCGTCATGCCCAACAGGTTCAACGTCTATCTTCATGACACCCCTGCCCAGGCGCTGTTCGAAAAGGAGGTCAGGGCCTATAGCCATGGCTGCGTGCGCGTGGGCGATGCCCTCGGACTCGCTGCAACCCTGCTCGGCCCTGGATGGGACCGTGCCAGGGTCGACACAGTCGTGGGCTCCGGCCGCACGCAGAGCGCGATGCTGCCCGCTGCTCTGCCGGTCTATATCACCTATTTCACCGCCGAACCCGATAGCCTTGGCGGCGTGCGCTACTTTCCCGACATCTATCGCCGCGATCGGGGCGCTGCCACACCTGACGCGCAAGGTCGCTGCCCCTTGCAGACGGTACCCGCGAAGCGGCAGATCACGCCGCAGGACTTTGATCGCATGCGGCCCGAAAGGGTTTGAGGCCGGCCATGCTGAAGATCCGACGCCTGGCGATAGACACCCATCCTGAGAATACCGCTTTTCTGCCGCGGCAGGGTAATGGCTACTCGGCCGAACAATTTCAGGCGCTGCGCAAGATCCGCATCACGGGCGAGAGCGCCGAGATATTGGCGACCCTGGCTCTGGTCGACGAGCCTGCCCTTGTCGAGGCTGGTGAAATCGGCCTCGGCGAGCAGGCCTTTCGCCGCCTTGGATTGCCTGAGGGGGCTGCGGTCTCGATCGAGCAGGCGCCCGTTCCCGCGAGCCTCGAATCGGTCCGGCGCAAGATCGACGGCGACACGCTCGATGAAAGCGAGATCGCCGCCATCATTCGTGATGTCGCCGGCCACCGCTATTCACCGATGGAGATCGGGGCCTTTCTGGTTGCCTGCGCCGGCTTCATGAGCACCGAGGAAACGCTCGCCATGACCCGCGCGATGGCGGCCGTCGGCAACCGGCTCGACTGGCACGCGCCGCTCGTCGTCGACAAGCATTGCATTGGCGGCATTCCCGGGAACCGCACGTCGATGATCGTCGTGCCGATCGTCGCCGCTCATGGCCTCATCATCCCCAAGACCTCCTCGCGCGCGATCACATCCCCTTCCGGCACGGCGGACACGATGGAAGTGCTCGCCAATGTCGATCTGCGCGAAGACGAGCTGCGCGCGATCGTCTCGCGCGAGAAGGCGGTGCTCGCCTGGGGCGGGCGCGTGAACCTCTCTCCCGCGGACGATGTGCTGATCTCGGTCGAACGGCCCTTGCGCATCGACACGTTCGAACAGATGGTCGCGTCGATCTTGTCGAAGAAGCTGGCGGCGGGGTCCACCCATCTCGTGCTCGACATCCCCGTTGGTCCTACCGCCAAGGTCCGCTCGCAAAGTGAAGCGGTACGGCTGCGCAAGCTGTTCGAGCACGTCGCCGACAAGCTGGGGCTCGTCATCGACATCGTGCTGACCGACGGCTCGCAGCCCATCGGCCGGGGCATTGGACCCGTGCTCGAAGCCCGCGACGTAATGGCCGTGTTACGCAACGACGCCGATGCGCCGGAAGATTTGCGCGATCATGCCTTGATGCTGGCGGGGCGTGTCCTCGATTTCGATCCGGCGCTCAAAGGGGGGCGGGGGTTCGCCCGTGCGCTCGAGCTGCTCGCCTCGGGGGCGGCACTGGAGGCCATGGAGCGGCTGATCGCTGCCCAGGGCCGACAGCCCGCGGAATTCAAGCCGGGCGCGCACATCCAGGAAATCTGTGCCCCCCGCGACGGCCGTGTCATCGCGATCGACTGCCACCGGATCGCGCGTATCGCCCGGCTTGCCGGAGCGCCCATGGACAAGGGCGCCGGCATCGACCTCATATGCAAGGTCGGCGCCGAAGTGCGCAAAGGCCAGGCTCTTTATCGGATCCACGCCCAATCGGCGACCGGGCTTGGCTTCGCCCATGACCTGGCAAGGGAAGACGCCGGCTACGAGATTGTGCGATGAACGCGCTCGTACTCGGGTTTTCCGAAAGCCTGGAGGCAGCCGAACGACTTGCCCACGCGCTTGGCATTGAAGCGGCGGCCGTTGAAGTGCGCCGCTTCCCCGATCACGAGGCCCTTGTGCGCGTGCCGGCCGCCGCCCCCGTGGTGATCCTTCACCGTTCGCTCGACGATCCCGACGCCAAGCTCGTCGAACTGCTCCTCGCCGCTTCGGCCGCCCGCGAGCTTGGCGCCCGGCGCGTCGTCCTGGTTGCGCCATATCTCGCCTATATGCGGCAGGACCAGGCGTTCCGCGCCGGCGAGGCGGTGAGCCAGAGAGTTATCGGGGGGCTCCTCGCCAGCCATTTCGACGCTCTGCTCACCGTCGATCCGCACCTGCACCGTATTTCGAGCCTGAGCGACGCGGTGCCGGGCATACCCGCCGTTGCTCTTTCGGCCGCGCCGCTCCTGGCGGAGCTCGTTGGTCGTGACGACAATCCGCTAATCGTCGGCCCCGACAGCGAATCGCTGCAGTGGACCCGGACGATTGCCGAGCCGCTCGATCTCGACATGCTGGTCGGGACGAAGCAGCGGCATGGCGACCGATCCGTATCGCTCGCGCTAGACGGCGCGGAACGCGCCCGAGGGCGCCGGGTCATCCTCGTCGACGACCTTGTCTCGAGCGGTCACACATTGGTCGAGACCGCGAAGCTGCTGCTCTCAGCGGGTGCCGCCCGCGTCGAGGCGATCGTCACTCATTGTCTCGCATCGGACCAGGACCTCGCGCGACTGACGGCAAGCGGGATCGAGCGCCTGGCGAGCAGCGACAGCATTCCTCACCGCACGAATCAGGTGCATCTCGCGCCCCTGCTCGCGGACGCGCTGGAAGCTCGCAACCTGCTTTGCCTGCCCTAGCGTTCTTGTCTTCCCGACGGCTTCGCGCCGGCGGACGCGCGCGCCTTACGTTCCTCGCGTAACGCATTGTAGCTGTCGAGGACGCGGCGCATGTCGTCGAGCGCTTCGCGGCGCGCCCGCGCGCTTTTGATCGAATAGAGGTTGCGCTTCAGGTTGGTGATGAAGTCGGCATAGTCGTTCTGCCAATCCTCGCCCGCCAGCTGGTTGAGATCGACGCGGCCGGTCTCGAGCCGCTTGGCTGGCGCGCCTGGCGGAAGCGCAAACCGCTCGCCCATCTGCGGCGCGATGACGCTGGCGGCCGGGTCGTCGCCCTGTACGAGCGCGCGGAGCCCTTCTACCGCCTGGCCCTCGCCATGCGAAAGGAACAGGCTGCCACCAAGCTTGCCTCTGTCGCGGATCCAGTCGTGCAGCTCGTCGCGGTCCGCATGCGCGGAATAGCTGTCGATGCGGCGGATTTGCGCGCGCACATTCACGTCCTCGCCGGAGATCCGTACTCGTTGCGCGCCGTCCAGAATGACGCGGCCAAGCGTTCCTTCGGCCTGGAAACCGACGAAGAGGACAGTCGACTCCCGCCTGAACAGATTGTGCTTGAGGTGATGGCGGATGCGCCCGGCTTCGCACATGCCCGACGCGGCCAGGATGATCGCCCCCGAAACGGTGTTGAGGCGCATCGATTCCAGGCTGTCCTCGACGTAACGGATGCTCGGATGGCGGAAGATGTCGCGACCGTCGACATCCTCCATCTCGTCGATATGACTCGAGAAGACCTTGATTGCCCGGCTCGCCAACGGCGGGTCGACGAAGATCGGCACGTTCGGGATGCGGTTAGCGTCCGAAAGTCGCGCAAGGTCGAGGAGCAGCTCCTGTGTCCGCTCGAGCGCGAAGCTCGGGATGACGAGGTTGCCGCCGCGCGCGATGGCTTCCTTGACCACCCCTTCGAGCTGCGCGCGGCGCTCGTCGATCGTGAGCTTCTCGCGCGCGCGATTGCCGTATGTGGCTTCGCAGACGACGTGATCGAGGCCCTTGGGCGCGGCGGGATCGGCGTGGAACGCCTTGTTGTCGGGCCCGAGATCGCCCGACAAGAGGATATGTGCCCCGCCGGCATAGAGCTCCACCGAGGCTGAGCCGAGAATATGGCCCGCGTTCCAGAGCCTGGCCTTGAACCCGGGGGCGGGTTCGAACCAGTTCCCGAGCGCGACCGGACGAGAAAGCCGCCACGCGCTGATCGCATCTTCTTCGGTGTAGAGAGGTTCGAACAGCGCGTCGCCGGCGCGGTCGCGCCGTCGGTTCCGGCGCTCCGCCTCATATTCCTGGATCCTGCCGGCATCGGCCAGCATGAATTCGAGAAGGTCGCTCGTGGCCTGTGTGCACCAGATCGCACCCTCATAGCCCTGGGCCGCAAGCTTGGGGAGAAGGCCGCAATGATCGATATGCGCATGGGTCAGAATCACCGCGTCGATCCTCCGCGGATCGAACCCGAAGCTGCCGAGGTTGAGCGCCTCGAGACTGCGCGAGCCTTGGAACAGACCGCAATCGACCAGGATCGAGCGGGCGCCTAGCGCGAGCTCCATGCATGAGCCGGTGACAGTGCCTGCCGCACCGTGGAACTTCATCGTGAGCTGATGGGTCACCTGTTTCCCTCTTGATTGATCTTGAGCCAATGCATTCCCGCCCCGAGCGGCGGGCCGAGCTGCAAGGGTCTGATTGTGAAACCCGCGCCTTCCTTCATGAGCAAAGGCGCAGGGCGGTTGCAAGCCAGCGCGTTTTTACCTTCATGGCAGCGCCTGAACCTCGTTCTCAAGCCCGCGGATCCGGCCGACGATGGCGACAAAGAACGCGGTCGACCATCCCAGAAGGATGAGGCCGTTCGCTCCCTCGATCGCGCCGAGCAGACGCCAGCGCTCGTCGAGGACGACATCCCCATATCCCACCGTCGTGTAGGAAGAGGTTGAAAAGTAGAGCGCCGCCTCGAAGCTCCTGAGCGCCTCGACGGCGATGTAGAAGCCTGCATAGAGCCAGATTTCAAGGGCATGGAGAACGAACAGGCCGCCGGCCGCGCCCAGGATCCCCAATCCTTCATGCCAGAGCGTGCGAACGGTTCGCCTTCCGCGATGACGGCGGAGCAGCGCGAGGAGAAGCGCGATCCCGCCAAGATGGATGAAGATGGTCAGCACCACCAAGGCAGTGGCGACCGCAAGTTCCAAAGACAGGTTCATGAGGACCGTTTCCACGCGCGGGCACTCTCGGGCCATCCGTGATAGTCCGTAGGGTCAGTGAAACAGCGCCTCTCTTCAGCACAACATGCTGGCGCCGTGCCCGTCAGGCATTCACCAGACACCGCCGGTCCGCCGGCGTCTCTTCCACCGTTGCAACCAGATTCCTGATCTCTTGCACGACGCGCGAATTGGGAAACGGAAGCGCAGGCAATGCCTTAAGATCGAGATGGGTCAGCCCCATCAGGAAGAGGTCGCGATAGGCGACTCGCTCGGCAAGGCCCTTGGTCATGCGAAAACCGGCTTCGGGGGCGATAGTCCGCAGTGCCGCTTCGACCCGGTCACGGTTATGGCTGGTTTCGCGCCGGAGGCGGTTCTCGAGCACGATCCAATCGATGCCGCCGAGCCCCTGCCGAAGACGCGCTTGCCTGATTTCGTTCACCGCCGTGGCAAAGCAGCCCGGTGACACGATGTCGAGCGTGAGGGGGTGCACGCGGGCCAGGAGGTCGAGATCGACGAAACTGGAACTGATCGGCGTGACAAGGATGTCAGCCAGCGCCAGAGCACGGCGGGCGATGGCCGAGTCATACCCCGGCACGTCGATCACGATGTAGTCGCAAGCCGACCCGATGCGCATCATCTCCTGACATAGCATCGCGCCGCTCGGGACCTGCAGAACGGCATGCCTCGGGCTCTTGAGCGGCGCCTTAAGCCGGCAGATCGTTCCGTCCCGATAGCCCAGGACGCGGGACAAGGTCTGTTGTCGTCGATCGAGATCGATCGCCGCGACGCTGTGGCCGCGATGGAGCAAGCCGACCGCCAGGTGAAATGCGATCGTCGATTTGCCCACCCCGCCCTTCTCGTTGGCGACGACGATGATCCGTGCTGGCAGCTTCCCGCGCCTGGCGATGTCAGCGACAATATTGTCGGGATGCTCGCCTTCGAGGCCGACGTTGCGCACACGCGAAGCGCTGGTGAGGAGAGGACCTGCGCTCATGGGCGGAAATTCCTGCCGGCCCCCCTGTCATAGGCGGTCTCCTGACCGCCAGGGCGCAAGCGCTTCGTCATCGTGACCACGGTTGTTCGTCCGGCCGATGCGAAGCCGCGCGAATAGAGGATCAAATCCATGCTCCCGACTGCAGCGCGTCGCGCCGCGTTCCAAGACCCACTCTAAAGCTTATGGCGCAATCGGATAGTTCGCGCTCGCTCGAGAAACCCTCTTCACTGTAAAAACATGTAAAGGTGGATGCCTTCGGCCCGCCATGTTGATCCGTGAGATGAGAGGTCGGATCGCATAGCAAGATCACTGTTAGAGCGTTTTTCGACCGCTTTGAATCGATGAGGGATTCCCTCTCCGCGTGATTTCTGATTCAGAATCCGTGCTGGTGAAGGAGGCCGGCATGGATGGGTCACGCTCTCTCGATGGATTTGCGGGTTCGGCTTCTGGCTGCGATTGCAGGCGGGCTGAGTTGCCGGGCAGCGGCGGCGCGTTTCGGCGTAGCACCGTCGACGGCGATCCGGTGGCATGCGCAGCAGCGCGGAACCGGCAGCGTTGCCTCCAAACCTCAAGGCGGAGATATGCGCTCGCGCCGTGTCGAGGAGCGATCTGCCGACATTCTCGCCCTCTGGGAAGCGCGCAAGGACATCTCGCTTGAAGAACTGCGCCTCGCCTTGGTCGAGGAGGGGCTCGCCATCTCGGTTGCCGGGCTGCATCGGTTTTTCGCGCGGCGGGGCATGACGCGCAAAAAAAGACTGGGCATGCCATCGAGCAAGACCGGCCCGACGTCCTGAGGCAGCGCCACGACTGGTTTGACGGCCAGATCGATCTCGATCCGGAACGCCTGGTCTTCATTGACGAGACATGGACTGCCACGAACATGACCCGTAGTCATGGGCGCTGCGCCAGAGGTCAGCGCCTGCGAATGGGCTTCCCGCATGGTCACCGCAAGACCACCACGCTGGTCGCCGGCCTACGCATGACCGGCATGGTCGCGCCGATGGTGCTAGACGGCCCGATCAACGGTGATTGGTTTGAAGCATATGTGGCGCAGGTACTCGTGCCCGAATTGCGGCCAGGCGACGTCGTGATCATGGACAACCTGTCGAGCCACAAACGTCCCGCAGTCCGCGACCGGATCGAGGCGGCAGGAGCAACGCTGCGCTTCCTCCCACCCTACAGCCCCGACTTCAACCCGATTGAGAAGGCCTTCTCCCGCCTCAAGGCCATGCTCCGCAAGGCAGGTGAGAGAACCGTCAGCGGCTTGTGGAGCCTCATCGGCAAGCTCGTCGACATCTTCCAGCCCAAGGAATGCGCCAACTACTTCAGTTCGTGCGGATATGACCCAGATTGATCGAAAACCGCTCTAATCCGGTTCAACATCGATCATGCTCACGCCCGCTCCGAGGCTTTACTCTTCTGGCTTTACATAATTTTACAGGCTTATCGGTGCCCTTCAACTTTTGCGAAAACGTTCCGGCGCAAGTTGCGGCCATGACGACGCCTCATAGATCTCGCCGGCGACAAAGCCGCCAGCCCTTGCGCCACCCTGCCCAGTTCAGGACGTCAACGCTCAAGGAGCCGGTCATGCTGGTGGATCTCTCGTCCGCCGGCTGCCGCATCGAGGCAATGGGCATCCACCTCGCTGAAGGCCAGCGCGTCGTCGTTCGACCGCAAGGTTTCGAGGGCCTCTGCGCGACGGTCATCTGGTCCGAATATGGTGCCGCCGGCCTCGCATTCGAGACGCCGCTCTACCAACCGCTGGTTGATCATCTTTGCCGGCTCAGCAATATGCCCCGCCGAGAGGCGGTGACGGTGGCGGGGACGCCTAGTTCGGCGCTTCGTCGTAGAAGTCCACCTGCATCCGCATCGGCCCGAGCGGCGTCACCAGATGCGGCTGCTGCGGCATGATCACGGCCGGATTGCCGGGCGTGATGACGACTTCCGATGGCGGCTCGAGGATGGTGAGCCGAAGCTCACCTTCCAGCACCCGGATCACGCCCCAGACGCCCGCCTTGGTGGTATGGCGGGCGCGGAGCGCGGCCGGTAGCGTGTCCTGATCGAAGACCGGGGTCGAGCGATAGGGCGTCGGAGCGCTCATCTCAGGCGGCCAGCCGGATTTGCTCGGCGTGCTCGGGATAGGGCGCGACCGTCTCCGCCGGCGCCAAGCCCGCGAGCTCGTTCGCGAACCCATGATTGACGTCGCGGTGATGTGCCTCATCGGCCCGCACGACCAGCACGACATCGCGCAGTGTCGCGCCCTCGGGCAGCTTCCAATAGTGCCGCGCGATCGCAGGCGCTGCCACATTTGCGCTACGCCCCTCATCGATCTCCTTGAGGTAGAGGGTGTAGCTGATCACCGCCTCTTCCTCGAAATAGCCGACCACCCGGTGCGCGGTTCGGTCGCTCACCAGATAAAGCGCGAAGAAGGCAAGGTAGAACACCCACTGCACGGCCAGGATCACCAGTCGCTCGAAAAGCGTCGGCTTGGCGACCTCGATGAAGGTCATCAGATGCATGCGCTCGTTCTCGGCTTCTTCCATGAGCGTCCGGATCCACCCCTTGTCGTCGCACATTCGGCGCAGGCACTTGAGGTGATTGACCGTCGCCCCCACCATGCCGGGCACGGCCGCCACCGTCTCGAGAACGATGGCCCGATGGCCATAACGCTTGGCGAAGAAGGTGTCGGCGCAGAAGCGAAGCATCTTCGTAAAGCCCAGAGCGACGCGATCGCGCATGTCGCGCGGCGCATGATGGACGTTGAGGTCGACGAGGGGAATCTCGGTCATTGGTTCAATCCTGTTTGCAACCGCGGCTCAGGCGGAATGGTGGTCCGGCTGGCGCTCCAGCCGGAAGAACATGGCGAGCTGGAGGCTCTCGGCGATGCGCGCGGCCTTGGCCTGCAGCGCGGCCGCGGCTTCGCGGCTCATCAGCTCGTTGCTGGTCTGCGCCCAGAGCGCGAGCCACCGCTCGAACAAGGCGGGCGACAGCCGGTCGCGATGCTTGAGATGAGCGGGCACCGGTTGGCCCTTGTACCGCCCGCTGCCCGTCATGACCGAGGACCAGAAGGCACGCAGCCTCGTCAGGTGCTCGGGCCAGTCGCCAATGGCGTCATTGAATATGGGACCGAGTTCCGGATCCTTCCGCACGCGGGCGTAGAACGCATCGACGAGCTCGCCGAGACCTTCTTCGTTCAACTCCAGATCGGGCACCGTACCAGCTCCAACGCGACGTGATCGTCGAGCCGCCGGATAAAAGGATCATTTCTCGTGCATCATTAGGAGTTGTACGGATGGCAGTGCATCTCAAGCGCTCCGACCCGTTGCGAGACCGCCGCGAGGCGCCGACCCACAGCCGCGCGTTGAGTGGCCGACGCTGCCTCGAGCGCGATCAGCCATCCTGCTAGGCCGCGGAAGGCGCGCCCTTGACCCAGGCGAGTGCTTCCTCGCGCTGCGCCGGCTCGAAAGTCTTGTAGCTGATAAAGGGCAGAACCGCGCTCTCGACCCGGGTGCCGATCCGCACCCATGTCTGGTCGGCAACGACCGCCACGCGTCCGAACCGTGTCAGCTTGCCGAAAAGGGGCATGGCGCGCGCCACATAGCCCGGAAGGCCGGTGAGCTCGATGCCGTCGATGCCGCGCGTCTCGACAAATATATGGATTTTCTCGTGATGGGCCATCGCTTGGTCGAGCCGGTCCATCATGGCGTCGAGATCGGCGCCCGTGATCTTTCCGGAAACCTCGAGCGCGATGACATCATCGCCAGCCTCGATCACCCTGTGCATGACGCATGCCTCCTTGCTTGCAAATGCCGCTTTGTCACCAGCATGCAGATCGGCCGCATGAGCTTCAAGCAATTGTGACGCGATCGGCCGCAGCGCTGCCCCGGATGATGGATAAAGCTGGCGGCGGTCACCCGCGCGACGGGCGAATGGGCTAATAGCGCCGATGCGCGCGCATGATCGTCCCCGTGGGACGCCCATCGCCAGCCCCAACCCCGACCAGGATGTCGACGCGCGGCCGCCGCAGCGTATCGACCGCCAGCGCAAGGGGCTCGTCCTCCTGCATGACCGCCGTGCGCGCCGGCGCGTCGATCCCGGCGAGCATGTCCGCGACGGTCCGCTCGGCCGGCGCAAACAGGCCGGCATTCCGGTCCGCGTCGGCCAGAATGTAGCGGGTAATGTCTAGGGCCGAAAAAGCCGCGACGGGACGCCCGTCATCGTCGAGGCAGATCGCAACCGGACGGCCGCGATCGAGCGCGCGCATCACGTCCTCGAGGCTCGAGGCGAGCGTCGCCGGGACAAACTCGGGCGCGAGCTTCGACGACAGAAGCTCGCCGTGCCCGCGGCCGTTTCGCGGCCGCGTCCGGAGCACCTGTCCGATGGTCGTATGGTGGCGGGTCCAGGCTGCCGTTTCCGGGCAACGCAAGGCGATCAACTCGACGATCTTGGCCTGCAGGTCACCCACATTCTGGTCGAGGATCGGCTCATGGTGCGCGACCCTGTTGCGAAACCGGTTGATCGACCTTGCCAGGCCCTGGACCTCGTGCCGGCCGACCGGCGGCCGCGCATGCGGGAAGACGATGTTGAGCGCCGTGCGCCAGAGGGCGTGGTATTCGGGTCGGAGCAAATGCGACCAGAAGTCGAAGGTGAGTTCCGCGACAATCTGCCCCCGCGATGCGCCGGCGCCCGCGCGTCCGATCGCCTTGTCGAGCGTCGCTCGTCCGGCATCTGTCAGGAGCCCATCGCGCAGCGCCGCCTCGTGCGGCCAGGTCTGGCCGTAGCGACTTACGAGAAGACCATCGATCGCGTTCCGCAGCGTTACTTCGACCACGTGCAGCGGATAGAGGAACGCCTTGGCGAGCCGGGCATTGTAGAGGTAGAGCGCCAGCGCGTAGCCCGTGTCATTGCCACCTTTGGAAAGGTAGGCGCCGAACCTCGGTTCCGACAGCGAGGCGCGAATCGCGTCCACTTGCGCCGGGAGATAGGGATAAGGAACTTGACTTTCAGCCATTCACGCGCAAGACCATAACAGCAGTCGAATCGGCCCCACTGGCATCGCCAAGCGCCCTCGACACGGAATATCGAGCACCAGGTCGGGCCAGTCCCCACCTGGTGTTTCTGTTTTCCGGACTCGCGGCAGGGGCGTGCCTTCCTCAGAAACGACGCCCGTTGTCACTGTTTTGCCATGGCGATCAAGCGACAATCGGCTGAAAACCGATCCTAAATGCGCTTCGTCGCTCAGTCAGCATGCGCATCGCCGTTCAAGCGCGCGCGGAGCGTCTTACCCGCCTTGAAGAAGGGAACACGCTTGCCAAGCACCGCGACGGTCGACCCGTTTTTCGGGTTTCGGCCCGCACGCGCGCGGCGCCACCGCGCTTCGAAGACGCCGAACCCGCGCAGCTCGACACGCCCACCGGCAGCCATCTGCCGCGCGATTGCGTCGAAGAACAGGTCGACAAGACGTTCGATATCGGCAGCAGCAAGCTCGGGATTGTCCTGACCCAAGCACCTGAGCAAATCCGATCGCACCATCAGCCGACTTCCCCCTTCATTCGACAAGAACAAATGCTGCAGCCCAGCCTCGCATGAGCGCGCCCTTGCCGCGTAGCAGATAAGGAAGAAAGAGAATATATCTGCTTAAGCGCATGCCGAAGACGAGTGACAGTAGGTTGCCCGTAGCGGTCCAATATCTGTCTGCAGGAGCTTCAGGTTCAGAAGCAACGCCGTGAGCTATATCTTCGCGATCGACACTTTAGCCGTGAATACGGGTGCCCGAGAATATGGAGGTCCGCGCAAGAAAGTTCATCGCCTTGGCTCTTGCATCCCGGGCCTATAGGAAAACAGCTCCTGGCGGAACGGTATCTGGTCTTTCCTCAGCACTTGCGAGGTTGGATCACCGGGCAGCTCGCTAAAGGATTCGAGCGAAGCTCGCCACGCCGTGAGGAGCAGCGCTGTTGCTTTGTTGACCGGATCGGATTGTCGGCGCGGCGCCGACAATCCGATCCGGTCAACAAAGCAACAG